>NZ_OY771648.1 GCF_963674925.1 uncultured Draconibacterium sp.
CAGCCGTTTGGAAGTAAGCTTTGAAATCAAGGCCAACCCGACACTGACTCTGACCAGTAAAGACTGCGCTGCAGACTTACTGACCTATGATATTGTTTTTGCCAGCAACGGAACCGTTGAGAGCACAGCAGGTACAGTTAGCGGAAATACAGTAACGGGTATCCCTGCGGGCACCGATGTTACTTTAACCGCAACATTAAACGGCTGTACAACAGATCTAGAGGTAACAGCACCGGACTGCAGTTGTCCAGTGATTGCTGTACCGACGGATGGCGTACCGGCAGCGGTATGTTTTGGCGACGCTAACGTTGCCATCTCGGCCAGTGTACTGGCAGGAGAAACCATCGACTGGTATGCTGATGCCACAGGCGGCACAGCGTTAGTTTCAGGCAGTTTAAGTTATACCAGCAGTGAAACGGCTGTTGATGTTTACACTTACTATGCAGAGGCCAGGAATACGACCACGAATTGTGTAAGCGACAGCCGTTTGGAAGTAAGCTTTGAAATCAAGGCCAACCCGACACTGACTCTGACCAGTAAAGACTGCGCTGCAGACTTACTGACCTATGATATTGTTTTTGCCAGCAACGGAACCGTTGAGAGCACAGCAGGTACAGTTAGCGGAAATACAGTAACGGGTATCCCTGCGGGCACCGATGTTACTTTAACCGCAACATTAAACGGCTGTACAACAGATCTAGAGGTAACAGCACCGGACTGCAGTTGTCCAGTGATTGCTGTACCGACGGATGGCGTACCGGCAGCGGTATGTTTTGGCGACGCTAACGTTGCCATCTCGGCCAGTGTACTGGCAGGAGAAACCATCGACTGGTATGCTGATGCCACAGGCGGCACAGCGTTAGTTTCAGGCAGTTTAAGTTATACCAGCAGTGAAACGGCTGTTGATGTTTACACTTACTATGCAGAGGCCAGGAATACGACCACGAATTGTGTAAGCGACAGCCGTTTGGAAGTAAGCTTTGAAATCAAGGCCAACCCGACACTGACTCTGACCAGTAAAGACTGCGCTGCAGACTTACTGACCTATGATATTGTTTTTGCCAGCAACGGAACCGTTGAGAGCACAGCAGGTACAGTTAGCGGAAATACAGTAACGGGTATCCTTGCAGGAACAGATGTTACTTTAACCGCAACATTAAACGGCTGTACAACAGATCTAGAGGTAACAGCACCGGACTGCAGTTGTCCAGTGATTGCTGTACCGACGGATGGCGTACCGGCAGCGGTATGTTTTGGCGACGCTAACGTTGCCATCTCGGCCAGTGTACTGGCAGGAGAAACCATCGACTGGTATGCTGATGCCACAGGCGGCACAGCGTTAGTTTCAGGCAGTTTAAGTTATACCAGCAGTGAAACGGCTGTTGATGTTTACACTTACTATGCAGAGGCCAGGAATACGACCACGAATTGTGTAAGCGACAGCCGTTTGGAAGTAAGCTTTGAAATCAAGGCCAACCCGACACTGACTCTGACCAGTAAAGACTGCGCTGCAGACTTACTGACCTATGATATTGTTTTTGCCAGCAACGGAACCGTTGAGAGCACAGCAGGTACAGTTAGCGGAAATACAGTAACGGGTATCCCTGCGGGCACCGATGTTACTTTAACCGCAACATTAAACGGCTGTACAACAGATCTAGAGGTAACAGCACCGGACTGCAGTTGTCCAGTGATTGCTGTACCGACGGATGGCGTACCGGCAGCGGTATGTTTTGGCGACGCTAACGTTGCCATCTCGGCCAGTGTACTGGCAGGAGAAACCATCGACTGGTATGCTGATGCCACAGGCGGCACAGCGTTAGTTTCAGGCAGTTTAAGTTATACCAGCAGTGAAACGGCTGTTGATGTTTACACTTACTATGCAGAGGCCAGGAATACGACCACGAATTGTGTAAGCGACAGCCGTTTGGAAGTAAGCTTTGAAATCAAGGCCAACCCGACACTGACTCTGACCAGTAAAGACTGCGCTGCAGACTTACTGACCTATGATATTGTTTTTGCCAGCAACGGAACCGTTGAGAGCACAGCAGGTACAGTTAGCGGAAATACAGTAACGGGTATCCCTGCGGGCACCGATGTTACTTTAACCGCAACATTAAACGGCTGTACAACAGATCTAGAGGTAACAGCACCGGACTGCAGTTGTCCAGTGATTGCTGTACCGACGGATGGCGTACCGGCAGCGGTATGTTTTGGCGACGCTAACGTTGCCATCTCGGCCAGTGTACTGGCAGGAGAAACCATCGACTGGTATGCTGATGCCACAGGCGGCACAGCGTTAGTTTCAGGCAGTTTAAGTTATACCAGCAGTGAAACGGCTGTTGATGTTTACACTTACTATGCAGAGGCCAGGAATACGACCACGAATTGTGTAAGCGACAGCCGTTTGGAAGTAAGCTTTGAAATCAAGGCCAACCCGACACTGACTCTGACCAGTAAAGACTGCGCTGCAGACTTACTGACCTATGATATTGTTTTTGCCAGCAACGGAACCGTTGAGAGCACAGCAGGTACAGTTAGCGGAAATACAGTAACGGGTATCCCTGCGGGCACCGATGTTACTTTAACCGCAACATTAAACGGCTGTACAACAGATCTAGAGGTAACAGCACCGGACTGCAGTTGTCCAGTGATTGCTGTACCGACGGATGGCGTACCGGCAGCGGTATGTTTTGGCGACGCTAACGTTGCCATCTCGGCCAGTGTACTGGCAGGAGAAACCATCGACTGGTATGCTGATGCCACAGGCGGCACAGCGTTAGTTTCAGGCAGTTTAAGTTATACCAGCAGTGAAACGGCTGTTGATGTTTACACTTACTATGCAGAGGCCAGGAATACGACCACGAATTGTGTAAGCGACAGCCGTTTGGAAGTAAGCTTTGAAATCAAGGCCAACCCGACACTGACTCTGACCAGTAAAGACTGCGCTGCAGACTTACTGACCTATGATATTGTTTTTGCCAGCAACGGAACCGTTGAGAGCACAGCAGGTACAGTTAGCGGAAATACAGTAACGGGTATCCTTGCAGGAACAGATGTTACTTTAACCGCAACATTAAACGGCTGTACAACAGATCTAGAGGTAACAGCACCGGACTGCAGTTGTCCAGTGATTGCTGTACCGACGGATGGCGTACCGGCAGCGGTATGTTTTGGCGACGCTAACGTTGCCATCTCGGCCAGTGTACTGGCAGGAGAAACCATCGACTGGTATGCTGATGCCACAGGCGGCACAGCGTTAGTTTCAGGCAGTTTAAGTTATACCAGCAGTGAAACGGCTGTTGATGTTTACACTTACTATGCAGAGGCCAGGAATACGACCACGAATTGTGTAAGCGACAGCCGTTTGGAAGTAAGCTTTGAAATCAAGGCCAACCCGACACTGACTCTGACCAGTAAAGACTGCGCTGCAGACTTACTGACCTATGATATTGTTTTTGCCAGCAACGGAACCGTTGAGAGCACAGCAGGTACAGTTAGCGGAAATACAGTAACGGGTATCCCTGCGGGCACCGATGTTACTTTAACCGCAACATTAAACGGCTGTACAACAGATCTAGAGGTAACAGCACCGGACTGCAGTTGTCCAGTGATTGCTGTACCGACGGATGGCGTACCGGCAGCGGTATGTTTTGGCGACGCTAACGTTGCCATCTCGGCCAGTGTACTGGCAGGAGAAACCATCGACTGGTATGCTGATGCCACAGGCGGCACAGCGTTAGTTTCAGGCAGTTTAAGTTATACCAGCAGTGAAACGGCTGTTGATGTTTACACTTACTATGCAGAGGCCAGGAATACGACCACGAATTGTGTAAGCGACAGCCGTTTGGAAGTAAGCTTTGAAATCAAGGCCAACCCGACACTGACTCTGACCAGTAAAGACTGCGCTGCAGACTTACTGACCTATGATATTGTTTTTGCCAGCAACGGAACCGTTGAGAGCACAGCAGGTACAGTTAGCGGAAATACAGTAACGGGGATCCCTGCGGGCACCGATGTTACTTTAACCGCAACATTAAACGGCTGTACAACAGATCTAGAGGTAACAGCACCGGACTGCAGTTGTCCAGTGATTGCTGTACCGACGGATGGCGTACCGGCAGCGGTATGTTTTGGCGACGCTAACGTTGCCATCTCGGCCAGTGTACTGGCAGGAGAAACCATCGACTGGTATGCTGATGCCACAGGCGGCACAGCGTTAGTTTCAGGCAATTTAAGTTATACCAGCAGTGAAACGGCTGTTGATGTTTACACTTACTATGCAGAGGCCAGGAATACGACCACGAATTGTGTAAGCGACAGCCGTTTGGAAGTAAGCTTTGAAATCAAGGCCAACCCGACACTGACTCTGACCAGTAAAGACTGCGCTGCAGACTTACTGACCTATGATATTGTTTTTGCCAGCAACGGAACCGTTGAGAGCACAGCAGGTACAGTTAGCGGAAATACAGTAACGGGTATCCCTGCGGGCACCGATGTTACTTTAACCGCAACATTAAACGGCTGTACAACAGATCTAGAGGTAACAGCACCGGACTGCAGTTGTCCAGTGATTGCTGTACCGACGGATGGCGTACCGGCAGCGGTATGTTTTGGCGACGCTAACGTTGCCATCTCGGCCAGTGTACTGGCAGGAGAAACCATCGACTGGTATGCTGATGCCACAGGCGGCACAGCGTTAGTTTCAGGCAGTTTAAGTTATACCAGCAGTGAAACGGCTGTTGATGTTTACACTTACTATGCAGAGGCCAGGAATACGACCACGAATTGTGTAAGCGACAGCCGTTTGGAAGTAAGCTTTGAAATCAAGGCCAACCCGACACTGACTCTGACCAGTAAAGACTGCGCTGCAGACTTACTGACCTATGATATTGTTTTTGCCAGCAACGGAACCGTTGAGAGCACAGCAGGTACAGTTAGCGGAAATACAGTAACGGGTATCCTTGCAGGAACAGATGTTACTTTAACCGCAACATTAAACGGCTGTACAACAGATCTAGAGGTAACAGCACCGGACTGCAGTTGTCCAGTGATTGCTGTACCGACGGATGGCGTACCGGCAGCGGTATGTTTTGGCGACGCTAACGTTGCCATCTCGGCCAGTGTACTGGCAGGAGAAACCATCGACTGGTATGCTGATGCCACAGGCGGCACAGCGTTAGTTTCAGGCAGTTTAAGTTATACCAGCAGTGAAACGGCTGTTGATGTTTACACTTACTATGCAGAGGCCAGGAATACGACCACGAATTGTGTAAGCGACAGCCGTTTGGAAGTAAGCTTTGAAATCAAGGCCAACCCGACACTGACTCTGACCAGTAAAGACTGCGCTGCAGACTTACTGACCTATGATATTGTTTTTGCCAGCAACGGAACCGTTGAGAGCACAGCAGGTACAGTTAGCGGAAATACAGTAACGGGGATCCCTGCGGGCACCGATGTTACTTTAACCGCAACATTAAACGGCTGTACAACAGATCTAGAGGTAACAGCACCGGACTGCAGTTGTCCAGTGATTGCTGTACCGACGGATGGCGTACCGGCAGCGGTATGTTTTGGCGACGCTAACGTTGCCATCTCGGCCAGTGTACTGGCAGGAGAAACCATCGACTGGTATGCTGATGCCACAGGCGGCACAGCGTTAGTTTCAGGCAATTTAAGTTATACCAGCAGTGAAACGGCTGTTGATGTTTACACTTACTATGCAGAGGCCAGGAATACGACCACGAATTGTGTAAGCGACAGCCGTTTGGAAGTAAGCTTTGAAATCAAGGCCAACCCGACACTGACTCTGACCAGTAAAGACTGCGCTGCAGACTTACTGACCTATGATATTGTTTTTGCCAGCAACGGAACCGTTGAGAGCACAGCAGGTACAGTTAGCGGAAATACAGTAACGGGTATCCTTGCAGGAACAGATGTTACTTTAACCGCAACATTAAACGGCTGTACAACAGATCTAGAGGTAACAGCACCGGACTGCAGTTGTCCAGTGATTGCTGTACCGACGGATGGCGTACCGGCAGCGGTATGTTTTGGCGACGCTAACGTTGCCATCTCGGCCAGTGTACTGGCAGGAGAAACCATCGACTGGTATGCTGATGCCACAGGCGGCACAGCGTTAGTTTCAGGCAGTTTAAGTTATACCAGCAGTGAAACGGCTGTTGATGTTTACACTTACTATGCAGAGGCCAGGAATACGACCACGAATTGTGTAAGCGACAGCCGTTTGGAAGTAAGCTTTGAAATCAAGGCCAACCCGACACTGACTCTGACCAGTAAAGACTGCGCTGCAGACTTACTGACCTATGATATTGTTTTTGCCAGCAACGGAACCGTTGAGAGCACAGCAGGTACAGTTAGCGGAAATACAGTAACGGGGATCCCTGCGGGCACCGATGTTACTTTAACCGCAACATTAAACGGCTGTACAACAGATCTAGAGGTAACAGCACCGGACTGCAGTTGTCCAGTGATTGCTGTACCGACGGATGGCGTACCGGCAGCGGTATGTTTTGGCGACGCTAACGTTGCCATCTCGGCCAGTGTACTGGCAGGAGAAACCATCGACTGGTATGCTGATGCCACAGGCGGCACAGCGTTAGTTTCAGGCAATTTAAGTTATACCAGCAGTGAAACGGCTGTTGATGTTTACACTTACTATGCAGAGGCCAGGAATACGACCACGAATTGTGTAAGCGACAGCCGTTTGGAAGTAAGCTTTGAAATCAAGGCCAACCCGACACTGACTCTGACCAGTAAAGACTGCGCTGCAGACTTACTGACCTATGATATTGTTTTTGTTAGCGATGGTGGAGTAAGTTCAACAGAAGGTATCGTAGACAACACAACAAAGACGATTACGGGCATTAACGCAGGAACAGATGTTACATTAACAGCTACGATGAATGGTTGTACCACTGAATTACCGGTAACAGCTCCGGATTGCAGTTGCCCCGTTGTTGATGAACCAACCGAGGGTGTTTCATCAGCGATTTGTTTTGGCGATCCCAACACTTCAATATCGGCGAGTGTACCCACTGGCCATACCATTGACTGGTATGCTGATGCCTCCGGCGGAACTACCTTATTATCCGGCAGCTTAAGTTATACAAGTTCGGAGACTGCAGTTGGTGTTTACACTTATTATGCCGAGGCCAGGAATACAACTACAAATTGTATAAGCTCAGGAAGGTTGGCCGTTAGCTTTGAAATCAAAGCAAATCCGACATTGGCTTTGACCAACGTAACTTGCGCTGCAGATTTACAGACTTATGATATTATATTTGTTAGTAATGGTGAAGTAAGTTCAACAGCAGGAGTCATAGACAATACAGCAAAAACCGTAACAGGAATTACCGCAGGAACCGGAGTCACATTAACAGCTACTTTGAACGGTTGTACCACATACCTGGTAGTTAATGCACCATATTGCAGTTGCCCGCTCGTTGTTGCCCCAACCGATGGTATTCCGTCAGCAATTTGTTTTGGAGAAACAAACACTTCAATCTCTGCGAGTGTGCCAGCAGAACATACTATTGACTGGTATTCTGATGCTACCGGCGGATCGGCCTTAGTAGCCGGCAGTCTAAGTTATACAAGTTCGGAAACCGAAGTTGGTGTTTACACTTATTATGCCCAAGCCAGGAATACAACTACAAAATGCGTAAGCTCAAGCAGGTTGGCAGTAAGCTTTGAAATCAAAGCTAATCCAACATTGGAATTGGCCAGTACAACCTGTGTTGAAGACCTACAGACCTATAATATTGTTTTTGTTAGCGATGGTGGAGTAAGTTCAACAGAAGGTATCGTAGACAACACAACAAAGACGATTACGGGCATTAACGCAGGAACAGATGTTACATTAACAGCTACGATGAATGGTTGTACCACTGAATTACCGGTAACGGCTCCGGATTGCAGTTGCCCCGTTGTTGATGAACCAACCGAGGGTGTTCCCTCAGCGATTTGTTTTGGCGATCCCAACACTTCAATCTCGGCGAGTGTACCAGCGGAGCATACTATTGACTGGTATGATACCCCAAGCGGTGGCTCAGTTTTATTATCCGGAAGTTTAAGCTATACCAATTCGGGAACTGAAGTTGGTGTGTACACCTATTATGCCGAGGCAAGAAATACAACTACCAATTGTGTGAGCTCAAGCCGGTTGGCCGTTAGCTTTGAAATCAAGGCAAACCCAACATTGGTTTTAACCAGTACAACCTGCGCTGCAGACTTACAGACCTATGATATTGTATTTGTTAGTGATGGAGAAGTAAGTTCAACAGCAGGAGTCATTGACATTTCAGCAAAAACCGTCACGGGCATTACCGCCGGAACCGGAGTTACTCTGACAGCTACACTTAATGGTTGCACCACTGACCTGGTGGTTAATGCACCGGATTGTAGTTGTCCGGTCGTTATTGCTCCAACCGATGGTGTTCCGTCAGAAATATGTTTCGGAGATGAAAACACCTTAATTTCAGCGAATGTACCCACTGACCATACAATTGATTGGTATCAAGGGCCAAGCGGTGGTTCAGCCTTACTATCAGGAAGTTTAAACTATAGAAGTTCAGAAACTGAAGTTGGTGTGTATACCTATTACGCAGAGGCCAGAAATATAACTAACAATTGTGTAAGCTCAAATCGTTTAGCTGTTAACTTTGAAATCAAAGCAATTCCTACATTGGCATTAACCAGTGCAACCTGTGCTGAAGACATACAAACCTATGATATAGTTTTTACCAGCAACGGGACGGTTAGCTCCACTTCAGGAATCGTAGACAACACCGCAAAAACGGTCACAGGTATTACCGCCGGCACAGATGTAACATTAACAACAAGTTTGAATGGTTGTACTACTGACCTGGTGGTTAATGCACCGGATTGCAGTTGTCCGGATGTTGCTACTCCAACCGATGGCATTCCGTCACAAATATGTTTTGGCGAGGCAAACACATCAATCTCTGCGAGTGTTGAATCAGACCAAACTATTGATTGGTATGATGAACCAAGCGGTGGCTCAGTTCTATTGTCCGGAAGTTTAAGTTATACAAGTTCCAAAACTGAAATTGGTGTTTACACCTATTATGCCGAGACAAGAAATACAACAACCAATTGTGTGAGCTCAGGCAGGTTAGCCATTAACTATGAAATTTTATCGAGACCAATTATCACCAACTTATCGAAAATAGATCCATTAATTTGTCAGGGATTAGGATCTCTTAATTTTAAATTTACCGATGTACCCGATGGTACTTACACCATAAGCTTTGATGGGGGTACTTTTGAAGATGTTACTGTTTCATCAGGAACTGCTTCGGTAACCGCTGCAGTCGGGACATACAACAACTTACAGATTACGTTAGATGGCTGTATCTCTGATCTGGGAATTAGTGCAAGCCTTACCGATCCTTCTCCTCCACCGGCTCCCACCATTGCGGTGCAGGACAACTGCGGCGAGAGTGTTATTACAGCGTTAGATTATACTGGCTCACTGCTTTGGAGTACCGGAGATACAACTGAAAGCATTGTCGTAACCGAACCGGGATCATATTCTGTTATCCAGATGTTGAATGATTGCATTAGTGATGCCGCTTCTACTATCGCTGCTCCCAAAACTACACCTACATTAACGGTAACCGAAACCGATCCGGTAGTCTGCGGAGAAATGGGTTCGCTCGATTTTAATTTTACCGGAGTACCTGACGGAATGTATTCAATAACCTACGATGCAGGTATCTTCTCAGAGGTAATGGTTTCGTCAAATACAGCAACAATTTCCGCAGCAGCCGGTGCTTATAACAATCTTACAATTACGATAAACGATTGTTCCTCTGCTATTGGTATTAATGCAAGCCTTGCTGACCCGAATCCGCCTTCTGCACCCACTGTTTCAGTTTTGGATAGTTGCGGAGAATCGGTACTTACAGCATCAAACTACACCGGCACATTACTATGGAGTACTGGAGAAAGTACCGAAAGTATTATTGTTACCACTGCCGGAACCTATTCTGTTACACAAACAGTGAATGGATGTATGAGCGAAGTTGCTTCAATCACTGCCACACCTCAAACAGGTACACTGTTACCCGAAATTGAAGTGATAAATAATTGTGGTGAATCAACAATAATAATGCAAAACCTGGAAGAGAATGCATGGTTTTTCTGGCAATACAATAACCAAACTGATAGTACCCAAAATACCAGTATTAAGGTTACAGAGGAAGGAGAATATACATTTTGGCAAAAAAACAACAATTGTAATAGTCAGGAATCAACTGTTACCGTTTCACCTCATACTTTACCTTCTCTGTCGGTTGCTAGTAATCAAACAAGTATCGTAACTGATCCTGATTCAATTACACCTCTGATAGCAGAGGCAAATTCTGAAACCAACTCGGTTGTTGTCTGGTTTGAAAATGAAAGCGGCGGACAAGAAATTACATCACCGGTTTTGGATACAATTGGTGCAATTACGTACTATGCCGAAGCACTCGATACAACTACCGGCTGTAGTAGCACTGGCCGAACTCCTGTTACGCTCACAATCCAAATGGATACTGATACACTTGCCATCGATACAACTATTTTTGGCAAGCCACATAATTATGTTGCAGTTCTGATTTTTGCCACCGACTCATTACAATATCAATGGTTTATGAATGGTGAAGAGTTATTAAATGCAACAAATCAATTTTATTACATTTTTGAATCCGACAGGCAAAATGGTAATATTTTTACGATAGAAGTTACATTCCCGGATGGCCACTCTTCAAAATTTAATTATCAATACAATAAGAATCAAAGTTTGGGGGCGATAGATGCTGGCAATAAATCCGGTCATACCGAAACTGAGACCTTCTTCAGCATTTACCCCAATCCTGCAAGTACCTGTTTTACTATGGCAATTGATACGAGACAAATACAAAACATACAAAATCTGACGGCTAAAGTATTTTCGATTAGCGGTGTTTGTGCTATAGAAATACCCATAACTCAAATTCCGCAACGTATTAATACCGAAGACTTGAGACCAGGTGTTTACTCTGTTATTTTATACAATAATGAAGAACGGTTACAGGCAAAAAAACTTTCAATCACCCAAAACTAAAGAGCGAACAATATGAACAGATCTCTATACATAATTTGCCTCGTTCTCTTTGTATCAATAATTAATTTTCCAACAAAAGTTATAGCGTTGGATAAAGAGAAAAGAAATAAAACGGACCAGAACGAAGAAACCTCCACAAAACAGCCTGTTGTCAGAAATACAATCGAACCGGTATGGGGATTTTATACCGAGGGCTCACCTGGATTAATACAAATTAAAACTAAAGGAGCAACATCCGACATTTGGGAATCAGATGCTAACCTGGCCTACACTATTGGCGCCGGCTACTTTCAGGAAATTGCCCCAATGTTAAAATTAAAAGCAGGCCTTGGCCTATCAGGTTACGAAACCACGCTTACCGGCAGAGGAGAAACAGTTTCTCAGCCTTTGGTTGACATTGACAACGATAGCTATATTGAAAGCATCAACGTACAAAATGGAGAACACACCATTAATCCTATTTATTTAAATATTCCTGCAAGTGTTGAATACGGCACAGTAAACATTTCTCAATTAGGCTATTACGTCGACATTGGTTTTGAATATTCGTATCTGCTAAATGAAAACAACACAACTTCAGGAACATACACAACATCAGGATACTACCCTCAGTGGGGAGTAAAACTTGAGAATATTCCGGAATTGGGCTTTTACTCTGATAGAGAAATGGATACGGAATTAAACTTAAAGAAGAGCCTCTACTCAATACGCGCCGGTGCCGGAATAAGCGTCCCGATTTCGGGTGTTCTGATTTTCAAAGTTGGAATTGCAGGATATAAGGGATTAAATAGTATAGGTAGTGGTAAGAATACAAATAATGATAATACAATCTCGCAACAAACAAGTAAGTTCCGTACCAACAATGCTTATAATCCATTGTCCTCATCAAAAGGAAACAAGCCTTTTCGATTTGGTATTGAATTTGGCTTATATATCTGTAAACAAGTAAAATAAAAGTATGTTAAGTTTGCAAATACATCGTAACAATATGACCTCCTACGTGGTTTATTTACTCGTAGCCTGCTTTTTAGGATTTTCGTTATCCACAAGGGCACAAGTTAGCAGGAACACTGAAATGCCTGGTTCAGCCTTTTCAGTTTTCAGGCAATTAAGTACCATCAATCCTACACCGGAAGTTAAGGCTCTGTACCAATATCTTCAGTCTATAACAGGCGAAAAGATACTTACAGGTCAAATGTATAACTCCGATGTTGACAACGAAAAAGAATACTTATACATTTTAACAGGAAAAAGGCCGGCAATTTGTGGGATTGATCTTGGGTTGGAAAGCGCAAATGAAACTCAGATCAACAATACAATCGAGCGATATGCAGATGGAGGAATCCCACTCGTAACCTGGAACTGGCAAATATCTCCTTTTAATAATAACAGCACTACTATTAAACCGGAAATAGATATTGCACGGTGTTTTCAGGATGGGACAACTGAATGTGAAGCATTTTATAAAGAATTGGATAGAATTGCAGATCACCTGGAAAAATTAAATAATGCCGGGGTCCCGGTGCTATGGAATCCTTTTTCTGATAATAACAGTAGTAGATTTTGGTGGAGCACGCAGAGCCAGGAACAATTATATAAGATCTGGCAAACCATGTTCAACTATTTTACAGATGATCGACAGCTAAACAACCTGATCTGGATTCAGAGTTTTAGAGAAGTAATGAATACAGGCCGGTTTGCAGGAAATAAATATGTAGATATGATTAGAATAAGTTCTGATGACTATACCATGGCACTCGCTGATAATTTATTTACCAATTACCCTGAAAAGACAAATGAATCTGCAACACCTATTATTCTTATCAGTTCTACTAAAATACCACCCACGGAAAAATTGAGTATGAACGGAACATTGTGGTGTTGGTGGATACCAGAATCAGAAACATCAGTTGAAAATACAAATGAAACTAATTTCTACTCCATTTTTAATGATAAAAAAATTGTTACAAGAAATGCGATCCCTAAGTTGTTAAATAACTTTGGAGAAGTAGGAATAAAACGATTATATAGTAGCGGAGCAATATTACCATTTCTTAATTTAAAAGAATATAATCTGGGAACAAAATCCAGAAAAATTATCAATCACGACCGATTGGAAGTTTTCGTTGAGAGTAAAGGTAAAAATGATGAATATTATTTTGCATTCACGCAAATGGATGGCGATTTCGACGTGAGTGTTCAGGCAATAAACCTCTCTCCTGAACAGGTACAAGCAAAGGCTGGAATTATGGTTCGAACAAATTTGAGCAAAAAATCACATTACGTATTTTTTCATATTAAAACCGGAGAATTTGCAAACAATACTAATTCTGAAAAATTGGGATTATTGTTTCGAAATTACAAGAGAAAAAAACCACAGTTGATTTCAACAAATCCCCTAAAAAATGAAGACATTCTCCCTAATGATTCCTCAAATATCTGGATCAGATTGCAACGACGCGGTAATATCTTTAAATCCTACTTTAGCCACGATAATTCGAATTGGCAACTTTGTACAGTACACGAACAAAAAATGCCAAAATTCACATTGGTTGGCGTAGCAGTCTCATGCAGAAACACCCGTGAATCAGCTCAGATAGAATTTAAGGATATGGAATTCACCTGGGAATAAAAAAATAGCCGGAATGAAAATGTAATATCAATTCAACAGTTGAAGAAATCTCTGCAGGTGGTACTTGTATATAACTTTTCCTGCATAACATGTTCAGGATAAAAGTAAAAAGGGGATCCATTTGGGCGACGCTTTTATCATGTAGAAGAAGGATTGATGAGAAATTGAACCAGATCGTTAAAAGATTAAATAATGGACATTGGATACTTCTAACTTTTACTTTACTATTCATTAAATATAAAGCAGTTAATCTCGGCTTATTAGGATGAATTTTATCTGCCAAATCCGATCTGCATGACAAAATCCTGCTAAAAATCGTAAAGTTATTGGGATTAAAATATTTAATCACAGAAACACCTGTTCTTTCTCGCATGCAGCAATTGTTTTTGCTATATTTATGGAATCAATTAAACCGTAATTTCAATAAATTTATCATGAGAAAAAGTATTTTTTACAGTTTCGCCGTGGTGGCAGCTTTGTTGATTGCCAATCCTGCGTTTTCGCAAAAAGCAAACAAACTGTCGTCGCAAGAGAAAAAAGAAGGCTGGGTTTTGCTGTTTAACGGCAAAAATTTCGACGGCTGGCGTCAATACAACGGAACGGCCATGCCTGCCAATTGGGTGATAGAAGACGATGCTATGAAAGTTTTTACCGGAGAAGGAAAAAATCCGGGACATGGTGCCAATGGCGATATTATTTTCCAGCAAGAGAAGTATAAGGATTTTGAATTCTCGATTGACTGGAAAGCCGGTAAAATGGCCAACTCCGGAATTTTTTATTATGTACGTGAGTTGCCCGGAAAACCGATTTATTATGCCGCTCCGGAGATTCAGGTGCTCGACAATAAAGACGCTACCGATAATAAAATAGACAGCCACCTGGCCGGTTCGTTGTATGACATGATTGCGGCCGATCCTGCAACCGTTAATCCGGCAGGCGAATGGAATACCTGCGTAATAAAAGTTAAAGACGGACAGGTTACCGTATCGATGAACGGTACTAAGGTAGTATCGTACAGCCACTGGACCGATGAGTGGGACCAATTGGTAGAAAACAGCAAATTCAAAGACTTTGAAGGTTTCCAGGAAGGAATTTCAAAAGAAGGTTTTATCGGGTTACAGGACCATGGTTATACCGTATGGTTCAGAAATATTAAGATCAGAAAATTATAAGAGTACATCGGAAGATCACAACAATAGTTGTAACAGGATACTCGTAAAAAAAGCAAAATAAATCCCGGCTTGTTTCAAGCCGGGATTCTTTGTGTTTATCAACCTTTTTACGCTTATAACTTCGCTACAAACTCATCTAATGATTTTCTTGTACGCGGTGCTTTTTCTCTCGACCGGTAAGGTTCATCCAGCGAATCGGTATCGCCCAGATATCCCAATGCACCCATACAAACCGGAGTATGATTCTCATCCAGCTGTAGAAGCTCTTCCACCTTGTCGCTGCTAAAACCGGCCATCAGATGGCCATAAATATCTTTGCTGGTTGCCTGAAGCAACAACTGCGCATTGGCCATACCCACATCGTGCATCGCCCAATTATTGGTCTTTCCGTTGCGTGCATACGTATTTACCTGTATGGCTGCAAATAACACAGCAGCTTGTTTTGTCCATGGCTTGTTCCCCTCTGCCAAACAATTCCATAGTTTATCAAAACCCTCGGTGCCACGCAAAGCATAAACATACCGCCAGGGCTGCTCATTCATGGCACTGGCAGCCCACGAAGCAGCCGTAAAGATTTCATTCAGGTCATCTTCCGTAACCGGTACCGTTGAAAAGGCCCGCGGACTCCATCTTTTCTCCAATAATGGATGTATCTGATATTTTGTCATAACTTCCATCTTTTCCGGTGTTTTATTTATTTTATTTCCATTGGCAGATCCATCAACAAAATCCGGGCATCAGAAGAAGCCGTAATATCAATTGATTCAACATCCCAGATTCCTATTGCATCACGTTTCGACAATTCTGTACCTGAAATGTTTACTTCCCCTTGAATCACCATTACATAAACGCCGTTTCCCGGCTTCTTAATGGTGTACTTATCTGTTTTTCCGGCGTCGTAATTACCAATGAAAAACCAGGCATCCTGATGTATCCACACACCCTGGTCGTCGGGATTGGGCGAAAGCACCTGGTACAGCTTGTTCTTTTCGGCCACATCAAGAATTGAAATCTGATCGTAACGCGGCTGTACATTCTGTTTGTTGGGAAACAACCAAATCTGGAAAAGCTTTAGGGTTTTATCCGGATGATGGTTGAACTCGCTGTGGTAAACGCCTGTTCCGGCACTCATCACCTGCACATCGCCCGAACGAATAACGGCCTGGTTGCCCATGTTATCTTTGTGCTCCAAATCGCCTTCCAGCGGAATGGTAATAATTTCCATGTTATCGTGAGGATGCGTTCCAAAACCTTGTCCGCCTGCAATGGCATCATCGTTTAACACACGCAGCACTCCGAAATTCATTCGCTCGCGATCGAAATAATTCGCGAAACTAAAACTGTGTCTTGCCTCTAACCAACCGTGGTTAGCATATCCTCTTGAATCTGCTTTGTATAATTTTGTTTTCATCACTTTCTGCTTTTTACTATTTATATCGTCCGGGAATTAACTTCTGAGAACAGCGTTTTCTGAATTCTCATTAATCAGGTACTTCTGCTCCTTCCTTAAAAGAAAAGCCGGTGCCCGGTTATGCTTTAAGCACATCTTCAGACACCGGCCAAGGTTCTCTCCATCACAAACTTCTCACTAGTTCCCTTCTTCCGAACCTTAATTGTATTACTGTTTTCTTATGGCGTATTCTTACTTGCTCGAAGTCTCTCCTTCTGAAGCTGTAGCTTTCAATTCAAATTTAATCTCAAATTCATCGTGGATCATGTTATCACCCAAATCGCTGAAGAATTTTCCTGAACGGTATTTAATGTCCCATTTTGTGCGGTCGATAGTAGCTGTACCATTGGCTGTTAAAAGATCTCCATCAACTTTCACCTCTGCAGGGAACGAAACTTCGTTTGTAATTCCTTTAATAGTAAGGTCTCCAACAACTTTATCATTTTCGTATGACGTAATTTTAAAATTGGCTACCGGGTGCTTTTCTGCTGAAAAGAAATCGTCTGATTTCAGGTGCCCTACTAATTTGTTTTTCCACTCCCCTTCAATGTCAGTTACTTCAATCGAAGTTACATCCAAATTCAGGTTAGCACCTGTAACTTTTTTGCCTTCTACAAAAACTTCTCCTCCGGCCAGGTTAAGGTATCCGGTATGTTCTCCTGTAACTTTTTTACCTGTCCAATATACTTTGCTGGCTTTTATGTCAACGTTATAAGTTGTTTTTTCGCCTTTTCCGTTCGATGCAAAACCTGCTGTTGTAATTGTTATTGCAAGTACTAATAATGTAGCCAATTTTTTCATTTTCATTTTTGTTTAATGTTCACTAATAATTTTCTATTGCAAACATACGGGGGATTTGAAACGAAAAAAATAAACTAGTTTAAGAAAAACACCTTTTAGTCTCTTTTTCTTGCTTTTTTGGCAATAATCTTACTTAAAAATACGGGAGTAACTCCCAGATAAGATGAAATATGGTATTGCGGAAGGCGTTGAACAAGGTCGGGATCGTTTTTTAAAAGCTCCTCGTAATTCTCTTCGGCAGTTTTTGAAAGAATCGCCACAAAACGTTTTTGCAAAAAGATATATGACCGACGGATATGAGCCCCCAAATCCATATATTTTTCAATTATCAGCCGAAAACCATCTTCATCGATCGAAAAAACAGTTGTTTTCTCCACTGCATCTAAAAAATATGCTGTTGGTGCCGGTGTTGCCAGGTCGCCCAGCCACTGCCGCTCTTTGGCAAACAGTACATTAAATTCTTTTCCGCTCTGATCGATGATATACATACGCAACAGCCCTTTTTCAATGTAATAATGACGCGTATTCTCATCGTCGGCACTAAATATCCTTTCCTTTTTTTTAAACTGTTCTCGTCTGAAAACTGAAGCAATTTCCGTTTTATCAGCATCATTAAGTTTACGCTTGCCAATTTTTTCGAAATAAGAATATAGTACAGAAAAGTCTTCCATGTGTTATAGCTTCTACCACAAATTTAGCAATCAAAACCAAGTTGCCATACCTGATGCTACTTTTTTGATGCCTCGGTGTAAATGGCCTTTAACAAACTTGCATCGTCTTTGCTGTCGCTGCTCAATTGCCAGAACATAATTCCGCCCAATTCATTTTCTTTTGCATATTGCGTTTTTAGTTTTACCGAAACGGTATCGTCGTAAGTAACAAATATGCTGTCGGCAGGATTATATAGGAACGGAGCTTTAGCCACCGTATCCCAGTGTTTTTCGTAGCCATCCGCCTCAGTAAAATCGGTTAAAAGAACGGAATAGGAAGTTCCTCCACTAATGGGGCCGGTATTGGATTGATACAAACCATTATTTTCCGGCGGAACACCTTTCCAGCCGCGGCCGTAGAAAGCAGCACCAATTACGATCTGTTTCGGGTCGACACCTTTATCCACACAAAAACGAATAATTTCCTCAGCCGACTGTGGCTCCCACAACTCTTCTCCTTCCGGTAATTCAGCATTTTGTTTTGTCATAGCTACACCAAGTGGCGTTTGTTTAATGTCGTCCAACGACCGGTGCCCCAATGTGGTATGATGGGTCGCAAACTTTGTTGCACCACCCGCTTGATCGTAGGTCATTACGTTCATGTAATCTGCATATTTCATTACTTCCAACAGTTCCACATTTTTATAATAGCGCTTCCACCCTGCTGAAGCAAAAGTCAGTGTTTGCGGGCGATCGAGTTGATCCAAGGCCTCGCGCAAACCTTTCATTAACAGGGTAAAGTTCTGTTTGTCTTCGGGGCGCGCTTTTGTTCCCCCTGCCGGGATAGCCGGGTATTCCCAGTCGATATCTACACCATCCAACTGGTACTTCTCAACAAAATCGATGGTGCTGGATATAAACATCGTCCGGCTTTCTTGGGTAAAAACTGCATCCGAAAAACCATCGGCGGTCCAGCCGCCACAAGCAATCATTACTTTTAACTGCGGGTACTTTTCCTTTTGCGCCACCAGCTGTTTCATAATTGAATCTGCATTTTCATTTCGAAACTGCATCTTACCATCAATAACTTTACTAAAACTAAAAATGATATGTGTTAACTGCTCCAACGGCAATTCGTCGGGCATGTAGCCTTCGCGCGGAACGTAGTAGGCCATTATGTTTATCCCTGTTTCGTCTTTCGTCTCCTTTTTTGCCCCACAGGAAACAAAAAATATGCAGACCAATAAAAATGTAATTAACTTGTTCATGATAATTTACGCATTCGATATTTTAGATAAAGATATGTTTATATTTGCACTTTGTAAAATATTTAAAAACTGCTAGCCAAAAATGAATAAACTAAAAAAGATAGCCCTTCCGTTGTTCGTGCTTTTGTTTTGTGTTTATACTATTTCGGCGCAGACTCCGGCTGATTGGGTAAATCCTTTTATCGGGACAACCAACTACGGAACCACCAATCCGGGAGCTGTGGTTCCGCGCGGAATGGTATCGGTAGTGCCTTTTAATGTTAGCGGCAATTCGCCCTTAAATAAACACGACAAGGATAATGGCTGGTGGTCGACGCCCTACTCGTGGGATAACAAATATTTTACAGGCTACTCGCACGTTAACCTCAGTGGTGTTGGCTGCCCTGAGTTAGGTGTAATTCTTTTAATGCCAACAACGGGAGACGTTAACGGCGATCACCACGAATACGGATCGGAAATGAGCAAGCAGGTGGCTCACCCGGGATATTATTCTGCCTACCTGAATAAATACGCTATCAATACTGAAGTTTCGGCAACGGAACGAACGGGTATCAGTCGCTTTACTTTTCCGGCCGGGAAATCGAATATTCTGATCGATCTTGGCAACGGATTAACCAACGAAAGTGGTGGTTCAATAAAAATTGTAAACAACCAGGAGATTGAGGGCTGGCGAATGACCGGCACTTTCTGCTACAACGACGGCACCGAACGCCCTGTTTATTTTGTAGCACGTTTTAGCAAACCGGCCGGGGAGTTTGGCGTGTGGAAGAAAATGCCAAGAATGGGATCAGAAGCAGCGTGGTCCGCTACCAGCGATAAAATAAAATATTACAAAAATTTCAAGGCAGAAATGGCTGGCGACAGCATTGGAAGCTGGTTTACTTTCAACACCAAAACCAACGAAGAGATTTTGGTTGAAGTGGGTATTTCATATGTGAGTATCGATAATGCCCGATTGAATCTGAACTACGAATCGAAGAATTTCGATTTTGAAGCTACCCGCAAGCAAGCGGAAGAAAAGTGGAACAAAGCCTTGTCGACGATTACCGTAAAAGGCGGAACCGATGATCAGAAAACAGTTTTCTACACCGGTTTGTACCACATCCAGATTCACCCGAATATTTTAAGCGATGTAAACGGGCAGTATCCGGCCATGGAGTCGTTCGAGATAAAAACACACCCCAACGGCGAGCGCTACACCGTATTTTCGCTGTGGGATACTTACCGCAATTTACATCCTTTTATGAGCCTTGCATTTCCTCAACAACAATTGAATGTGGTTCAATCGATGATAGAAATGTACGACGAAAGTGGCTGGTTACCACGTTGGGAACTAAACAGCACCGAAACTCACGTTATGGAAGGCGACCCGGCATTACCCGTGATTGTGGATACCTGGTTTCGTGGCATCCGCGATTTTGATATTGAAAAAGCCTACGAAGCCATGTACAAATCGGCAACAACACCCGGCGCTAAAAACAAAATCCGACCGGATATCGACCACTATATTTCGCATGGTTATGTGCCGCTAATGGAACAGTACGACAATTCGGTGTCGCACGCACTGGAATATTACATTGCCGACTGGAACCTGGCACAACTGGCAAAAGATTTGGGTAAAAACGACGATTACGAGCGTTTTTTGAAACAATCGCAAGGCTACAAAAACTATTACGATAAAGAGTTTGTAATTATCCGTCCGAAGTTGGAGAATGGAGAGTTTATACCTGATTTTAACCCACGACAGGGAGAGAATTTTGAACCAAGTCCGGGCTTCCACGAGGGAAATGCCTACCAGTATACATTCTGCGCCCACCACGATATGGATGGTATGATAGCGCTGAATGGTGGCAAAAAGAACTTTGTAAAAAAGTTACAGGCTATTTTCAACGATGGACATTTTGATATGGCCAACGAACCCGATATTCATTACCCGTGGCTCTTTAACTATGTAAAAGGCGAAGAATGGCGCACCCAAAAAGAACTGAATCGTTTAATGGCCACCTACTTTAAAAACGCTCCTGACGGTTTGCCGGGCAACGACGATACCGGAACCATGTCGACCTGGATTGTTTATGCAATGATGGGAATTTACCCTGTTTTGCCGGGCGATATGAATTATGCCATCTCCTCGCCTGTTTTCGATGAAGTGAAGATTCAGCTGGATCAAAACTTTTATCCCGGATCAGAACTTATCATCAAAAAAAGTGGTTCGGGTAATAAAATTAGTAGCATTTCGCTAAACGGTAAAAAGCAAAAGTCGTTCTTCATTAACCATGCTGATTTGGTGAAAGGTGGCGTTTTGGAGATTAATTTCTAAAAGGATTACCGGAGATTGAAAGGATTGATGCAAACATCTTTTAGGCAATTCGCATAACTCGCAACTTGATTTATAAAACGAAATAAAGTAACAATACTACTTCGGTGAATGGTTTTGGTTATTTGCAAGGAGTAAGGAATCTGTATTTACTCTTTCCGAAAAAATATTATTGTACAATCGGTTGGTTGGAATAGCTATATATAGCTTTAATAAGCGCAAGCCCCGTTTCAATCCCAATCTATTCAGATCTGAATAATACAATTTTATATGTTCGGTATTGTGTACCACAATAATTCTATATAGCTTTATAATCTTAACAACAACCCTTTACCCATATAACTGCATGGTAGTGGGTAGGTATACAGAGACCATGAATGATTCGCTAATCACCAAAATAAAATCGTTTTACCGTTACCTGTTTATTCCAGTTCTGCTAACGTTATTCTCCATCGTTTTCTTTTTGGTATACCGTAATATTAAACTTACCACAATTAACGAATTCAATAACGAGCAACTGATTCTGGCCCAAACAGCCTCGATGGGAATTACCTCGTTTTTTACGGAATCGGAAGCCGATTTAAAATTCCTGGCAAGCCTTCAAGATGTTATTCAGGGAACAGATGGTAGTAAAGAAATATTACAAGGTTACTATTATGCACACGACTCTATTTTGACGGCTATCACCCGGATCGACTCTTCGGGCAGAATACTATCGACCTACCCTGAAAATCTATCAGTAATAGGAAATGACATCTCGTACCAGGCCCATGTAAAACAGGTGATGGAAACGCACCAACCAGTTATCAGCGATGTATTTCTGTCGGTGCAGGGCTATTTGAGCATTGCCTATCATGTTCCGGTGTTTAACGACTCTACTTTTATGGGCAGTCTTGCTATTCTTATTCCAATGGATGAATTGGGAAGACAGTATCTGGGTAATATAAAAACGCGGGGAACCGGGCAAACATGGCTGCTGAGCGAAAACGGTACCGAGATTTATTGCTCGTTTGAAGAACACACCGGACGAATGTTTATAGATAACAACCAGCACCAGGAACTTGCTGAGCAACTTATGACAAATATAACCCGCGATAGCAGCGGAGTTATTAAAAGTTATCATAGTGCAGATACCAGCTATGGAGAGGCCGTTATTGAAGAACAATATGTTACCTTTTACCGCACTCCGTTGGGCAATACCTACTGGACCATTCTTATTTCATCGCGGGAAGCAGATATTTTTAATGCACTAACCCGTTTCCGGAATCATTCATTTATTGCCTTTTTTCTATTACTGCTTGCCCTGGCGTTCTACTTTTATTCGCTGGCAAAAGTCAGAAATGTTTTAAAAGTAGAAGCCAAACGACGGGAAGCTGAAAACACATTACAAAAAAGCGAGGAGAAGTTCCGGAAGTTATTCGAAGATCATTCGGCAATAAAATTACTGATAGACCCCGAAACATCGCAAATTATTGATGCGAACATATCCGCAACCCGGTTTTACGGATGGAGCAGAGAGGAGCTTCAGCATATGACAATTAAGGAGATCAATACCCTCTCGGATGAACATATCAAAAAGGAATTTGCAAATCTGAAAGAAAAAGGAAGTATCCGTTTTGAATTCCGGCACCGGTTAAAAAATAACGAGATACGCGATGTTGAAGTTTTCAGCAGCCGGGTAGAGATTGACAACAAGATTGTTTTCCACTCGGTTATACACGACATTACTCAACGAAAAAAAGCGGCCCGGGCATTAATTCTTGCAAAAGAACAGGCCGAAGAAAGCAACCGCCTGAAAACCGCATTTTTGCAGAATATGAGCCACGAGATACGCACACCGATGAATGCAATTATTGGGTTTTCGTCGTTACTGCCACACTCGTACAACAACAAAGAACAACTTGAACAATATGCCGAAATTATTAATCAAAGTTCGAATAACCTGTTGAGTATTATCGACGATATTCTTGAAATTGCTAAAATCGAATCGGGCCAACTACCACTCTTTAATGAAGCTTTTCGTTTAGAAGAATTGTTTACCGAACTAAAAATCTTTTTTAACGAATACCAACGTCAGATCAACAAACCGCACGTGCAGTTCGATTTTAAACCCTGTTCGTGCCAACTCGAGACCATTCTTACCGACAAAGGCAAATTGCGACAAATACTGATCAACCTGATCAGTAATGCCTTTAAGTTTACCAACGAAGGAAGAATTGAAGGTGGCTGCTCATTGATGGAAGAAAAGAAAATTCAGTTTTATGTACGCGATACGGGAATTGGTATTCCGGCTGATAAAAAACAGACCATTTTCGAACGATTTACACAGCTACACACCGAGAAAAAGAAACAATACGGTGGCACCGGCCTGGGGCTGTCAATCGTTAAAGGCTTGTTAGATCTGCTCGGAGGAACGATCACGCTGGAGTCGGTACAGGAAGATCGCACAAAAGGACAAAGCGGGGGAACCACCTTTTATTTTAGCATTCCGTTCCAAAAAGCCGGTGAAAAAGCGATCAAACAAAATACCACCGTTAATGGAAAAGAATACCACTTTAACAACGAAACCATCTTACTTGTGGAAGATAACTATGCCAACACCCGCCTGATTGAGAAAATGCTTGCCGATACCGGTCTCAAACTACTGTTTACCGAATACGGAGAAGAGGCTGTTGATATGGCCTGTGCAAAGTTGCCTTCGCTGGTGCTTATGGACATCGGGCTACCCGACATAAGTGGCTACGAAGCTACCCGAAGAATAAAATCAGCAGCTCCCGGAATTAAGATTATTGCACAAACAGCTTATGTTTCCGTCGATGATAAAGTAAAAGCCTTTGAAGCCGGCTGCGACGATTTTGTGGGTAAACCACTTACCCGCGAACAGTTGCTTGCTGTAATTAACAAACATTTGGATACAACCCCCTTATAACTACCTGATTTTAGGCTTCCTGCAGCCGTGTAATTGCTCAGCAAACTTGTTGGCTGCCTTGTTGCAGTGCTGCAGCAAGCGAAAAAACATATTGGCTGGCGTGTTGCAGAGCTGCGACAAACAAAAAAACGTGTTGGCTCGCCTCCTGCACGGCTGCAACGACCCAAAAAACTTGTTGGCGACCATGTAGCACAGCTGCAGCGGGCAAAAAAATGTTATGGAAAGCTTGTTGCACGGTTGCAGGAAGCAACCAAATATTGTAGTTCGTCTGTTACACGGCTGCGGAAAGCAAAAAATTATAGTGGCTACTTTTTCGTAAAGCAAAAAGCCAGCCTATATAACAAGGCTTATATAAATGAAAAAGCCGGACTGCAAAAACAATCCGGCTTTTCAATATGGTAAAGAAAATTATTAGTCTTCTTTCTTTTCCTCGTCAGCTGATTCATCAGCTTTAGGTTCTTCGGTTGTTTCTTCAGCTTTTGCTTCAGGAGCCGGAGCTTCTTCAGTTTTAACTTCTTCAACAACTTCAGCCTCTGCAACTGGTGCAGCAGCATCAGCTTTTTTAGCACCAGCACGACGTGAACGACGTTTTTTAGGTGCAGCAGCTTCTTCTTTTGCAGCCAACATAGCTTCGTTGAAGTCAACCAACTCGATGATACACATATCGGCGTTGTCGCCTAAACGGCTACCGGTTTTAAGAATACGAGTGTATCCTCCCGGACGGTCAGCAACTTTTACAGCTACTTCGCGGAACAATTCCGATACAGCATCTTTATCTTGCAGGTAGCTAAAAACTACCCTGCGAGAGTGTGTAGTATCTTCTTTTGCCTTAGTAATCAGTGGCTCAACGTACATACGCAATGCTTTCGCTTTTGCAACAGTAGTTGAAATTCTCTTATGCGCGATAAGTGAACTTGCCATGTTTGCCAACATCGCTTTACGATGTGGTGCTTTACGGCCTAAGTGATTAAATTTCTTATTATGTCTCATTGCCTTTTACTCCTTATCAAGTTTATACTTGGAAATATCCATTCCAAAATTCAGTCCCATGTTATCTAAAAGGTCATCCAATTCGGTTAACGATTTTTTACCAAAGTTTCTGAATTTCAGCAGGTCGTTTCTGTTGTAGGTAACCAGGTCTCCTAATGTATCTACATCCGCAGCTTTCAAACAATTCAAAGCACGAACCGAAAGATCCATATCAACCAGTTTAGTTTTCAACAACTGACGCATGTGCAGTACTTCTTCGTCAAACTCTTCGTTTGCAAATTTCTCATCCGTATCAAGAGTGATCTTTTCGTCTGAGAACAGCATGAAGTGATAAATAAGAATTTTAGCTGCTTCTTTTAATGCATCTTTTGGGTGAACAGAACCATCGGTAGCAATATCCAGAACTAATTTTTCATAGTCGGTTTTTTGCTCAACACGATAGTTTTCAACGGCGTATTTTACCTTTTTAATTGGTGTGTAGATCGAGTCGATCGGAATTACACCAAATTCTTCTTCAACCGGCTTGTTTTCAACAGCAGGAACGTAACCACGTCCTTTGCTGATGTTCAATTCCATTTGAATTTTTACGTCCGACTCCATTCTGCAAATTACCAACTCAGGATTCAGTACTCTGAAACCGGTCATAAATTTGTTAATGTCGCCTGCAGTAAATTCTTCCTGGCCGCTGATTGAAATAGATACTTTTTCGCTGTCAAAATCTTCCACCTCGTTTTTAAAACGAACTTGCTTCAGATTAAGGATAATATCAGTTACATCTTCAATAACTCCTTTAATCGTAGAAAACTCATGGTCAACACCTTCAATTTTAACAGTTGTAATTGCATAGCCTTCCAACGACGATAACAGAATACGACGAAGTGCATTACCAATTGTAATACCGTATCCCGGTTCCAGGGGACGAAACTCGAATTGTCCGAACTTGTCATCGGATTCTAACATTATTACCTTGTCAGGCTTTTGGAATGCTAATATTGCCATAATATTCTAAGTAATTTTATTATTTTGAATACAACTCTACGATTAGTTGCTCTTTGATGTTTTCTGGAATCTCTTCACGTTCCGGACGATTCAGGAATTTTCCGGTCATTTGTGCACCGTCCCATTCTAACCATTCGTACTGTGAGCTTCTGCGCGATTGCAATGAGCCAGTAATTTCTTCCAACGATTTTGATTTCTCACGAACGCCGATAACGTCGCCAGATTTAACCGTGTACGATGGAATATTTACTAATTTTCCGTTAACAGTAATATGTTTGTGTGTTACAAACTGACGTGCCGCGGCACGAGTTTTAGCAATACCCAAACGGAATACTACGTTGTCGAGACGAGACTCTAACAACTGAAGCAACACTTCACCGGTAACACCTTTAGCAGCTTGCGCTTTTTTGAAAAGTGTGCGGAATTGTCTTTCTAATACACCGTAAGTATATTTTGCCTTTTGTTTCTCTTTCAACTGCTGCCCGTATTCCGATACTTTTCTTCTTTTCGAAGCTAAACCGTGCATCCCCGGAGGGTAGTTTTTGTGTTCGAAAACTTTATCCGGTCCGAAGATTGGCTCTCCGAATTTACGAGCGATTTTAGATTTTGGTCCTCTATATCTTGCCATTTCCTTTTCGTTTTAAAATTAAACTCTACGTCTTTTAGGAGGCCTGCAACCGTTGTGCGGAAGCGGTGTTACATCAATAATTTCAGTAACCTGGATACCAATAGTAGCCAAAGCTCTGATTGCTGATTCACGACCGTTACCAGGTCCTTTAACATATACCTTAACTTTACGTAGTCCAAGGTCATAAGCAGTTTTAGCACACTCTTCTGAAGCTACCTGAGCTGCATAAGGAGTATTCTTTTTCGAACCACGGAATCCTTTTTTCCCAGCTGACGACCAAGAGATTACCTCTCCGTTCATGTTTGTCAGCGTAACAATAATATTGTTGAAAGACGAGTGGATATGAGCCATTCCATTGGCTTCAACAACCACTGTTCTCTTTCTACTTGATCCTGTTTTTTTTGCCATAACTCAAATTCCTTATTTAGTGGCCATTTTTTTGTTAGCAACAGTTTTACGTTTTCCTTTACGGGTACGTGCGTTGTTTTTTGTGCTCTGTCCGCGAACCGGTAAACCGATACGGTGACGGATACCACGGTAACAACCAATATCCATTAAACGCTTAATGTTCATCTGAACTTCAGATCTTAGCTCACCTTCTACTTTGAAGTTATCGCCGATAACTCCACGAATGGCTGCCAAGTCTTCATCAGTCCAATCCTGTACTTTCAGGTTTCTGTCAACACCTGCTTCGTCAAGGATTGTGATGGCTCTGCTGCGGCCAATACCATAAATATAGGTAAGAGCAACCTCACCTCTTTTATTACTTGGAATATCAACACCTACTATACGTGCCATAAAATTCTTCTTTTAAAAGATTAATTACCCTTGACGTTGTTTAAACTTAGGGTTCTTTTTATTAATCACATACAAACGTCCTTTCCTGCGTATAATTTTGCAGTCTTCGCTACGTTTTTTAACTGAAACACGAGTTTTCATCTTAATTATTTTTTTAATTTTTTGTATCGATGTCCGACGTTTGTCGGGACTCGTTTCATATACAATCTTTAGTTTTTGTACCTAAACGTAATTCTACCTTTAGTTAAATCGTAAGGAGACATTTCGACTTTAACCTTATCCCCTGGCAAAATTTTAATATAATGCATTCTCATTTTCCCGGAAATGTGTCCTGTTATAACGTGACCGTTTTCCAGTTCAACCCTAAACATTGCGTTTGATAATGCTTCTATAATTGTTCCATCTTGTTCTATGGAAGGTTGTTTTGCCATAAAATTCTCTTTTAATTTTTTTTGAATAAGTTTATACTAAATATCTCTTTTACAATTTGTCTTACATTCCTCCGAGTCCCGGACGACCTTTAATCCGGCCTGATTGCATCAAACCGTCGTAATGGCGCATCAACAGGTGACTTTCAATCTGCTGTAAGGTATCTAACACAACACCAACAAGAATTAGCAGCGATGTACCACCGTAGAACAGGGCAAACGACTGGCTGATTCCCATCATCATGGCAAAGGCCGGCATAATAGTTACCAATCCTAAGAAAATAGAACCAGGTAATGTTATACGCGACATAACAGTATCAAGAAATTCAACAGTTTTCTTTCCTGGTTTAACACCCGGAATAAAACCACCGTTTTTCTTCATATCTTCTGCCATTTGGGTTGGATTAATAGTAATAGCGGTGTAAAAATACGTAAAAGCTACCACTAATAAAAATTGTGTTAAATTATACCAAAGACCTGTGATGTTTGATAAGGCAGCCGCCACACCACGCAGATTTTCGGAATTAGCAACACCAACAATTGTAATAGGCACCATCATAATTGCCTGCGCAAAAATGATAGGCATTACACCTGCAGCATTAACTTTCAGAGGGATGTACTGACGTACACCGCCATATTGTTTGTTACCAACAATTCGTTTCGCATATTGTACCGGAATCCTACGGGTTCCCTGTACCAAGGCAATTGATGCCATAAATACGATAAACAGGATAACAAACTCTACCAGGAACATTACTAAACCTCCACCATTGATTCGCGATCCAAATTCCTGAACCACGGCCATTGGTAAACGGGCAATAATACCAATCATGATGATTAACGAGATACCATTACCAATACCTTTATCGGTAATTCGTTCTCCTAACCATAACACAAACATCGATCCTGCTGTTAAAATCACAATGGAAGGGGCGTTAAACCATATTCCTGTCATTGCGAAAGCCGAACCGGGTAATTGCATGTGTAGATTAGTAAGATATGCCGATGCCTGCGGAATCAGAATTAACACGGTTAAATAACGTGTTATCTGATTTATTTTCCTTCTTCCTGACTCTCCCTCTTTCTGCAACCTCTGGAAATAGGGAACTGCGATACCCATTAACTGGATAACAATTGAGGCAGAAATATACGGCATGATTCCTAAAGCAAAGACAGAAGCCTGTGCAAACGCACCACCCGAAAACATGTTAATCAATCCCAGCAATCCATCAGAAGTCTGATTTTGCAGGTTTTGTAACTGAGCCGGATCAATTCCCGGAAGCGAAACAAACGATCCTAACCTGTAAATTAACAGGAAAAATAGTGTTGTTCCAATTCTGAACCTTAGATCTTCAATCTTATAAATATTCTTTAGGGTCTCAATAAATCGTTTCATTACGGTTTAAGCTATTTCGGTTGTTCCTTCTAATTTTTCTATTGCTTCTTTCGCGCTTTTTGAAAATGCAGCGGCTTTAACGTCCAATTTTTTAGTTAAAGTACCTCCGCCAAGAATTTTGATCTTGTCGTTTTTCGACGCGATACCTGCGTTAATCAAGGATTCTTTGTCAATTACGGTCAGGTTCTTTTTAGTTGCAAGGTTCTCAAGTACATCAAGGTTGATTGCTTTGAATTCAACACGATTGATGTTTTTAAATCCCATTTTTGGAACTACACGTTGCAAAGGCATTTGACCACCTTCGAAACCGATTTTTCTTGAGTAACCTGAACGCGACTTTTGACCTTTATGACCACGAGTTGATGTACCGCCACGGCCCGAGCCCTGACCACGACCAATTCGTTTACCAGTTTTAGTCGATCCTTCTGCAGGTTGTAAGTTACTTAAATTCATCTTATTAAATATTTTTATATTCAATTGAATAAGATGGAACGGGTCTCGAGTGCTCGAGACCCGTTTCATAATTTCAATAGTTTGAAATATTACTTAACTTCTTCAATAATCAGTAAATGTCTCAATTTGTTAGCCATACCAACAATTTGAGGAGTAGCTTCGTGAACAACAGTTTGGTTCAATTTTTTCAAACCTAACGACTCAAGCGTTGCTTTTTGACGTTTTGTTGAACCGATACCACTTTTTACTTGCGTTATTTTTAATTTAGCCATAACTGTGTTATCCTTTAAAAACTTTTTCCATTGAAACACCTCTGTGTTCAGCTACTGTATAAGCATCCCTTAACTCGGTCAAAGCATTCATTGTTGCTTTTACCAGGTTGTGTGGGTTTGATGATCCTTTTGACTTAGCCAAAACGTCGTGAATACCGGCACTTTCCAGTACTGCACGCATCGCACCACCAGCCTTCAGACCGGTACCTGACGAAGCAGGTTTTAAGAGGACGTTTGCACCGCCGAATTTAGCGGTTTGTTCGTGAGGTATAGTTCCGTTAATTACCGGAATTTTTACCAGGTTCTTTTTAGCTGCGTCAACGCCTTTAGAAATTGCAGTTGTTACTTCGCTTGCTTTTCCAAGTCCCCAGCCTACAATTCCTTTTTCGTCGCCCACAATAACAATGGCAGAGAAACTGAACGTACGTCCACCTTTTGTTACTTTGGTTACACGATTAATGGCTACCAACCTGTCTTTTAATTCCAGGTCGCTTGTTTTTACTTTATTACTTACTTTCGCCATAATATTAGAATTTAAGGCCACCTTCGCGGGCAGCGTCAGCTAATTGTTTTACTCTACCGTGGTATAAGCTACCACCTCTGTCGAATACAACTTCAGTAATTCCTGCTGCAAGTGCTTTTTCAGCAATTGCTTTACCAACCATTGCAGCTTTTTCAGTTTTTGTTCCGCCGGCTTCAGCGATACCTTTATCTGAAGATGATACTGCCAACAAAGTTGCTCCTTGTACATCGTCGATAACCTGAACGTAGATTTGTTTGTTACTTCTGTAAACGCTTAATCTTGGACGTTCTGCTGTGCCGGAAACAACTGTGCGTATGCGACTTTTTATTCTTGTTCGCCTTTGAACTTTTGTTAATGCCATAATAATTAATCTTTTTAAAAATTACTTACCGGCGGCTTTACCAGCTTTACGCCTCAATACTTCGCCTGCAAACTTAATACCTTTTCCTTTGTAAGGTTCAGGTTTACGGAATGATCTGATTTTTGCAGCCACCTGACCAATCAGTTGTTTATCGTGACTTTTAAGAGTCACCGATGGTGTACTACGTTTATCAGACAATGCTTCTACTTTAACCTCTGGTGGAAGTTGCAGGTAAGTATGGTGAGCAAAACCTAAAACAAGGTCGAGCACGTTATCGGGCAGTACTTCTGCACGGTAACCAACACCTACTAATTCCAATTTAATTTCGTATCCTTTCGATACGCCTTCCACCATGTTATTGATTAAAGAGCGGTACAGTCCGTGCATCGACTTTTCACGTTTTGACTCGCCGTTTCTTTTCACCTCGATAGTTGTATCTTCAACGGCTACTTCGATTAACGGGTCAACTTGCTGAGTCAATTCACCCAGAGGACCTTTAACGTTAACAACATTGTCGCTAACTTTTACTTCTACTCCTGCTGGTATTGAAATGGGTAATTTTCCTATTCTTGACATGACTGTTCCTCCCTATTAATACACGTAACATAAAACTTCTCCACCTACGTTAAGCTCGCGAGCTTCTTTATCGGTAATTACACCTTTCGAGGTAGAGATTATTGCTATGCCTAAACCATTTAGTACACGTGGGATACTGTTTGTGTCGCAGTACTGACGTAAACCTGGTTTACTGATGCGTTCTAACGCTTTTATTGCAGATACTTTTGTTTCTGGATTGTATTTCAACGCAATTTTAATGTTACCCTGAACGCCAACACCTTCTTCAAATTTGTAGTTTAAGATGTAACCTTTCTCTTTTAAAAGTTTGGTCATTTCTTTTTTTAAGTTTGAAGCAGGAATGTCAACTACACGGTTTTTCGCCATAATTGCATTTCTTACCCTTGTCAGATAATCTGCTATTGGATCTGTTACTTTACTCATTTTTCAAGTTTCTTTTAACGATTACCAACTTGCCTTTTTAACTCCTGGAATCAAGCCATTTGAAGCCATTTCCCTAAAATCAATCCTGCTGATTCCGAATTGGCGCATATACCCTTTCGGACGGCCGCTAAGTTTGCATCGATTGTGCAAACGTACTTTTGCCGAGTTTTTAGGTAGTTTTTGCAAACCTTCCCAATCGCCTTCAGCTTTCAATCTGGCACGTTTTTCGGCGTATTTCTCAACTAGTTTTGCACGTTTCACTTCGCGTGCTTTCATTGATTCTTTAGCCATTACTAGTTCTTTTTAACGTTTTTAAATGGTAAACCTAATTCTTTCAACAAAGCAAAACCTTCTTCATCGGTTTTTGCAGAAGTGACAAAGGTAATATTCATTCCATTGATCTTACTTACTTTATCAAGTACGATCTCCGGGAAAATAATTTGTTCCGGAACGCCAAGAGTGTAGTTTCCACGGCCGTCCATTTTGCTTTCGATACCTTTAAAGTCGCGAATACGTGGCAATGCCACAGCAATTAAACGATCTAGGAATTCATACATTTGGTCGCGACGTAATGTTACACGCACGCCAATTGGCATTTTCTTTCTCAATTTGAAATTAGAGATATCCTTTTTTGACAAAGTTTGTACGGCTTTCTGGCCGGCGATCATTGTCATTTCGGTTTGAGCTACGTCGATCAGTTTTTTGTCGGCGATTGCTGCTCCAACACCCTGGTTAAGGATGATCTTTTCTAATTTCGGAACCTGCATTACTGAAGAGTAATCATACTCTTTCTTTAAAGCAGGGATTATTTCTTCCTGATATTTCTTCTTAAGAGTTGGTACGTAAGCCATTACTTAATCTCCTCTCCTGTTTTTTTCGAAATACGAACTAATTTACCTTCGTCATTCAATTTCTTTCCTACACGTGTAGCTTCACCTGTTTTAGGATCAACCAACATAAGGTTAGAAATATGCACCGGTGCTTCTCGTTCAATGATACCACCCTGTGGCGCTTCCGCGTTAGGTTTGGTATGCTTTTTCATCATGTTAACACCTTCAACTATTGCTCTGTCGGTTTTTCGGATCACTTCCAGTACACGACCTTTCTGGCCTTTACTGTTACCAGCGATCACAACCACAGTGTCACCTTTTTTTATGTGTAACTTTTTCTGCATTTTGAGCTTTTTTCTTTTTACAATACTTCTGGAGCGAGTGAGATAATTTTCATATTCTTCTCGCGTAATTCACGTGCTACAGGCCCGAAAATACGTGTTCCACGCATTTCACCAGCGTTATTTAGAAGTACTACTGCGTTATCGTCGAAACGAATATAAGAACCATCCTGACGACGGTTTTCTTTCTTCGTACGTACAACAATTGCGCGTGATACAGTACCTTTTTTCATCTCGCCTCCGGCAAGTGCACTTTTTACAGTAACCACAACAGTGTCGCCCAATGAAGCATAACGTTTGCGAGTTCCGCCTAATACACGGATCACTAAAACTTCTTTTGCTCCACTGTTATCGGCTACCGAACATCTTGATTCTTGTTGTACCATGATTACTTAGCTCTTTCTATTATTTCAACTACTCTCCAACATTTGGTTTTACTTAAAGGACGAGTTTCCATAATCCTTACTGTATCGCCAACGTTGCAATCATTTTTCTCATCGTGGACATGGAATTTGGTAGTTTTGTTAACGAACTTACCATAGATCGGGTGCTTTTCTTTGCGTTTCTCGGCAACCACAATCGATTTATCCATTTTATCACTAACAACGACCCCGATTCTCTCTTTTCTGAGATTTCTTTCTTTATTTTCCATCGTTGAATTACTTCTGATTTTCGTTTAATTCTCTTTCGCGAAGAATTGTATTCAAACGTGCGATCGTTGCTTTAGCTTCCCTTAATCTGTTAGGGTTTTCAAGCGGCGATACAGCATGATTCAATCTTAGGCGAACAAGATTTTCTTTTTCAATCTGCAGACGCTCAACGATTTCGTTGTTCGTCATTTCTTTGATTTCACTTACTTTCATGATTCACCTAATTTTATTCTTCAACATAATCACGTCTAACCATAAATTTTGTTTTTACCGGTAGTTTCTGAGCGGCAAGTCTTAAAGCTTCTTTTGCTGTTTCCAACGAAACGCCTTCTGCTTCAATAATAATACGACCCGGAGCTATCGGAGCAACAAATCCTTCAGGAGCACCTTTACCTTTACCCATCCTTACTTCGGCTGGCTTTTTGGTAATCGGTTTATCGGGGAATACGCGTATCCAAATTTGTCCTCGACGTTGCATATAACGTGTTACCGCAACCCTGGCAGCTTCAATCTGCCTACCGGTAAGCCACGATTCTTCCAACGACTTTATTCCAAATGAACCGAATGCTAATTGGTTTCCGCGTTGAGCGTTACCTTTCATTCGACCCTTCTGTACTCTTCTAAATTTTACTTTTCTTGGCTGTAACATCCTTTTTTTAGATTGTGAGTGTTAAACCACTATTTTCTACGACGGTTACGGTTTGCACCACCACCTCTGTTTCCACCCGGACGTCCAGACTTTTGTCCAACGTTAGGCGAAAGGTCGCGATTTCCGTATACCATACCTTTACAAATCCAAACTTTAATTCCAATAAGTCCGGTTTTTGTTAATGCTTCTGCCAATGCGTAATCAATATCTGCACGCAAAGTATGAAGCGGAGTACGGCCGTCTTTATACATTTCAGAACGAGCCATTTCTGCTCCGTTTAACCTACCGGAAACCAATACTTTGATTCCTTCGGCTCCCATTCTCATGGTTGAAGCAATGGCCATTTTAACCGCCCTACGGTAAGCAATCTTACCCTCTAGCTGACGTGCAATGTTATTTGCAACGATCTTAGCATCAAGTTCCGGACGTTTGATCTCGAAAATGTTGATTTGAACCTCTTTTTTGGTAATCTTTTTTAATTCTTCTTTCAGTTTGTCAACTTCCTGACCGCCTTTACCAATAATAATACCAGGGCGAGAAGTATGAACGGTGATGGTGATCAGCTTCAAGGTACGTTCAATAACGATTCTTGAAATGCTGGCTTTGGCCAAACGAGCATTCAGGTATTTCCTGATCTTTTGGTCTTCAACCAGTTTGTCGCCGTAATTATCACCACCGAACCAGTTTGAATCCCATCCTTTGATGAATCCCAAACGATTTGCTATCGGATTTACTTTTTGTCCCATGAATATTAATTAAGGTTTTCTTCAACAACACTTTCTTTACTATCTACGTAAATAGTCACGTGATTCGAGCGTTTTCTGATACGGTGTGCGCGACCCTGGGGAGCCGGGCGTAAACGTTTCAAAATACGACCTGAATCTACCATGATTTGTGATACGTAAAGTTCACTTTCTTCTAAACGAACTCCTTCGTTTTTAGCCTGCCAATTGGCAACGGCTGAAAGCAGAAGTTTCTCTACCCTGCGTGATGCTTCTTTTGAAGAAAACTTCAATACATCTAAGGCTTTATTAACCTCCATTCCGCGGATCATATCGGCTACAAGCCTCATTTTCCTTGGAGATGTAGGGCAGTTGCGTAAAACAGCAAAATATTGTTGTTTTTTCTCTTCTTTTCTTTTCTCAGCTGCTAGTCTTTTTCTGGCACCCATTGTACTTACTTTTTAAATATTAATGCCTATCTTTTCTTATTACCAGCATGCCCCCTGAATGTACGGGTTGGAGCAAATTCGCCCAAACGGTGTCCCACCATATTTTCGGTGACATATACCGGGATGAATTTGTTTCCATTATGTACTGCAATAGTGTGTCCGACAAAATCAGGAGAAATTACTGATGCTCTGGCCCAGGTTTTCACAACCGATTTTTTGTTCGATTCATTCATAGATAAAACTTTACGTTCTAACTTGAAATCGATAAATGGGCCTTTTTTTAATGAACGACTCATAATTTATTCCTCTTTACTATTTTTTCCTACGTTCTACAATATACTTGTTGGAAGCTTTTTTCTTCGAACGGGTTTTATAACCTTTCGCAAGCAAACCTTTACGAGATCTTGGGTGTCCTCCTGAGTTTCGGCCTTCACCACCACCCATTGGGTGATCGACAGGGTTCATTACAACACCACGAACACGAGGTCTTCTTCCTAACCAACGAGAGCGACCGGCTTTACCCGATTTCTCGATGTTATGTTCTGTATTTCCAACCGTACCTACTGTAGCCCTGCAGGACGTAAGTACCATACGAGATTCGCCTGATGGCAATTTTAAAATTGCATATTTGCCATCACGTGAGGTCAATTGTGCGTATGCACCTGCACTACGCGCCATAACTCCTCCCTGTCCGGGATGAAGTTCAATGTTATGAACCAAAGTACCAAGAGGTATTTCAGCCAGGGGAAGACAATTCCCAATTTCAGGTTCGATTCCGGTACCGCTCTTTACAGTTTGGCCAACTTGCAACCCGTTAGGCGCAATCATGTAACGTTTTTCACCGTCTTCGTATTTCAGAAGCGCGATGCGAGCAGTACGGTTTGGATCGTACTGAATTGAATCGACAACAGCTGCAACACCGTCTTTATCGCGCATAAAGTCGATAATACGGTATTTGCGTTTATGTCCCCCGCCTATATACCTCATTGTCATTCGTCCCTGGTTATTACGACCACCGGACTTTTTAATGGGCTCTAACAATGATTTTTCAGGCGTAGATGCAGTAATGGTATCAAAAGCGCCAATTACTTTGTGCCTTTGACCCGGAGTTACTGGTTTCAGTTTTCTTACTGCCATAATACTTATTAATTATATACTATTATATATTACTATAAAAGTCAATACTATCTCCTTCAACCAAAGTAACAATAGCCTTTTTGTAGGCTGCTGTTTTACCGGTAATAATACCACCTTTGGTATATCTTGATTTTACTTTACCACCATAAACCATGGTGTTAACGTTCTCAACCGAAACGTTATAAAGATCTTCAACCGCTTTTTTAATCTCAGGTTTACTTGCATTGCGAGCTACCACAAAACCGTAACGGTTAAAACGTTCCGACTGGTCGGTCATTTTTTCTGTAACTAATGGTTTTACTAAAATTTCCATCTTTTTTTATCCGTTAAAGTTTAAATGCTTCTTCAATTTTCGCAACAGATCCCTCACAAAGCACAATGGCTTTTGCGTTCAAAATCTGATAAGTACTTAACTCTGAAGCAATTACAACCGATACGTCTTGCAAATTTCGCGACGACAAATATATGTTATTATTTTCAGTTGGTAAAACGAAAAGTGCCTTTTTTTCAGCAATTTGCAGATTGTTCTGCAATGCTACCATCTCTTTTGTTTTTGGAGCTTCAAAATTGAAGTCTTCAACAATAACGATGCTCTTTTCGCTTGCTTTGTAAGTTAAAGCTGATTTACGGGCCAATTGCTTCACTTTTTTGTTCAGCTTGAAACCGTAGTTACGCGGACGTGGGCCAAAAATAGTACCACCACCACGGAAGACTGGCGACTTGATGCTACCTGCACGCGCTGTACCTGTACCTTTTTGTCTTTTAATCTTCTTGGTGCTACCTGCAATCTCACCACGTTCTTTACTTTTGCTTGTTCCCTGGCGTTGGTTAGCCAAATATTGCTTTACATCCAAATAAATGGCGTGGTCGCTGGGCTCAATACCGAAAATCTGGTCGTTTAAAGTGACTTTCTTTCCGGTTTCTTTTCCTTCTATATTCAGTACACTTAGTTCCATTGTTTTCTAATAATTAAGTATGAACCTTTGGCTCCAGGTACCGAACCTTTTACCACTAATACATTCTTCTCAGGAATAATTTTTACTACCTCAAGGTTTTCAATAGTAACTGTTTTTCCACCGTCTCTACCAGCCATACGCATACCTTTAAATACGCGTGAAGGCCATGAAGATGCACCGATAGAACCAGGAGCTCTCAGCCTGTTGTGCTGACCGTGTGTAGCATCGTTAACACCACGGAAATTGTGACGTTTTACTACCCCCTGAAAACCTTTACCTTTTGAAACTCCAACAATATCAACGTAATCTTTTTCATTGAAAATGCTTACATCGATTTCTTGTCCGAGTTCAAACTCTTCCTGATAGGTGTTATGAAACTCTACTACTTTGCGCTTTGGTGAAACACCAGCCTTTTTAAAGTGGCCAACTTCAGCTTTAGTGGCGTGCTTGTCTTTTTTCTCGCCATAAGCTAACTGAAGCGCTTCGTAGCCGTCGGTCTCTGCCGTTTTCACTTGTGTAACTACACAAGGTCCGGCCTCAATCACAGTGCATGGGATATTTTTCCCCTCAACACTGAATACGGATGTCATTCCGATTTTTTTTCCAATAATACCAGCCATTTTTTTCGACTACTTTAAATTATCAAACTTTAATTTCTACTTCAACGCCACTTGGAAGCTCAAGCTTCATTAGTGCGTCGATTGTTTTAGCGGTTGAGCTGTAAATGTCGATCAAACGTTTGTAAGATGACAACTGAAATTGCTCCCTCGATTTTTTATTTACGAAGGTCGAACGTAAAACTGTGAAAACTCTTCGGTGAGTAGGAAGTGGAATAGGACCACTTACTACAGCACCAGTAGTTTTTACTGTTTTAACGATTTTCTCAGCCGACTTGTCTACCAAGTTGTGATCGTACGATTTAAGCTTAATCCTGATCTTTTGACTCATAAGAGAAAATTGTTATAAATTATTTTAATAAATCAACTTTTCCATTACAATCTGCCAATACTTTCTCAGCAAGGCTACGTGGAACTTCTGCATAATGGCTAAATTCCATTGATGAAGTAGCACGACCCGAAGAAAGTGTACGCAATACTGTTACGTAACCAAATTGTTCTGACAGTGGAACTTTAGCTTCGATTACTTTTGCGTTACCCTTGCTATCCATGCTTGCAACTTCGCCACGACGACGGTTGAGGTCGGCAATAATATCACCCATGTACTCTTCAGGAGTAACAACTTCAACTTTCATAATTGGCTCAAGAAGCGCAGGTTTTGCTTTTGATGTAGCACTTTTAAATGCCTGACGAGCACAAATCTCGAACGATAACTGGTCTGAATCCACAGGGTGGAACGAACCGTCGAGTAATGTTACTTTCAAGCTGTCGACAGGGAAACCTGCCAACGGACCATTCGACAATGCATCTTTGAAACCTTTTTCAACCGAAGGAATAAATTCGCGTGGAATACGACCACCTTTTACAGCGTCGATAAATTCCAATCCTACTTTTCCTTCTTCTGCAGGTTCAACTTTAACAATAATATCGGCGAATTTACCACGACCACCGGTCTGCTTCTTGAATACTTCACGAAGTTCAACGTCCTGAGTAATCGCTTCTTTGTAGGCAACCTGAGGAGCTCCCTGGTTACATTCAACTTTGAATTCGCGTTTCAAACGGTCAACCAGAATTTCGAGGTGAAGCTCACCCATACCACGAATTACAGTCTGACCTGAATCCTCGTCGGTATTAACAACGAATGTAGGATCTTCCTCTGCCAGTTTTGCTAATCCGTTTCCGAGTTTGTCAACGTCTTTTTGCGACTTAGGCTCAATAGCAATTCCAATTACCGGCTCTGGGAAGTCCATGCTTTCCAGCTCAACTGGGTTTTTAAGATCGCCAAGTGTATCACCTGTACGAATATCTTTAAAACCTACTGCAGCACAAATATCTCCAGCAGAGATAGAGTCTTTTGGATTTTGCTTGTTAGAGTGCATCTGGTACAAACGCGAGATACGCTCTTTTTTACCGGTACGCGAATTGTATACAGTGTCACCAGCATTCAGTGTACCTGAGTACACACGAATGAATGCCAAACGGCCCACAAATGGGTCGGTAGCAATTTTAAATGCTAATGCAGCCAAGGGCTCATCAGCATCCGGATGACGTACAACTTCTTTGTCGGTTAACGGGTTTTTACCAGCAATTTCCTCTTTATCAAGTGGAGAAGGTAAGAACTCGCAAACAGCATCCAGCAAACGCTGAACACCTTTATTTTTAAATGCTGATCCACACATCATTGGAATGATTACTCCTTCCAAAGTTGCTTTACGGACAACAGCTAACATCTCTTCTTTCGTAATTGAATCAGGATCTTCGAAATAACGCTCTAAAATTGCGTCATCAACTTCTGCTACTGCTTCAACTAAGTTTTCTTTCCACTCTTCAGCTTGTTCAACTAAATCAGCAGGAATTTCGTCAAGAACATACTTGGTTCCCATTGCTGCATCGTCTTCCCAACGGATTGCTTTCATTTCTACAAGGTCGATCACCCCTTCGAAACTTTCTTCAGAACCAATAGGAATTTGCATAGGTACAGGGTTGGCGCCTAATTTTTCTTTAATCTCGTTGTATACATTAAAGAAATCGGCCCCCTGACGGTCCATTTTGTTAACGAATGCAATACGTGGAACACCGTACTTTTCAGCCTGACGCCATACAGTTTCAGACTGAGCTTCTACACCACCAACGGCGCAAAACAAAGCTACAGTTCCGTCCAAAATTCTCAGTGAACGTTCAACCTCAACAGTGAAGTCAACGTGTCCCGGAGTATCAATGATATTAATTTTATGCTCAATGTCGTTGTGCTTCCAGAAAGTAGTAGTAGCAGCAGAAGTAATAGTAATACCTCTTTCCTGCTCCTGCTCCATCCAGTCCATGGTAGCAGCACCATCGTGCACCTCACCAATACGGTGAGTTAAACCTGTATAGTACAGAATTCGCTCTGTTACCGTGGTTTTTCCGGCGTCGATGTGCGCCATAATACCAATGTTCCTGGTATATTTCAGATCTTGTTTAGCCATTTTTTAACCTATTTTCTATTACCAATTTTACTAAACTATTCTAGAATCTGAAGTGTGCGAATGCACGGTTAGCTTCTGCCATTCTGTGTGTATCTTCTTTTCTCTTGTATGCTCCACCTTCTTCGTTGAAAGCAGCAATGATCTCAGCAGACAATTTATCAGCCATAGATCTTCCCGAACGTTTACGGGCAAACAAAATCATGTTTTTGATACTGATAGCGGTTTTTCTTTCCGGACGAACTTCCATCGGAACCTGGAAAGTAGCACCACCTACACGGCGACTCTTAACCTCAACATTCGGAGTGATGTTCTCCAATGCTTTTTTCCAAACTTCAAGAGGTGATTGTTCTGCATCTTTCATGCGTTTTTCTACCATATCCATAGCTTCGTAAAACACAGAATATGCTGTTGATTTTTTACCATCAACCATAAGGTCATTTACAAACCTTGTTACTAAAGTGTCGTTGAATTTTGGATCCGGTAAAAGGATCCTCTTCTTTGGTTTCGACTTTCTCATTTTAAAACTTTTTAGTGTTATTCAAATCGGCTGCCCTAAGGCGGTCTTCAGTTCATCTCCGGAAGACAATAGAGAGAATTCCTTACTCAACCAAACCACTGCAAATAACGTAGTTAATTACTCTTTTTTACTTTCTTATTTTTTCGGTCTTTTCGCACCATATTTCGAACGACGTTGTAAACGTCCTTCAACACCCGCAGTATCCAGCGCACCGCGAATTAAGTGATAACGTACACCCGGAAGGTCTTTTACTCTACCTCCGCGAACAAGCACGATTGAGTGCTCCTGAAGGTTGTGGCCTTCACCAGGAATGTAAGCATTCACCTCTTTACCATTGGTTAACCTTACCCTTGCAACTTTACGCATTGCCGAGTTTGGTTTCTTTGGCGTAGTGGTATAAACACGAACACATACTCCACGACGTTGTGGGCATGAATCTAAAGCCGGAGATTTACTTTTCTCAACTTTAGTTTGTCTTCCTTTTCTAACTAACTGTTGAATAGTTGGCATAACTACCTGTTTTTTATATAGTTAATAATCATTATCCAAAATGGACTGCAAAATTATGCAAAAATCCTTAATTATCAATCGTTTCGAGACGAAAAAGCGCACTTTTCCCCTAAAAACGGCTCGCAAAAGTACGAATTATTATTAAAGAACAATAGATTTCTACTTTTTTTTTGAAATAATTAAGATTGAAATGAATTGAGAGAGAGAAGATTGAAGTTAGATGCAGCAAGGAGAAAGCCTTAAGAAAATATTGGTGGAATTTTTAAGAAAAACAGGCAATAGGCAACATACAATTGACAACTGGTAAATATTATTGAATAAGGTTAATAAGGTTTGCTTTTTTATGATATCATTTTCGATTTAGCTTGAATGAAAATAAAATTTGCTCAAAACCAATCTTTCGCCAGCTTCATTTGCATATCTCATTTTGCCAACTGCCAACTGCGACTGTATATTACTGTTGTTTGATCCGTTCTTTCCACAGCGATTTTAATGGATTAAAAATTCGCTGGATCAAACGCAGATCTTCGGTAATAATTTCGGCCTGCCCCATTAACTGACTTTGCATTTGCAGCTTGTTATCGTAGTTAGTTACCAAACCATTAGGGAATGTAATCTCTACCATATAAAAGCTATCTTCGGGCACCAGTGAAACACTTTTAACCCTACCACGCACCAAACCATATTCCATGTACGGGTAATTATCGAATTTTACATTTACATCCAACCCTTCTTTTACTTTTCCCGATCCTCGAACAGGTAACTCTACCTTTCCAATTACCTCACCAACATCTTCGGGCACGATAGTTAAAACACGGTCACCCTCGGTAATATTCTGATTTTCGGCATAAAACTTATTAAAAGTAACCACCCCATCAATTGGCGACCGCAATACATAAGTAAGAAACCAATCGCTTGCCTGACTTTTCAAATTATTAAAAGCCTCAATCAGGGCCGATTCGTATTGAATTTTAAAATCGCGGTATTCTTTTTCGTTTTCAATAATTTTCTGATCCAGTTCGCTCATACCCATCTGTCTCTCAGCCAATGTGGATCGAATACCATCGAGTTCCGATTTTTTACTCAACATTTCCGATTCAGCTTGTTCCAAAACTGTGGACGAAACAACCTCGCCGGCCAGTAGTTTTTTCTGGCGTTCGTAATTCCGTTGTTTAATCTGGTATTCTTTATCGATGGCCACTTTTTGCTCCCAAAGGCGGTCGTATAGAATCCGGGCATTTTTTAACTGCTCCTTATACGATTCCTCTTTCAATAGATAATAATTACGTTGATCGAATTCATTTAACTCCTCGTATCGGGTTAAAAACTGCGAATAATACTCTTGCACTGCCCCCAGTTGCAGACTTTTATTAAAGCGTTGCGAAACAGTGAAGTTTAGTGTATCAAAAGCCGGCTGAACAGTACTTATCATCTGCTCCAATTCCAGCACATCGGTATAATCTGCCGGATTTTCAATTAAAGCGATCGTTTGCCCTGCTGTTACATGATCTTTATCTTCCACCAGCAACCTCTCGATTTTTCCGGTTGCACGTGCAACCAATGTCGCCGGCGGATTTTCGGTGGTAACCACAATATTCGAACGTAAAATATCAGGGTAATAAAATATAAAGCTAAAAATAATGATCAGTGAAAAAATAGCCACGAACACAAGAATTCCATACCGCACAATGCGCGACGGAACTCCGCCAAGTATTTCCTGCACTTCGCCGGAACGTAACTCTATTTTTTTGTCATCAGCCATTAGTCACTAGTCATTAATTCCCCAATTCCAATTGATTCTTCACCAGTTGATAATATTTCCCTTGTTTTGCAATCAGTTCTTCGTGTGTTCCGCGTTCAACAATTTCACCTGTTTCGAGTACAATAATCTGATCGGCATTTTTCACCGTACTTAAACGGTGCGCCACCACCACCACTGTTTTACCGGCCGAGAACTTGTCCATATTCTCCATGATCATTTTCTCGTTATTGGCATCAAGCGCATTGGTTGCCTCATCGAAAAACAGGTACTCCGGCGATTTATAAATCGCCCGGGCAATCAGTATCCGTTGTTTCTGGCCCTGACTCAAACCAACACCTTCCTGCCCTATTTTTGTATTGTAACTCAAAGGCAATGCTTCAATATAATCCTGTATGTTGGCCATTTTAACGGCATTCAACAAACGCTCCTGATCAACAAGCTCATCGTTCACCACAATGTTTTTCGCAATACTGTCGGAAAATATAAAACCATCCTGCATGACCACGCCACAGTTGTCGCGCCACATTTGCGGCGAATAATTGGCCAATCGTGTTCCACCAATCTTAATATCACCTGCAATCGGCGGGTAAAAACCAAGCAACAATTTTATTAATGTAGTTTTTCCGCTGCCACTGGTTCCTACAATGGCTGTTGTTTTCTTTTCAGGAATTTCAAGATTGATATTATTCAAAACCTTTGGCGAACGTGGCCCTTCATACTGAAAAACCAGGTCGTTAACCAATATTCCTTTATTTTCAGGTAAATTTCTCACATACGACTTACCGGCTTCACTCTCATCTTTTTTCTCATGGATCTCTGCCAGGCGCTCCAAACTAATCTTGGCATCCTGCGCGGTATGCATAAAATTAATCAACTGACGCAAGGGCGTATTCAACTGACCTATTATATATTGTATGGCCAGCATCATACCAAGTGTTAATTGACCATTTACAACCGCAGTGGCCGAAATGATAATGATAAGAATGTTTTTTGTTTCATTTATAAATACCGAACCGGCATCCTGGTACTGCTGCAGCGACAAACTCTTTACACTAACCTTGAACAAACCGGCCTGAACACGCTCCCACTCCCAGCGTTTTTGTTTTTCGTAGTTGTTGAGTTTTATCTCCTGCATCCCGTTAATGATCTGGATGAGTTTACTCTGATTTTCGGAAAGTTTGCTAAAACGTTTAAAATCCAACTCGCGTCGGCGCTTCATAAATACATATATCCAGACAAAGTAAAGAGCAGAACCAATTATAAATATGAAAAATATTTTCCAACTGTAAATGGCGAGAACAATGGCAAAAACCACGAGGCTAAAAACAGAGAATAACACTCCGATTGACTGTGCCGTTAAAAAACGCTCAATCCGGTCGTGATCTTCAATACGCTGCAATATATCGCCGATCATTTTCGAATCGAAAAAGCCCAGCGGCAATTTCATCAGCTTGATCAGGAAATCAGAAATAATGGATATATTAATACGTGTACTTATGTGCAACAAAATCCACGATCGGATAAACTCAACCGACATCCTGCTAATGAATAAAACCAATTGCGCAATAAGAACCAGGTAGATAAAACCAATATCCTGATTATTGATACCAATATCGACAACGCTTTGTGTTAAAAACGGCAATACCAGCTGAATACAGCTCCCTAACAAAAACCCTAGTATCAACTGAATTACCAGTTTTTTGTAAGGTTTCAGATAATTAAATACAAACTGAAATCCGGTACGTTTAACCTTATCGTCTTCACTCTGGTAAAAATCGGGGGTGGGCTGTAAAAGCAGGCAAATTCCTTTTTCTTCACCACCGGAAACGGTTGATATCCATTTTTCGCAAAACTCCTTTTCAGTATATTCAACCCGTCCAAAAGCCGGATCCGCCACACAAACTTTCCCTTTTTTAAACTGGTGAACAACAACAAAATGTTCCTGTCCCCAATGCACGATGCAAGGTAATGGAGCCTCTTTCTTTAACTGCTGAAAAGTAATTTTCACTCCCATCGAGCGCATCCCGATTGCTTCGGCAGCATCGCTGATTCCCAGTAACGACACACCTTCGCGGGTGATGTAAGAGTTTTCGCGAAGAAATTCGGTGGTGTAATGTTTCCCATAATATTTAGCCACCATACGCAAGCACGTAGGGCCGCAATCCATTGCATCAAATTGCTGATAAAACGGGAACTTTGACATAACTTTCTTTTGTTGCGGAAAGATAGAAAAAAAATCAGGTCCTCATAAGCTTAGTTGTGCCATTTTATTAACTATAACATGAGGAAAACCAAATAAACCAGGGCAGGAATAAACCCCATTAAAGACAATGGCCGTGCCGAATCCTGAAATTGTTCCTTCTCGCTTAAATAATAAAATAGTGCAACAGGCAGTACAGCAATCACTAAACTTATACCAAAAAAATCGAAAAAAGCCCCCTTTTCCGAAAGAAAACGAAATTGGTGCGCTCCTTCCCTAAAATAAAAAATGGCAGCTGAAATAACAGCTGAAACAAAAATTATAACTACCGGATAAATACGGCAACAAAGTTTATTTTTTTGCATGCCGCAAGATAATTATAAAGTTTTTGAACGGTATAACTTAAGCATCATATTCTAACTCAATTGGAACAAATGACGGCATAAGATTGAAAAGTTATTATATTGCAATTTGAAAAGAAGTTTGCATGAAGATTCTTATTATAGAAGACGAAATAGCTCTATCCGACGCCATTTTTCAGTACCTGACCGATGAAGGTTATGTGTGCGAAACAGCCTATGATTATAACACGGCGGCCGAACATATTGAAATCCATTTTTACGATTGTATTTTAGTGGATATAAATTTGCCGGGCGGCAGTGGGCTCGATCTCATCCGACAGATAAAAAAGGACAATAAAAAAATGGGGATCATTATTATTTCGGCACGCGATTCGGTGGAAAACAGAATTGAAGGGCTTGAAATTGGTGCCGATAATTACCTTACAAAACCTTTTCACCTGGCCGAATTAAATGCCCACCTAAAATCGATTAACCGGCGCATAAATTTCGATGGCGACAATCATATACTCGTTAACGAAATAAAAATCCTGCCCGACTCGCACCAGGTTTTTGTAAACGACAAGGAATTACAACTCACAAAAAAAGAGTACGAACTGCTTCAGTTTTTTGTGGCCAACAAAAACAAGGTGATTACCAAAACCGGATTGGCACAACACCTTTGGGGCGATTACATGGACATTGCCGATTCGTACGATTTTATTTACGGACACATAAAAAACCTGCGCAAAAAACTGATAAAAAAAGGATGCACCGATTATATAAAAACCATTTACGGTGTTGGATATAAATTCGATACAGAACAATGATAAAAACAAAGATTAAACACAAAGACTCAAAGACACAAAAGCATTGTGCTTTTTTCGTTAAGTTTTGTGGCTTAGTGACTTTGTGTTCTATTTGAAAAGTATAGATCAGACATGCAAAAAGTATGAAACTACTCACCAAAATAAGTCTCAATTTCCTCTCCATTTCACTTTTCATTTTTCTGGTAGGGCTTATCGCTTTTTATTTTTTACTCCGCCAACAGGTTAACCAAAACATAAATGTTGAGTTGCAAAAACGGCAAACCAGCATTCAGAATGAATTAAAATCGGCACACTCAACTACAACGACACCAACCGATTTTGAAAAAAAAGTTGAAATAACTCCGATTCCCGCTAGTCAAAATCCGGTTGAGGGTTATTCCGATACGCTTATTGTGAACAGCGAAACGGGCGCTTACACCGCTTACCGTCAACTACAGTTTGTCTCGGAGATTGGCGGACAAAAATACCTGGTAAAGATCTTTAAATCGCACGCTGAAACCGACAACCTGATGGTGCGCATTATTTTATCGATGACACTGCTGGTTGTTGCCCTCATTTTAGGTTTGCTGATATTAAACCGGCACATTTCGCAAAAAACACTAAAATCGTTTTACGACACCATCAACAAAATCAAAAAATACGACCTGAACACCCACGAGGATTTTCAGTTGAAAGAAAGCGATATCGAGGAATTCAATGAGCTAAACAAGGTTTTGACTTCGATGACCGAGCGCATAAAAGACGACTATTTCAACCTGAAAGAATACACCGAAAATGCCTCGCACGAGCTGCAAACACCAATTGCCGTAATCATTTCAAAAATGGAGCTTTTGCTTCAGTCTGATTGTATGCAGGAGAAAGAACTAAAAACAATTAGTGACGCATACGAAGCCTCCAACAGACTTTCGCGCCTCACCAACACTTTGCTGTTACTTTCAAAGATTGGAAACCGTCAATTTCCTGAAGTGAAAAAGGTCGATTTAACACAAATCATCGACACTCAACTTTCTTTTCTCGAGGATGTTATAGCAAGCAAGAAGATTTCGGTGGAAAGTCCGGACAAAGCATATTTTGTTGAAATGAATCCATACCTGGCCGACATCCTGATTGCCAATCTGTTAAAAAATGCGATCCGCCACAATCACAAAAACGGTTCTATTTCGATAACGACTAACGAAAAGCAGCTAACAATTGCCAACAGCGGCGAAAAAATTCAGGGAACTGCCGACGATATTTTTAAACGATTTTACAAATCATCATCATCCGACCATTCGGTTGGATTAGGGCTTGCTATCGTTCAGAAAATATGCGAGGTATCGGGTTTTAAGGCCCTTTATTCTTATGAGAATAACCTGCACAATTTTAGCATTATTTTTCATCCGGAAACAAACAATTTTGAAGCCTGAATATCCAAATCACCAAACCGACTAACTCCTTGCACCTCTGATACATTAACACATAACTTACAAGCGTTTGTTCAATACATTGCCAAATCTGATTTTTTCTACAGATTTTCTACAGAATGTTTTAATAGTATTGTTTCAAAATCAAGATTTAAGCAAATCATTCATGATAGGATTACTTGGATTAAACCACAAAACTGCTCCGATAAAAGTTCGCGAGAAATTCGTTTTTTGCGAAGAAGATGTGAAGCGTTTTGTGCCGCAATTAATCGACGCAGGAATAAACGGTGCAATCGTTGTTTCGACATGCAACCGTACCGAAATATATTTTGACTACCCGGAAAAAGACATTTTTGATTGTACATCAACATTGGCAAAAATGCTTTTTGATTGGAGAAAAGCGGATAAAAGTGTGGGGGCACATTTTTACCACAAATTCCAGGACGAAGCTTCGCAACATTTATTTCGTGTAGCATCGGGCCTCGACTCGATGGCGCTGGGCGAATACCAGATTGTTGGCCAGCTGAAAGATGCTTTTGCCATTGCCTACAAGTATGAGCTGCACACTCCAACGCTAATTCGCCTGTTTAACAAGGCTTTTGAGGCCGGAAAAAAAGTAAGAACAGAAACCGCACTCTCAAAAGGAGCCGTTTCAATTAGCTACGCTGCCGTTGAACTGGCTAACAAAAAACTGCACAATCTTAGTTCGCACCCAACACTATTCCTTGGAGCTGGGCAGACAGGTGAACTCACACTGCAAAACATGCTGAAAAAAGGTTGCAACAAGTTCACCATTATTAACCGTACTGCAGAAAAAGCAGAAGAATTGGCGAAACGCTACAAAGGTGTGGCAAAAGAGTTTTCGGAACTGCAGAATGAATTGGTTCACAACGATATTGTAATTACATCAACCGCATCGAAAAAGCCACTTATTACAAAAGAGATGGTGGAACAGGTAATGATTGAAAGACAAAATAAACCAATGTTTTTTGTTGATCTTTCGGTACCGCACAACGTTGCACCGGACATAGCAGAAATCGAAAATGTTTTTGTTAACGATATCGACGATTTAAATGCCGTTGTGGATAAAACATTTGACATTCGTAAGGGTGAAATTGAAAAAGCAGAAGCTATCATTGCTGAGTTTGTTAGTGATTTTAGCGACTGGCAACACACCCGTAATCTGACACCTACTTTCCAAAACATCAGCGATAATTTTAAGAAAATTAATGAAGCAGAACTGGAAGGTTTTATCAAACGCCAGTTGAAAGACAACAGCGAAGAAGCATCGATGTATGCCGACCATATTACCAACAAATTTATCCGCCTGATGATCAAAAACGTTAAATCGATTACCGATAACGGGCGCAAAAAAGAATACATCGAACTCGTTAACGATCTGTTCAAGCTCGCTCCATGAAACATATAATTCGCATTGGTACACGAGGCAGCAAATTAGCCTTATATCAGGCTTACAGGGTAAAAGATGAACTGGTACAAAAATTCCCTGAAAAGCAATTTGAGATAGTCGTTATAAAAACAAAAGGCGACAAAATTTTAGACGTCCCGCTGTCAAAAATCGGCGATAAAGGTCTTTTTACCAAAGAGCTGGAAGTAGCCATGTTCAACGACGAGATCGACATGGCGGTACACAGTTTAAAAGACCTTCCCACTATTTTCCCTGAAGGAACAAAACTGGGAGCTGTACTGGAAAGAGGCACCGTTAACGATGCACTGGTCAGTAAAGATCATTTAGAACTTTCGGAACTGACTTCGCAGCACACAATCGCAACCTCAAGTTTACGACGCAAAGCACAATTGCTACGCTTGAATCCGGATTTTAATATTGTTGAAATCAGAGGAAATGTAAATACGCGTATCCGCAAAATGAATGAAGGTTACTGTGATGCAATGATCATGGCAGGAGCCGGATTGCAACGTTTGGAAATGGATGAAACGATCACCGAAATTCTGGACACAGAAACCATGATACCGGCCTGTGGACAAGGTGCCATCGCCATCGAAATAAAAGACAACGATCCGGAGATTGAAGCAATTATTGCACAAATCAATCATAAGGAAACGATGATAACAAGTTCGGCAGAACGTGTGTTTCTGAATACTTTGGAAGGCGGTTGCCAGATTCCGGTGGGAAGCACTTGTAAGATTGAAGGTAACCAGGTAAAAATTACAGGTTTTGTTGCCAGCATCGATGGAAGTGAGTTTTTAAAAGAAACAGCAAGCGGACCGGTTGAAAATGCCAATGAATTGGCAAGAAATCTGGCCAATAAATTATTTAATGCCGGCGGTAAAGAAATTCTTGATGCCATTCGCACAGAGAATTTACCTGTTACAAAAACAGAATTTCCGTTAAAAGACAAGGTGATTATTTCTACTCGTCCGGCCGATATCCACGATGATCTTCCTGAGCTATTAACAAAAGCAGGTGCATCGGTTGTTTCGCTGCCAATGATTCAAATTGAGCAGACACAACTTAGTACTGTAGAAGAACAATCTTTACAAAATCTCGATCAGTTTCAGTGGGTAGTTTTCACCAGCAAAAATGGCGTTGTAAGTTTCTTTAAACAGCTGATCGAAACACTGGGCAATACCACTTTGCCCAACAATTTAAAGATTGCCGTAATCGGTAAAAACACTGCAGCCGAATTGGATTATTACGGTTATGCACCTTATTTTACTGCAAACGAAAATTCATCAGACGGCCTGTTAAAAGAACTAAAAGAAAAGCACAATCTGCAAAACCAAAATATTCTGCTGGCACTCGGAAACCTGGCTATTGATAAACTGGAAACCGAATTGTCGAAAGCAAATTCAGTTACCCGCATAAATACTTACCAAACGGTAAAACCATTGGGAGCTGATTCAAAAATATTGGATGCGATTTCGAATGACAGGTACGATCTGATCGTATTTACAAGCCCATCCACTTTTAATAATTTCTGCCAGTTTTATGGCACTGAAAGGATTTCAAAAGTAAAAATGGCCAGTATTGGTGAAACAACTTCAGAAGCCATCCGCCAGGGTGGTGCCGAACCACTGATTACTGCAGAATGTTCAAATGCAGAAGGGCTTTACAAAGCAATAAATGACTATTATCAAACCAAATAAAACTACACTATGCTATTTCCTGAAACAAGATTAAGAAGATTAAGATATAATTCGGTTTTACGCGACATGGTAACCGAAACAAAACTATCGGTTGACGATTTGGTGATGCCACTTTTTGTTTGTGCCGGAACCAACGTTCGCAACCCGATCAGCTCAATGCCGGGCAATTTTCAATTGTCGGTTGAGAACCTGGTTGAGGAATGTAAAGAGGTTGTCGCATCAGGAGTGAAAGCCGTCCTTTTGTTTGGTATTCCTGCCGAAAAAGACGAAGACGGAACAGTTGCCTGTCAGCACAACGGCATTGTACAGCAAGCCATTCGCGCAATAAAAGCAGAACTTCCTGATTTGTACATTATTGCCGATGTGTGTAACTGCGAATACACTACGCACGGACATTGCGGAACTATAATTGACGGCGATGTGGATAACGACACCACGCTTGAAACACTGGCCGCGCAGTCAGTTTCGCTGGCCGAAGCCGGTGCCGATATGATCGCTCCGAGCGACATGATGGACGGTCGTGTTGGACGTATCCGTGAAGCACTGGACGAAAATAAATTCGAGAAAATTCCAATAATGGCGTACTCCGCTAAATATGCATCGGGTTTTTACGGGCCATTTCGTGAAGCTGCCGAAAGCGCACCAAAATTTGGCAACCGCGCCACTTACCAAATGAACCCGGCTAATTCAGACGAAGCCATTCGCGAGGTAGAACTCGACATTGCCGAAGGTGCCGACATTGTTATGGTAAAACCGGCGCTCTCGTTCCTCGATATTATCTACCGCGTAAAAACAGAATTCAAAATGCCAACAGCTGCCTATAATGTTAGTGGCGAGTTCTCGATGCTAAAAGCAGCCGAAGAGAAAGATTGGATTGACGGGCCGCGCGTGATGATGGAAATTCTTACCTCAATTAAAAGAGCCGGTGCCGATATTATTATTACGTATTCAGCTGTTGACGCAGCGAAAATTTTGAATGGAATAAAAGGATAAAACATGCAGTTTTCAAAAAGTATAGAAGCATTCAAACAAGCTCAGCAAAGTATTCCGGGAGGTGTGAATTCACCGGTTAGGGCTTTTAAAAGTGTAAACTTAAATCCGGTATTTATCACCAGTGCCAATGGCTCAACAGTTGTTGATCTCGACGGGAATCAATACACTGATTTTGTATCGTCGTGGGGACCGCTGATTTTTGGTCATGCCCACCCTGAAATTGTGTCGGCTATTAACGACGCCGCACAAAAAGGCACGAGCTACGGTGCTCCTACTTTATACGAAACCGAAATGGCAGAGCTGATCGTTGAGATGGTGCCATCGATAGAAAAAGTGCGTATGGTGAACTCGGGAACTGAAGCCACAATGAGCGCCATTCGTTTGGCACGTGGTTACACAGGCCGCGAGAAAATTGTAAAGTTTGTTGGAAATTACCACGGACACGGCGACAGTTTCCTCATCAAAGCGGGTTCCGGAGCTATAACTTTAGGTTTGCCTGATAGTCCGGGTGTAACTGCCGGAAATGCAAAAGATACTTTGCTGGCCAATTATAACGATCTGGCTTCGGTGGAAAAACTTTTTGAAGAAGAAAAAGAAAATATAGCAGCAATAATTGTTGAGCCGGTTGCCGGAAACATGGGTGTTGTTCTTCCTGAAAAAGGATTTTTGGAAGGCCTGCGCGAAATTGCTACAAAAAATGGCGCATTGCTAATTTTTGACGAGGTGATCACCGGTTTTCGTTTGGCAAAAGGTGGTGCGCAGGAATACTTTAATGTAATGCCCGACATTACTACGCTGGGAAAAATTATTGGCGGAGGATTACCGGTTGGTGCTTACGGCGGTAAAAAAGAGATTATGGATCAGCTGGCGCCAAACGGCCCGATTTACCAGGCAGGAACGCTGTCGGGAAATCCACTGGCAATGGCAGCAGGAAGCACGATGCTGAAATTGATCCTGAACACTGCGGACTTCTACCCTGAATTGGAGCGAAAAGCGAAAAAGCTGGAAGAAGGAATTCGCAACAACCTCAAAGAAACAGGTATTAATGCGGTATTGAATCGTGTTGGCTCAATGATGACTTTGTTTTTCACCAACGAAGAGAAAGTGAGCTCCTACGACGAGGCAATGAGTGCTGATACGATACGTTACGCTGAATATTTCAAACTATCGCTGGAAAGTGGTATGTACATCGCGCCGTCGCAGTTTGAGTGTTTGTTTGTTTCGTATGCTCACACCGACGAAGACATTAACAACATCATCAGCGCCAATTTAAACGCCTTAAAACAATTAGCATAGAAAGATAAGAGATTGAAAGGAGATCGATTAAAGATTGATCGGAGATTGAGCGAATCAACTCAATCTCATCAATCCATTCAATCATTTCAATCTAATACCAATTGAAAATATTTTGCAGATAGTTAAACGTAATTTGTAGAAAAGATAGAAATACCAACATAGATGGAAAAAGGAATCTTTATAAAAACACTGAAAGGCGAGAAAACGGAACGGCCGCCGGTGTGGTTTATGCGTCAGGCGGGAAGAGTTTTGCCGTCGTATCTTGAAATGCGCAAACAGTATAGTTTTAAAGAGTTAATGCGCGATCCGGAACTGGCAGCCAAAGTTACACTTCTGCCTGTTTACGATTTGGGCGTTGACGCAGCTATTCTTTTTTCCGATATCCTTGTAATTCCCGAGGCAATGGGAATGGAATTAACTTTCACCGATTCGGGTCCACGATTCGCAACGGCATTAAAGGATCTGGACGACCCAATGTCACTAATCAATCCGGACGCTACAAAACTGGAATACATTTACGATGTAATCGATAAAATTCAGGAAACCAAACCAAAGGATTTCCCATTGATCGGTTTCTGCGGAGCTCCGTTTACCACACTGTGTTACATGGTGCAGGGATTGGGAACAAATCATACTTTCCCCGATGCGGTTTCGCTGTTGTATAAAGATAAAAAACTGGCCAAACAACTGCTGGGAGCCATTACCGAGTTATCGATTGAGTATGCGCTGAACCAGGTAAAACATGGTGTCGCAGCTTTTCAGATCTTTGAGACGCACGCCGGACTTATCCCTGCTGATTTGTACATGGAATTGATTATGCCGTTTGTACGAAAAATATCGGCAGCAGTAATGGAAACAGGCACGCCAACTATTTTCTTACCAAAAGGTTTGGGAACAGGTTTAAAACAGTTGCAACCCGGCGATGCCGACTTTATCAGTGTCGACTGGCAGGTGCCCATAAAAGAAGCACGCGAAATGATACCGTCAGACATGGGAATCCAGGGAAATCTTGACCCACGGATTTTATTTGCCAACCAGGAAGTAATTGAAGCTAAATTGCAGGAATACCTTTCGTTTGGAGCTGAACAAGACAAATGGATTTTTAATGTTGGACACGGATTTGTTCCCGGCATTCCGGTTGAAAATGCTAAATTCGTTGTCGACTGGATCAAAAGTGCAAACTGGAACAGATAAGATGAGCAAACAGGAATAAGTATATAGTAGTGAGTAGTGAGAAATTATGGTAAATGACTGAAAAGTATTCAGTACGCCAAATCTCAATACTCATTACTAGCTACTCCAATCTAAAAAGAATAATGAATCTGAGCGCCATAATCACATCCGACTTTGTAAAAATAATACACGACATTGTAAGTGTATCATTTTTACTTCTTGCGGTAACGTTGATTTACCGCTCGGTTCGTGGAATAAAAAACCACCTCCCCTATGCCAAAACCGACAAGTATGTTGCGATTGCTTTTATTGTAGCGCTATACATGCAACTTATTTTAGGGCTTATCATGTTTACCAATCTCGGAGCAGGATTTGATTTTCAGTACGTCCCCGATGAAAGCACAAACATGGTTTCGAAAAGGCTTTGGCCGGTAGAACACATCGTACTAATGTTGTTCGCCCTTTTTATTGCCAACCTCGGATTGATATCTTCATTTCTTACGGAAAAAAGCCAGAGTCGGTTTAAGAAAGTGCTTATCTACTATTCAATTGCGGTTGTTCTTATTGCTATTTCGTTGTTATCGATTTACGCTTAATGGTATTTAGTATCTACTTGGTAGGTAGCCATAGTAAAATCTATGGCGAAGCACAACTAAAATGTTTTATCCCAGGAGTTTCAATAATAATTAAGTAACCTAGTATAAGAAACTGACTTTTGCCTTATCAGGCGGATTCTACTCTTTGGTTTAGCCCAAAGAGTAGACAGAAAACCCAAGGCTGCGACCACTTCACTCGGAAAAGCTACGCGATGCCGACTAAAATTCCTGAAACTCGTCGTACCTCCTCAAACAACAGTAATTTTTTACGTCGCCATCACTTGTTTTCCGGCTCACCGGCCGAGGCCAGGCTCCCTTGTAACTGACGTTGCATTAGTGGACGGCCTCTTTTGGTCGTTGCCCGGAGTTGAAATAAAACCTTAGTGAGAGCGGGAAGCTCCGAAGAATTGAGGAGATCACCCGTCCGAACTTAGGTTTTATGAAAATGGAGGGTGAAGATCAAAAGAAGCCTTGCGCTCGGAAATGCCTTCCTCGTGCTTCGTCTTTGCTTCAAGGCAAAGATGAAGGCCTCCGGCAGGAAAAAAGGCACAATACTTTAGACAGCCGAAAAACGAAGAACGAAAAACATATTGAACTAACATTCCATTCGTAGATAAATCAAAGCCGGGGTTTTTACAGGCGTCTCACTATTCAACGCAACCATCTCTTTCAATGTTCCTTTAAATTTTTGGGCATCCCAACGGCCAGAGCGTGAGACAATGGTAGTATGGATACACTCGCGATGAACGGTATCCAGCGCCTCGTAAATTTCCTCCAGCACTTTTGTACCCATGTAAATTACGGCAGTTCCCCGGTTCTCCAGAATACTTACCAACTGTTTTACGCTGAGCAACTTCCCGGCCACATCGCGCCCGGATAGAAGGTGCAATGAGTTGCTTCCCCGTCGGTCGGTTAACGGAACACCAAATTCTGCCGATGCCGCATTAAACGCAGAAATTCCCGGCACCACTTCAAAAGGAATATTCTTTTCCTCCAGGAACGAAGTTTCTTCGGCACCGCGGCTAAAGATCATCGGATCGCCAGATTTCACCCGCACTACCACTTTACCCAGCTTGGCATGCTTTTCAATTTTTTGGTGGATGGAGTTTTGCCGTTCAGTAACATCTACCCCATCGCCGGCACGTTTACCCACAAAAATCAGTTCTGCATTTTCAGGAAAAAGCGCCCGAACATCGCGCGATATCAACGCATCGTACAAAATCACATCTGCATCTTTAATACAATTATGCGCTTTTACGGTGAGTAAATCTGCCGGTCCGGGGCCCGCTCCTACTATATATACTTTCCCCAACTGTTCCATTTCTAAATTCTGTAAGCCCACTCTTCCACTTCTTTTAAGTAGTCCATCGGACTTTGATACACAAACTTATAATCCAACGCCGCAATGAGTTTATCGCTGTTAATCACCTTGTAACTTCCTTTGTCTTTTGAAAACACCGGAATTGGCAGATCACTGATCTTTGCCGCTTTTGCGTAAAACTCATTTCGCCCGGGATGCTCAGGACTTACCGCATTAAACACCTCTCCCCAAATATCCTTTTCGATGACTTGAGTGATAATATTTATACAGTCGTCGCGGTGAATTAAATTCACAGGAGAATCAAAAACCGGGGCATTTCGGTTCTGAACAAAACGCGCCGGATTACGATCGTAACCAATTAATCCGCCAAAACGAATGACCGTTGTTTGAAATGCCGGATTCTCCCGCAACAGTTTTTCCGCTTTTAACAAAGCTCTGCCGCTTGCTTTCTCCGGTGTTCCTTCGTCGCCTTCTTTTACTTCCGCGTTTCGAGATTCGTAAACCGAAGTTGAAGAGATAAATAGCACTTTTTTAATGTTCAGTTCCTGCACTTTGGCAATTACCTGCTCAATTTTTTTCGGAAATGAATCCTCCACACAATCGGTTCGCGTTGGCGGAATGCTGATGATAAGCACATCTGTATTAAAAAAACTATTGTAATCCACCGTAAGCGATTGCGCTTTGGCTTTCACGTAAAATGCACTAATTCCACTCACCTCAAGCCGGTTGTAACTTTGAGTTGACGCCACCGATCCTTTAACTTTCCAGCCTTTTCGGAGCATTGATCTTCCCAACGCCGTTCCTAACCATCCGCAACCTAATATCGATACTGTTGTTCTCATGTTTGTTTGCTTTTTTAGTTTTGATTTCTACCCGTTACTAATGGAATTAGTGTTTAAAATCCTTGCCTTCTTTAATCTCCTCCACGTAATTTTTGCGGAGAACAAAGTCGCCAAAGTGCTCAGCGGCCTCGCGATTTGCTGCAAAATCAGCAATAATCGGACGCAGCTCGTTCAGTATCTCTTCCTCGTTGATGGTTTGTTTGTAAAGCGTGTTCAAACGCGATCCGTTAAAACTTCCACCAAGGTATAAGTTGTAGTAGCCCGGCGATTTACCGATCAGGCCAATTTCGGCCAGGTAAGGTCGTCCGCAACCATTCGGACAGCCGGTCATACGGATTACAATTTCTTCTTTGCCCAGTTTGTGTTCATTCAGTATAGCTTCAATTTTCGATACCAAATCAGGCAGGTAACGTTCGGCTTCAGCAAAAGCCAGCGGGCATGTCGGTAAGGCCACACAAGCAATTGAATTCTTTCGTAAACCGGAAATATCTTCCGGAGATACACCATAGGTTTTTAGCAAGGCATCAACCTGGTTTTTCACCTTTGTGCTTACTCCCGAGATGATCAGGTTCTGATTTCCGGTAAGAATAATATCGCCGTCGATTACTTTTGATATCTCACGAAGGGCAGTTTTTAGTTTGTATTCACCGCGGTCGAGTACGCGGCCGCCTTCAACAAAATAAGTGAGGTGCCACTTTTTGTCACTACCTTTTATCCAGCCAAAATCATCGCCGTATCGGTCTAAATTATAAGGGCGTTCCGGCTCCAGCTCATATCCCAGATATTTTGTCAGTTCAGCCACAAATTCCTCAACTCCCATTCGGTCGATGGTATATTTTAAACGAGCCTGTTTCCTGTCTTTTCTATTACCGTTATCGCGTTGTACGAGTACTACTTTTTCGGCTACGTCAATAATCTGATCGGGTGTACAAAAACCAATTACAGTTCCTGTTCTGGGATAAGTTTCAGGTTTACCAAAAGTGGTTCCCAAACCACCGCCAACAGCAACATTGTAGCCAACAATTTTCCCGTTCTCAATAAGGGCAATAAAACCCAGATCCTGCGAAAAAACATCGCAATCGTTATGCGGTGGAATTACAATCCCGATTTTAAATTTACGCGGCAGGTAACGGTTTCCGTACAAAGGCTCAACCTCCTCTTTGCTGTCGGCCACCAGTTTTTTATCCAGCCATATTTCGTGATAAGCACCTGTTTTTGGCAAAAGATGCTCGCTGATATTTTTAGCTGTTTCAATTACTTCAGCATGAAACGGCGATTGCGCCGGATTGGCATGGCTCATCACGTTACGGTTTACGTCGCCACAAGCTGCGATGGTGTCCATCAAATGGTCGTTCATTTCTTTAATGGTGGCCTTCAGGTTTCTTTTCAGTACACCGTGCAACTGAAATGTTTGTCTTGTAGTCAATTTCAACGTACCGTTGGCATATTTGTCCGACAGCTCGTCCATTGCCAGCCACTGCGTCGGCGTAAATTTGCCGCCGGGCATACGTAGTCGGATCAAAAAAGAAAAGGCAGGCTCCAGTTTTTGCCGTTTTCGCTCCTTATCAATATCGCGGTCCCACTGCTGATAAATACCATGGAATTTCGAGATTTGCGTGTCTCCGTCCGAAATGGCCCCGGTAATCGGATCGGCCAGACTTTCTGTTAAGGTTCCACGTAAATAGCTACTATCGTATTTGAGCTTTTCAACTTCTGAAAGCTCCTGCCAGTTAATATTTTCACTCATAATTTTTGGGTTATAGTTTCAGGAACGACTGCATGAAGGTAGTTGCAGTCATTCCTTTAATCTATCTATTTTCTAATATACATCGGTCTGGAAACGTTTTTCACGTTTCAAATTTTTCACATATTTTTCGGCTTGTTCTTCGCTGATTCCACCCTGAGTCTGAATGATATCAAGCAAAGCCTTATTTACATCTTTGGCCATGTATTTCATGTCGCCACACAGGTACAAATGCGCACCGTTCTCCAGCCAGTCGAACACCTCTTTCTGCTGCTCTTTTAACTTGTGCTGCACGTATACTTTTTCTTCCTGATCGCGACTAAAAGCCACATCTATTTTGGTTAGCACTTCATTCTTTAATAGCTTTTGCCACTCGGTTTGGTAAAGGAAATCGGAATTAAAACGACGGTCGCCAAAAAATAACCACGACTCGCCTTTAATGCCCATACTCTCGCGATGCTGCATAAATGCACGATACGGTGCTACACCGGTTCCGGCACCAACCATAATGATTTTTGATCCGTTGGCCGGCAATTTAAACGACGGATTTTTGTCGATATAAACCGGTATTTGCTCATCGATCTCAATGCTATCGGCCAGGTGTGACGAACATGCTCCGTTGCGTTTGCGGTTTTTACGCTCGTAGCGAACAACCGAAACGGTTACGTGAACTTCTTCACCCACACTTTCCATGCTTGACGAAATAGAATACAAACGCGGAGGAATCGGACGAAGCACTTCTACCAGTTTGTGTGCATTCCACTCGTACGGGTAATCTTCCAACAAATCGAGCACATCGTGGCCATACAAATAATTGTCGAGCGCCTCATCGTCGGCGAGTAATTTGGCCAGTTCGGCATTCTTTGTTTTCTCCTGGTATTTTTTGAGCAGGTCGAAAGTCAACAATGTAATTTCTAGATGGTGCGACAAAGCTTCCTTTATACTCATCTCCTCTTCACCAACGTCAACTTTCTGTTGCGGATCGAAACCTGTAAAAGCCAAAATATCTTCTACCAGCGCTTCAGGGTTCTTAGTAAAAATCCCTAACGAATCGCCCGGTTCGTATTCCAGGCCCGATCCTTCAAGCGAAAGTTCAACATGATACACTTCCTTATCTGAATCATTACCGGTAATCCGAACTTTCTCCAACACGGTTGCCATATATGGATTTGATTTCGAGAACTCCTCTCCAAAACCGCCAGTGCTTACTGATGGTGCCGACGACGGATCTGAAACAACAGGCTCCGGTGTTTCGGCCGGTGTAAGATTCAATAAAAAGAGGTTCATCCATGTTTCTGAAGGCTGTTCGTAATCCACATCGCATTTTACGGCTGCGGTAATACGGTAACCTCCCTGGGTTTTTAAAGCCTCATCAATTTCTTCGCCGGTTTTACAAAAATGTTTGTAGGTTTTGTCACCAAGCGCCAACACCGAATAGTTTACTCCTTCCAGTTTCGGAGCCCGTGGTCCGGTTACATATTTGTAAAAATCCTCGGCCATATCCGGTGGATCGCCCTCGCCGTGCGTACTAACAATTATCGCTACATTGTCTTCCTCGTTCAGCTTTTTGTAGTTGTAATCGTACAAACTCAAAACCTGGGCATCAATTCCTTTAAACGAAGCTTTCTCTCCCAATTTTTCTGCCAGTCCCTGAGAATGTCCGGTTTCGGTACCATACAAAATGGTAAGCTTAATCGCACTTTGGGGTGGCGGGGCCACTGCGGCACTTGCTGTTATAGTTCCTACACCTGGCGCTTCTACGCCTCCCAGGGCAGCCAACCGCCCTTCAAAATAACCATTCAACCATACAGTTTGCTCCTTGTTCAAGCCTTCAACCAACTGGCTTAAAGCACTCAACTGTGCATCATTTAATGGATTTGTTCTTAAACTCATTTTTGATTTTTAATTAGAAGACCGAATTGAATAAATTCAAATCAATCTAGTTGCAACTTATCTTTTATTATATTTCTTATTCTTATCGATTCGTAAACATTCTCGCCATTCGAGCTCACCGCCACCGAAATATTTCCATGCCGGTAGATAGCAGGAGAAACAAACTGACAGCGAGATGGTTTATCATGAATATTAACTAATACCTTTTCTTCGCGGCAGTCCTTTTCAATTTGCCGGTCGAGCTCTTCATTATTCGAGCAGGAATAAAGCATTAAATAGTCTTTTAAATACTTTTTGTGGTACGGCGCTTCGATGTATTTCACCCCGCTGTTTTTTATTTCATCGCATACATCAATGGCCAGTATTTCAACCTCGGCATTGTGGCGCTGCAAAATCTTTAGCTTGCTGTAAGCACTTTTTCCGCCACCAACAATCAGTATTTTCTGGTTGGCAATATCAATTGCAATTGGTAAAAAATTTTTGTCTGCCATACTCTTTATATTTCGTATTCAATTGGTGTATGTTTAACCCTTCCGAAGCTGATTTTGTTCCAGGCGCGCTCATGAAAAAAGTATAAAGTCATTTTGGTAAAAAGCTCGACGCCGCCAATGGTAACCGCAAAATTTATATCCCCCACCACTAACCACGAGATCAGAATGGTATCGATGGTACCAATGGTGCGCCACGAAATTGTTTTTACAATACTCCGTCTTTTCCGTTCAACAATATTTCCTTTTTCTTTTGCCATAAAACTCATCGCTGTTTAAAATCTCAAGTTTTCATCTGAATCAATCTCAAAAAAAAAGCCCTTCTGCAAATACAGAAGAGCCTTTCAAATCGAGTAATATTTTCAATCCATGGTCAGTCCCTCTGCACAACAATATCAGTACAACACATACACATCATACATGTCATTTTCATCATTGTTATTTTAGAGAAACTATTAACCATTGCGCTTTAAAATTATTTCTATGTGACTTTTATCACACACTGCAAATGTAAATTAAAATTTCAGACAAAAAAGAATTTTAATCACTAATTTTTATTTGTTCTAAATTAATTAACAATGCAAAAGGGGCGCTGAAAGGGGCTGAAACAGGACATATGTTTTTTAATTGATATATTTGTTATGCTATTCTGATAATTCGCTACACCCCCTTATTTATAATGATTTCAGACTATAACAATTATTAACAAAAGCACTTAAAAAGCTGTTTTGATGTGCATTAACACCACAACTACACAGGGGCCGGATATTATATTTTTTCCACCTGATTTCTACCTCTTGATTGTTAATAAATTATTACTATTTTTGATGACCTCGCTTCAAAATGATGAAGAAAACGAGTATAAATAAATCAATAAAACTTATATACTATGAAAGTTTACAAAACCGATGAAGTTCGGAACATTGCTCTAATTGGTAATGCCGGCAGTGGGAAAACCACCCTTGCAGAAGCTATGCTGTTCGAGGGTGGAATTATAAAACGTAAAGGTGATGTTGGTTCAAAAAATACCGTATCCGACTACAACCCAATAGAGCAGGATTATGGCAATTCTGTTTTTTCTACCCTGATGCATACCGAATACAACGGAAAAAAAATAAATATAATGGACACCCCGGGGATGGACGATCTTTGCGGAGGTGTTGTTTCGTCGTTAAGTGTTACGGCACTTGGGGTGTTAACGGTTAACGCATCAAACGGCATTGAAGCCGGCACCGAAGCCGCAGCCCGCCATGCCGATAACGCACACACGCCACTTGTTGTGGTTTTTAATCAGCTCGATCACGAAAACTCGAATTACGATAGCACACTTGATCAGTGCAAAACTACTTTTGGTAATAAAACTACCATAGTACAATACCCTGTTGATGCAGGCACAGGCTTTTCGGCTATTATCGATGTACTTAAAATGAAAATGTACACCTACAAAGACGATAGCGGCAAACCTGAAATTTCAGACATTCCTGAATCGGAAATGGAGAAAGCAGAAGAACTGCACAACGAACTGGTTGAAAAAGCCGCCGAAAACGAAGAAGCTTTAATGGAGCTGTATTTCGAAAAAGGAACACTTACCGAAGACGAAATGCGCAAAGGTATTAAGCTGGGAATGCTCGAGCTCACCCTGTTTCCTGTTTTCTGTACCTGTGCAAAGAAAAGCATTGGCGTTGGCCGATTAATGGAGTTTATTACCAACATTGCACCGGCACCTAAGGAAAAGAAAATGGGTAAAATTATTGCCGGAAAAGAAGTTACAATGGATGCTTCGCAACCGCCAAGCCTATTTGTTTTTAAAACTGCTGTTGAGCCACACGTTGGCGAGATTACCTATTTCAAAGTAATGTCGGGGGTTGTAAAAGAGGGCTTAGACCTCATCAACTCGAAAAACGGAAATAAAGAGCGCTTATCGCAGGTGTTTGTACCCGATGGTAAAAGCCGCGAGAAAGTTGACGAGCTTCATGCAGGCGACCTGGGTTGTACCGTTAAACTCAAAGAAACAAGGTTTAACCAAACACTGTCAGCCAAAGAAATTGGAACTGCATTTGCCCCGATAGAATTCCCTACGCCGCGCCATTCAGTAGCAGCCAAGGCTGTTAACGATTCCGACGACGAGAAAGTAGGCGAAATCTTAAGTAAAATCAAATACGAAGATCCAACTTATGTAATTGAGTACTCGAAAGAATTAAAACAACAATTGATACACGGACAGGGCGAATACCACCTAAACGTATTAAAATGGTATTTCGACCACGTTCACAAAGTAGAAGTGGAATACCTGAAGCCAAAAATTCCATACCGCGAAACCATTACGAAACCTGCCCAGGCCGATTACCGCCACAAAAAACAATCGGGTGGTGCCGGACAGTTTGGCGAGGTACACATGATTATTGAACCTTACGAAGAAGGTGCCGCGCCTAAAACCATGTTTAAATTTGGCGATAAGGAGCAGAAAATTTCGGTTCGTGCGGTTGAAGAGCACAAATTGGACTGGGGTGGGAAACTGGTATTTGTGAACAGTATTGTTGGGGGATCGATCGACGCCCGTTTTTTACCGGCTATTCTGAAAGGAATTATGGAGAAAATTGAGGAAGGTCCGCTTACCGGTTCGTATGCCCGCGATATTATTGTTTATGTTTACGACGGTAAAATGCACCCGGTTGACTCAAACGAAATTTCGTTTAAACTGGCCGGACGTAATGCCTTTAGCATGGCCTTTAAAAATGCCGGTCCTAAAATTCTTGAGCCAATTTTAAATCTCGAAGTTTGGGTACCGTCAGACCGCATGGGTGATGCCATGAGTGACCTGCAGGGACGCCGTGCCATGATCATGGGTATGGGCTCGGAAAAAGGTATGGAGAAAATTACAGCCAAAGTACCGCAAAAAGAAATGTTCAAATACACCACTTCTCTGAGTTCGATTACCGGTGGTAGAGGCGTGTTTAAAATGAGTTTCGACGGATACGAAAAAGTTCCTACAGACGTACAGGAAGAACTGCTGAAAGCTTACGAAGCCGAGCAGGAAGAAGAATAGACCATTTTCTAATCCATTTTACTATAACTAATAAATCCCGGTTCGTTTTTAACGGATCGGGGTTTTGTTTTTATTGTACCATAAGATAAAATTACCTTGCCGCTGAGAAATAACTATCAGGCAGTTACAAAGGAGAAAAGGGTGCAAATTATTGGGAAATCGCCAACCACAAGAGTTAGGGCTAAACAAGAAAAGGATCCAATCCGTATTTAAGTTACTTTATACGGATTGGATCCTTTAGCATTACAAACAAATACAGCCGAACTTAAAAGTCCGGCTGTATTTCTATTTTCTGATAATTCAATTCTCTACGATTTTATCGAGCCCTTTTTCAACTCCAGGCGCGTTTGATGCAACTCCATATTCATTTTAGTGTAACGCTCCAGCGCATTCTTTTTGTGCGTTTCGTATTCCTCTTTTAACTCTTCGTAATCTTTTTTGGTACGGCGCGTAACAGAAAGACTTCGTTTGTATAAAAGGAAAACAAAACCGGCCAACACCAAAACTCCGGCAATAAGCAAATACATGGTTATCGAATAAGCGCTCTTATCTATTTTCATGCCTAAAAACACGATTGAATTCTGCAACTTCAAACTCTCGTCGAGTTGCTGCTGCACTGTATTCATTTGTGCATCTTTCGAGCTTATCTGGCTGTTTAAGTCTCTTATCTGCGCATTTTTCTGCTCCGCACTTTTTTCCAGCATACCAATGGTATCGGTAAGTGCTTCGTAGAGATCATCCAACTGATCTTCTTTCAAAAAATAAGATCCATTCCAGAAATTAAGGTTCTCCTTAAAAACTTCGTATTGGCTGGACAAGGATTGTTCCTGTTTCCAGGCATTTACATCCTTTTTCGCGAAGGTGTTAAACACAACAAAAACCAATACAACTACAGCAAATATCCTTTTCATATAACAAACAATTTTCGATTTAATGGCCGGGCCTTTCACCTTTGGCCGAATATCTGTAATAAATTCAATAACTATTCAACGTAACGCAGAATCCCTACACTTGTTATTTCAACTGTAAAGATAAATACGGCTTGTACATTTACAATATATACACCCTGTGAATATACGCACAATATAATAAAGGTTTGCCTGAGGGAGCAAATATAAGGAATAGAAATAAACTAATGCGAATTTGAAGTTCAAATATTTTACCGGATTAAAATTGCCGGACAAATACGAAATACAATAACTGTTAACACAAGGGTTTAGCCCCGGCGGCTATTTATGGGCAATTGGTTTGGTAATTTTTAATGAATACTATAACTTGCAGGAAACCAAAAAACTACTGCCATGCAAATCAGCTACAGCCGACCACTTTCTGCAGGTTGGGACCGCATGAAAAAAGCCTTGTTTCAACCGTTCGACATTAACAAATGGATAAAAGTAGGATTTACAGCCTGGCTGGCCGGGTTAACCGATTGTGGCGGTGGCAGCGGATCGGGAAACAGCACGGGGAACAATGCAAACTGGGAAGAATTTTTCAGTTTTCCGCAAACTGCCTGGGACTGGCTGCTCGACAACCCGATTTGGGCCAACCTCATTCTTGTAGGTTTGGTAATTCTGTTTATTATAATTTCGATGATTATTTGGGTGAGTTCGCGTGGAAAATTTATGTTTCTCGATAATGTTGCAAACGACAAAGCCGAAATCAGTAAACCCTGGCACGACTTCCGAAAACAGGGAAACTCGCTTTTTATTTTTGAATTCTTCTGGGGCTGGTTCGCTTTTGCCGTGTTTGCATTAATTGCCGCCTACTGTTTTGTTACCGGTAAAGATTTGTACTTTACCCATGCGCCAAAGGCGGTTGTTTTTGCCGGAATTACACAAATGGTATTGCTGTTTATCGGTTACCTGGTTGTTTTTGGATACATAACGTTATTTCTGAAGACTTTGTGGTGCCAATTATGTACAAACACCGTGTTGGCGTATTAAAAGGCTGGGGGCAATTCCTAATGGTGTTTGGGAAAAGGGCGCTGCCGTTTATCCTTTATGGTCTGTTTATTTTTGTCCTGGGAATTGCAATTGGTATCGCCATTATTCTCTTTGCACTGATGACCTGTTGCATTGGCTTGTTACTTATTGTCATCCCTTATATTGGAGCGGTAATTTTATTGCCGGTAAGTTATACGTTCAGGGCTTTCAGTATAGAGTTTTTGGCGCAGTTTGGCGACGAATACAATGTATTTCCAACGTTAGCTGAACCAGCTGACGACAACAATGAAATTGGTACGGAGTAGATTGAACGATGCAGGTAATTTTTGGAATTCTACCCTCTCTCCTGTCTCTCCCTTCTATGATGGGAAAGACGATCAGCCTCCATAGGAAACGACTAATAACAAAATTGATTCGGGAGTATTTCAAGGCACAGTCCTATCGTCCTTCCTTGCGAGCAGGGAAGGATTAGAGGATGGGTATATAAATCTAATTTGAAATTCTTTTTCCTAATCCTTATTGCGGAATAAATGCACAAATCCGTGCTTTTTGCGTCTTTCTCCATCACGGCCGCGGCCTACAACATCGTAGTAATACACTCCCGGGCTTGCGTAACGGCCTCCCATAATCCGGCCATCCCAAACCGTTTCGGTGTAGGTATCACCAAAACCACGAACATCGCCACTTTTCCAGTAATGCACACGTTTTCCCCAGCGGTTGAAAATACTAATCTCGATACTTTGCATCGACCAGAACTGAACCACAAACTCATCATTGACCCCGTCGCCGTTTGGCGTAAATACATTCGGTACGGCAATAAACGATGTGTCTACCACTATATAATCTTCCATATAAACAGTATCGGCACAAGTCTGCGTGTCGGAAAGGCGTTTTGAAACCAGCTTAACCATGTACGTTCCCGAGTTTTCGTAGGTATAAACAGGCGCATCGTCGTAGGCTACAAAATCGATACTGTCAACCGGATTTTCTGTTCCTTCCGAATCCATTTTTATGGCATTTAGATCGCGATAAAAAAACCACTCGTAATAACCCGGTGTTCCATTTTCCGAGTTATTCGAAAAAGTAACTTCAAGCGGTGCTTCACCATTCATAGGATCAGCCGTAAAACTGGCTTTTGTAACAATCGATTCGTATAAAACAACAGCCTGCGCATCGCAGCCAAATTTATCGTAAAAACGCAAGGTGTAGTTTGTATTTTCTGCTGGTGGATCATAAACCGTCAAGTTCAGTACCGAAGCAATCCGGTCGCCATCTTCCAGCCATTCCACCTGCACATCTTTATTCACAAAAACAGGTGCATTGTTGCTTAAATCGTAATACGTCAGCACGGCCGACTTCATTTCACCATTCATTACAAAATGTTCGCAGTCTGAAACAGCAAGGTCTCCGCCGGCGTACATCCAGTTATTAAAAACCCACGCGCGGTCAGTCTCGGTTGTGGCCCCCTGTGTGATGGTGATCCGGTAACAACCATCAGCCAGCGCATTTATTTGCGACGAAGCGGCGTCTGTAATTTCCTGGTACTGTAAATCAAATGCTCCGCTTGTTTCATCGTACTTCTCCCACAACCAGGTTTTTGTTCCTGCCAATGTGGTAGTGGCGGTTAAAGCACCAACTTCAGCCGAGGAGTCGTTACTACAGAAAATAAAAATATCGTCGGTTTCCGGAAATACCGGGTATTGTGTTACATCGATGGCGTTAGCTCCGGGCGAAGATATTTGTGCCTGGAGAGCGTAAAAAGAAAATACCAGAATGGTTACAATAAAAAGACTTCGCTTCATAAATTATTGCTCTTTAAGATACAATATTAACGTATAAATTTCATTTAATTGCGTGTTACAGGCAAAATAGTGAACCGGAACCGAAATACAGAGGCCTTCAATAATTTGTTAATAAAACACCGGGAATAAGGAAAAGATTCCACCTGACATCATTATTTTTGCACGCAGAACAACCTGGTGCGCCGGTTGTTGTTTTACTACGATTGAATACTGAATGTTTTACCGAAAATCGTCGACACACGGAAATCGGTTAACAAACATTTAATTCGGTCAGTATTTTATATTTGCAAGCTGAAAAAAGAAATCTATAGTGTTCGATTATCTTCAAAATTTAAATGAGGCCCAACGAGAGGCTGTTCTTCGTACCGAAGGACCTGCACTGGTTATTGCAGGAGCCGGATCGGGGAAAACGCGTGTTTTAACGTACCGTATTGCCAATTTGCTAAAACAGGGAGCCAGGCCGTCAAGCATTTTATCGCTGACTTTTACCAATAAGGCAGCCCGCGAAATGAAAGAACGTATTGCCAGCGTGGTAGGCGAAAATACCGCCCGCTACCTGTGGATGGGTACTTTCCACAGTATATTTGCGCGTATTTTGCGCTTTGAACACGAAACAATCGGCTACCCGGCAAACTTTACCATTTACGACAGTGCCGACAGTAAAAGCCTGATAAAAACGATCATTAAAAGTTTTCAGCTCGACGATAAAATCTACAAACCGGGTGTGGTTGCCAGCCGTATCTCGATGGCAAAAAACAACCTGATTACGCCAAATGCATATGAAAATTCAGCCGAAATCCGCTCTGCTGATAAAAGCATGCGTATGCCGCAAATTGCCCAGATCTATAAAGAATATGCCAAACGCTGTTTACTTTCAGGAGCAATGGATTTCGACGATCTGCTGTTGAAAACAAACGTATTGTTTCGCGATCATCCCGAGGTGTTAAAAAAATACCAGGAGCGTTTTGGTTACGTAATGGTTGACGAGTACCAGGATACCAACTACTCGCAATACCTGATTGTAAAAAAACTTGCTGCAGCACATAAAAATATTTGCGTAGTGGGCGACGATGCACAGAGTATTTACTCGTTTCGTGGTGCCCGTATCGAAAATATTCTGAATTTTAAATCGGACTATCCCGAGCATAAAGTGTTTAAGCTGGAGCAAAATTACCGCTCAACACAAACCATTGTAAACGCTGCCAACAGTATAATTGCCAAAAACAAACGGCAAATTCCGAAAAAGGTCTTTTCAGAAAATGCCACCGGCAAACCCATAAAACTGATTTCGGCGCTAACCGACAACGAAGAAGGTTTTCTGGTAGCGCAGGAGATTGCCCAGCTACAATTGCGCGATCATTACAAATACGAAGACTTTGCCATTTTGTATCGTACCAATATGCAGTCGAGGATTTTTGAGGAATCGTTGCGCAAAAGAAATATTCCGTACAAAATTTACGGCGGCTTAAGTTTCTACCAACGAAAGGAAATTAAAGATCTCATCTCCTATTTCCGAATGACGATAAATCCAGCCGATAACGAAGCGTTAAAACGTATTATCAATTATCCAGCGCGGGGAATTGGGGCCACTACCCTCGCCAAGCTGGAGGCTGCGGCAATTAATAAAGAAACATCAATTTGGAAGATTGTTAGCGATTTACCTACCGTTAATCATGCCAATTTAAATAAAGGAACTGCCGGTAAAATTCTACACTTCGTGGGATTAATTCAGAAGTTTATGCAACTGTCGGAAGACAGCGATGCTTTTGATACGGCAAAAACCATTGCCGAACAAACCGGTATTCTGAAAGAATTATATATCGACAAGTCGCCCGAAGGATTGAGCCGCCACGAAAACATCCAGGAATTATTGAACGGTATACAGGAATTTAGCATAAACGCCAAAGAAACCGGCGAACCGGAAAAACTGGAAAATTACCTGGAAGATGTGGCACTTTTAACAGATCAGGACAACGAAAAGGAAGAAGACCGCGATAAAGTGACACTGATGACGGTGCACTCCTCAAAAGGACTGGAATTTAAGAATGTGTTTGTTGTGGGGATGGAAGAGAACCTTTTCCCGTCGAACCAAAATGGCGATAACAAACCGGAAACGCTGGAAGAAGAACGCCGGCTGTTTTACGTGGCCCTAACCCGCGCCGAAGAAAACGCATGGTTCTCGTATGCCAACCAGCGCTACCGTTGGGGAAATCTTGATTTTTGTACGCCAAGTCGGTTTCTCGAAGAAATTGATGAGCAGTTTCTCGATACTTCGGGAATTGCTGCACACTCCTCTCCTACACGCCGGGCACAGAGTAACGACGACATTCAGCCCGAACGCTATCACCAAAATTCTGTTCGCCGCCAGGCACCCGGAGCATTTAAAACACCCGAGTCACAAAACATTTTCAATAAAAAACTCGTTTCGTTAAAGGAAAGTAGCAGAATGCAAAATACTTTTCAGGGTGATGCACCGGAGAAAATACAAACCGGGATGGTGGTAGAACACCAACGTTTTGGCGAAGGAAAAGTAATTAATATTGAAGGTGTTGCACCAAATATAAAAGCTACCGTGTTTTTTAAATCGGGTACACAGAAGCAGTTGCTGCTAAAATTCGCCAAGCTGAAAATTAAAGGATAAGCGGATTAATAAGAAGAACCGCAAGTATAGAGCATCCAGTACCCGGAATCGAATAAAAACGAACTAAAAATAAAACTTCGGGATTTGTCGGGAAATGATTAGTTTTGTAACATCATTTCGCAAATAAATCCAATTTACTTGAAAGTTAGATTTTTAGCATTAAACATTTACAGATGGATTATAATACCAAGAGAAAAAAAATGGCCCTTCCTGAATATGGAAGAAATATACAAAACATGGTTGATTACCTGATGACCATCGAAGACCGCGAAAAACGAAACAGATCGGCACAAACGGTTATCGATGTCATGGGCAACCTTTTCCCTCATTTTCGCGATGTTCAGGAATTCAAACACAAACTCTGGGATCACCTGGCAATTATGTCTGATTTTCAACTTGACATTGATTATCCTTACGATCCGCCAACGCCGGAATCATTAAAAGAACGCCCCAATACGGTACCTTATACCAAACACCGCATAAAACACAAACACTATGGCCGTACCATGGAACTTTTGATTCAGGAAGCTGATAACTTTGAAGGTGAAGAGCGTGATATCATTATCGAACAACTGGCCAACCACATGAAAAAATCGTACCTCGCGTGGAATAAAGATGCCGTTGAGGACCACATGATTTTTAGCGACCTGGAAGAAATGTCGCATGGAAAATTAAAAGTACCTGAGGGAACTCAACTGGCCGACTCCAAAACACTGGTTAGTGCTCCAAAGAAGAAAAAAATAAAAAAGAAAAAATAGGTAATACGCTTTAATATTCTACCCCATGTCGACTTTCAAAATTGAAGGTGGTTTTAAATTAAAAGGAGACCTTGAGCCGCAAGGAGCAAAAAACGAGGCGCTTCAAATAATATGTGCCACCTTGTTAACTGCCGAACAAACAATCATCGAGAATATTCCTGAGATCCGGGATGTACTGAAATTAATCGAGATTCTGAAAGGATTGGGGGTCCAGGTAGCTCGCCTGACCAAAGGCAGCTATAGTTTCGATGCCTCCAAAGTCGACATCAACTTTCTGAAAAGTGAGGAATACGCCCAACAAGCCGCTGTACTTCGTGGCTCGATAATGATAATTGGCCCGCTGTTAGCCCGTTTTGGACAAGGATTTATTCCACAACCGGGTGGCGATAAAATTGGCCGCCGCAGGGTTGACACCCACTTTATTGGCTTACAAAAACTGGGAGCCCGTTTTGATTTCGACCGTGAAAACAAATGGTACTCCGTTTCAACAGAAAAACTTACAGGGGCTTATATGTTGCTCGACGAAGCTTCGGTTACCGGAACGGCAAACATTGTAATGGCCGCCGTTTTAGCCGAAGGAACCACAACAATTTACAATGCAGCCTGCGAACCTTATCTGCAGCAATTGTGCAAAATGCTGGGTTCCATGGGCGCCAAAATTGAAGGAATTGGTTCCAACCTGCTTACCATCGAAGGTGTTTCATCGTTAAAAGGATGCACGCACCGCATTCTTCCTGACATGATTGAAGTTGGTAGTTTTATTGGCCTTGCTGCCATGACTGCTTCCGAAATCAACATTAAAAATGTAGGTATTGAACACCTCGGAATTATTCCCGAATCATTTCGTCGACTGGGAATTAACGTCGAACAAAATGGCGACGACCTGCTGATAAAAAATACCGAACATTACGAAATCGATTCGTACATCGACGGATCGATAATGACCATTTCGGATGCACCCTGGCCGGGACTTACTCCCGACCTGCTTAGTGTTTTCCTGGTAGTGGCCACACAAGCCAAAGGAAGTGTGCTTATTCATCAGAAAATGTTTGAAAGCCGTTTATTCTTTGTGGACAAACTAATTGATATGGGGGCACAAATTATTCTTTGCGACCCACACCGGGCCACCGTAATTGGCCTCGACCGAAAAAATACATTGCGTGCCACCAAAATGGTATCGCCCGATATTCGTGCAGGAATTGCATTGTTAATTGCAGCCATGTCGGCAAAAGGAACAAGCACTATCGATAACATTGAACAGATAGACCGTGGTTACGAAAACATCGACGGCCGCTTAAATGCCCTCGGCGCTCACATTTCAAGAATGTGAACGCGTTGTTAAAACATTATCTGGAGCTTTGTGTTACTACATAAAATTCTATATTTGAACTTTTTAGAAATAACAATACGCAAAAGATGAAAAGATTTATTTTACTGGCAGCGATCATTTTTATGGGCACTACTTTTATTAATGCCCAGGAACTTGGTTTAAACATTGGCAACAAAGCACCCGAACTGATTGGCAAAGGACCGAATGGTGAAACCATAAAATTATCCGACTTACAAGGCAAAGTTGTGCTCATTGATTTTTGGGCAGCGTGGTGTGGTCCATGTCGCCGCGAAAATCCAACTGTTGTTGCCAACTACAAAAAATACAAAGACGCCAAATTTACTGTTGGCAAAGGATTTACCGTTTTTGGTGTGTCGCTCGACGATTCGCCCGAAAGATGGAAAGCAGCCATAGAACAAGACGAACTGGAGTGGCCAAATCATATTTGCGACTTCCAAAAATGGAACTCAAAATTCCGCATGATCTACCAGGTTCGCGGAATTCCTGACAATTACCTTATCGATGAAAACGGGGTAATTATTGCCAAAAAGCTTCGTGGCCCCGCACTCGACGCAGCACTGCACAAATATCTCAGAGAAGAACTGTAAGACACTAGTTTAAAAATAGAATAAATCGTTCAAATTGGCGCTCGGAATCAGTTTCGGGTGCCAATTTGTCGTTTATATTTGCATGGCAAAATTTTTGCTATGTCAGCGTAGCATAAAAAAAGGCTTACAGTTAATTATTTATACTGAAAATTTAGGACAAATGGCAGAAGAAAAAGTAAACAAGGAAACAGAAGAAGAAAAAGATATCGTGGATCAGGTTGAAGATGCTGCTACCGAAAAGGAAGAAAAAGCGGACGAGAAAAAAGACAAAAAGAAAAAATCAAAAAAAGATAAAAACGAAGAACAGCTGGAAGAATTGGGCGAAAAGCTTCAGGAACTTCAGGACAAACACCTGCGTTTGCAAGCTGAGTTTGACAACTTCAGAAGAAGAACGATGAAAGAAAAAGCCGACCTGATTAAAACGGGCGGCGAATCGGTTATCGTTAATATTCTTCCGGTTATCGACGATTTTGAGCGTGCGCTTGATTCGATGAAACACCTTGAGGATGAAGATGCAGGAAAACACGGCACAGCACTGATTTACAAGAAATTTCAGGAGTTCCTGAAACAAAACAACGTAAAAGAAATTGAAGCTCAACATGCTGATTTTGATGTTGACCTGCATGAAGCCATTACTAAAATTCCGGCACCAAGCGAGGAATTAAAAGGCAAAGTAGTTGATGTAATTCAAAAAGGTTATTGCTTAAACGAAAAGGTAATCCGGTTTGCCAAAGTTGTAATCGGAGAATAATAATTCAGAGGAGGAAGAATGGCAAAAAGAGATTATTACGAAGTATTAGGAGTTGGCAAAAGTGCTTCTGCTGAGGAGATAAAAAAAGCTTATCGAAAAAAGGCAATCCAATATCACCCGGATAAAAACCCGGATAACAAGGAAGCTGAAGAGAAGTTTAAAGAAGCAGCTGAAGCCTACGAAGTACTTAGCAATCCGGAGAAAAAACAACGTTACGACCAGTTCGGTCATGCCGGAATGAGCGGCGCTGCCGGTGGTGGCGGATTTAGCGGAGGCGGTTTCTCTGACATTGAAGATATCTTCTCGGCTTTTGGCGACATTTTTGGCGGACATTTTGGCGGATTCGGTGGTTTTAGCGGCGGCGGTGGTCGAAGCAGAGGCGGCCGAAGAGTGAGCCGTGGTTCCGATTTGCGTGTAAAAGTAAAGCTGAACCTCCAGGAAATTGTTAACGGCGTTGAGAAAAAGATAAAAGTTAAAAAATACGTTGCCTGTCAGCATTGTAGCGGAACCGGAGCTAAAAACGGCTCGTCGTACTCTACTTGCGGAACTTGTGGTGGCGCCGGCCAGGTAACACGTGTTCAGAATACTTTGCTCGGACAAATGCAAACCACTTCGGCCTGTCCAACTTGTCAGGGCGAAGGAAAAATGATTACCGACAAATGTAATCACTGTGCCGGCGAAGGCGTTGTTCGCGAAGATGACGTAATCAACATCAAAATTCCGGCAGGTGTTGGCGAAGGTATGCAGCTTAATGTTTCGGGTAAAGGAAACACCGGACGACGTGGCGGCATAAACGGCGATTTGTTAGTGGTTATTACCGAAGCCGACGACCAGGAATTGGTTCGCGATGGAAATAACCTAATCTACAACCTGTTCTTGTCGTTCCCGGAAATTACACTGGGTACCACGTCCGAAATTCCTACGGTTGAAGGCAAAGTAAAAGTAAAAATTGAGCCCGGTACTCAACCCGAAAAAATACTTCGTCTGCGCGGGAAAGGTATTCCTGATGTAAACGGTTACGGACGCGGCGATTTGTTGGTTCGTGTGCATGTTTGGATTCCGAAGAAACTGAGCAACGAAGAAAAACGTGCGCTGGAGAAACTTCAGGATTCGCCCGGGTTTCAGGGTGGACCTTCAGCACAGGAAAGATCATTCTTTCAGAAAATGAAAGACATGTTTGAATAAAAGAATTTGTTGACCATAAAACGAAAAAAGATTCCTTGTTGATTTGGAATCTTTTTTTGTTTCCTGAAACCTGATTCGAAATGAATGGATGAAAATGTATAACCATTTCAATTAGAAAAAATTACACAAGTAGCGTATTTCGTTGTTTTTTTTTGCAGAAATGCGGCACTACATTAAATTTGCTGAAATTGAACTGCTAACATGGATGATTTTTATACAAGATACAATTTTCTCGAACCTGAACTGCAGGAAGAAATTCTGCAAGTTGCCGTAAGAAAAAAGTTTGCACAACACGAAACACTAATTCGCGAAGGTCAGTTTATTTCAAGCTTTCCGATGGTGCTGAAAGGACTGATACGGGTTTCGCGCACCAGCGAGGCCGGCAACGAGTTGCTGCTTTATTACCTGCAGGCCGACGAAGTTTGTGCCATGTCGTTAACCTGTTGTATGGCCCGCCAAATTAGCGAAGTAAATGCCATTGCCGAAGTGGATACCGAGGTGTTAATGATTCCGGTTGAAATGCTGGATGCCTGGACAAGCAAATATCCTTTGTGGAAACAATATGTGATGCAAACCTTTCAAAACAGGTTTCGCGAACTAATAAATACACTTGATGCTGTTGCCTTTTTAAAACTCGATGAGCGTTTAGTCAAATTTTTTATCGACCGACATAAAAAATCGGGCGTTCATACCTATTCCGGTACACATCAGGATCTGGCTCTTCAACTTAATTCATCGCGCGAAGTGATATCGCGCCTGCTTAAAAAGCTGGAAAAAAACGGAAAAGTTTCACTTTCACGAAATTTTATTGATTTTTCCGGCCTTTTGTGACTTACATTACATACCCATTAGTATTCTATTATTTTATTTGCACCTATAAAATCTAAAGACATAATAGTTCATAACTATTGTTTCATAATTTTTTGGGTTATAAAATCGGTTAGTAGTTGAAGGTTGATGAGCCAGGCTGGAGAGTCTGGCTTTTTTTTGTCCTCAACTGAAAAATATTCTGGAAATTGTAACGATTTAAAAATCCATATCCCCTCTCTTCCATTTCTTTATATCAATTCTTAAAAAAATATTTTTCTGATATAGCTTAAAATTCCGTGTCGTTTCAGGCTTCGATCATTAATGTTAATTTCATATTGATAATTAATCCCCGCGATAGCTTATAATTTATAGATATAATGCTGATATTTGTCATTAAAACATATGCTACCCAATATTTTGCATTTTTGGATAGTGTTATCAGCTACAGAGAATATCAATTAAAAAGCAAGCTACATGTTTAAAATTCAAACTCTGAATAAGATTGACCCCGATGGTCTGAAACTATTCCCACTCGACAATTATGAGATTGCAAGCGAGCTTCCAAATCCGGATGCTATTGTTTTGCGCAGTTTTAAAATGCATGATGTTGAAATTCCTTCGTCGGTAAAAGCTGTTGCAAGAGCCGGCGCAGGTGTAAATAATATTCCAATCGAGAAATGCACCGAGAACGGTATCGTAGTTTTTAATACACCAGGAGCTAATGCCAATGGAGTAAAAGAGGCCGTAATTGCCGGAATGCTTATGGCATCGCGCGATTATATTGGCGCAGCTAACTGGGCAAAAACATTAATCGGACAGGGAGATGCTGTTGCGTCGTTAGTGGAACAAGGTAAAAAGAACTTTGCCGGGGAAGAAATTAAAGGTAAAACACTGGCCGTAATTGGTTTGGGAGCCATTGGTGTTTTGGCAGCAAATGCCGCATCGGCATTGCGGATGAACGTAATTGGTTACGACCCATACATGTCGGTAAAACACGCACTGAAACTAAGCCGCGAAGTAAAAGTGGTTGAAGGTATTCAGGTGTTGTTGCAACAAGCCGATTTTATTACCATTAACATTCCGTTATTACCCGATACTAAAGGCTACATCAACAAAGACAAATTCGCCATGATGAAAGATGGCGTTAAAATTCTGAACTTTGCACGTGGAGGCCTGGTAGATCACGCCGATTTAAAAGTGGCTATCGAGTCGGGTAAAGTGGCCAAATATATTACCGATTTCCCTGATGAAGAATGCCTGAAACTGGATAATGTAATTTCAATTCCTCACCTGGGTGCTTCAACAAAAGAATCGGAAACCAACTGTGCTATTATGGCTGTTGAACAAATGCGCGACTACCTGGAGAACGGGAACATTAAAAACTCGGTAAATTTCCCTGCTGCCGAACTGGAGCGCAACGGTGGAAGCCGTATTTTGATTGCAAACCGCAATGTTCCGAATATGGTTAGCCAGATTTCAACTGTATTGGCTGCCGAAGGATTGAACATTGATAATATGCTGAACAAAAAACGCGACGATATTGCCTATAACATTATCGATGTTGATGCCGAAAAAATTAACGACAGCGTAAAAGATAAACTGTTAGCTATCGATGGAATCTTTATGGTTCGTTTGATCAATTCATAACGAGTAGCAGTTTAAAGAAAATATTTCAATAAAAGGAGAATCAGGTTTACATCTGGTTCTCCTTTTTTTTATGCCGGCAACTGCATCGAGCTCATTGCTAAATTATTATTAATAACAACCAAGCCCGCTTTCCAAGTCCTTCTTTTTTACTATTTTTGGCGTTCCTGTCCTGCCTATAGTAAATTGAAAAAAATTACAAAAAAATGAGTAAAAGTATTGAAGTTAAAGCAGCTGATAATGTTCGCATTCTGGCTGCCGCAATGGTTGAAAAAGCAAAATCGGGTCACCCTGGAGGAGCAATGGGCGGAGCAGATTTTGTAAACATCCTTTATTCTGAATTCCTTAATTATGATCCATCGGACATGACATGGGCAAACCGCGACCGTTTTTTCCTCGATCCGGGCCATATGTCTCCAATGCTTTACGGAATTTTATCATTGGCAGGTTTTTACAGCATGGAAGATGTTGCCAATTTCCGTCAGTGGGGAAGCGTAACTCCGGGACACCCTGAAGTTGACGTTGAGCGTGGTGTAGAAAATACATCGGGTCCACTCGGACAAGGCCATGTTATGGCAGTTGGGGCAGCCATTGCCGAGCGCTTTTTAGTAGCTCGTTTTGGCGAGTGGATGGCGCACAAAACATACACATTCATCTCTGATGGAGGTATTCAGGAAGAAATTTCGCAGGGTGCAGGTAGAATTGCCGGTCACCTGGGATTGAACAACCTGATCATGTTCTACGATTCAAACGACATTCAGCTGTCGACAGAAACCGACGAGGTTTCCACTGAAGACACCGAAATGAAATATAAAGCCTGGGGCTGGAATGTGGTAACCATTATTGGTAACGACGCCGATGCCATTCGTAAAGCTTTAAAAGATGCACAGGAAGAAACAGAAAAACCAACCCTGATTATTGGTAAAACAATTATGGGTAAAGGTGCCATTACCGATGATGGTGCAAGTTTCGAAAGCCAGTGCTCTACACACGGTCAGCCATTATCGGCCGCCGGTGCATCATTTGCAAAAACAATCGAGAATTTGGGTGGAGATCCTGAAAATCCATTCGTAATTTTCGACGATGTAAAAGAATACTACGAAAAACGTAAAGCTGAGCTGATTGAAGCTGCAGCAGCGAAAAAAGCTGAGCAAGAAAAATGGGAAGCTTCAAATCCTGAATTGGCAGCAAAACTTAAAGCTTTCTTCTCTAAAGAAATTCCGGAAATCGATTACAGCAAAATTGAACAAAAAGCAGGTATCGCAACACGTGGTGCTTCTGCAACTGTTCTTTCAGTATTTGCCAAAGAGGTTGAAAATATGATCGTGTCGTCTGCCGACCTTTCAAACTCGGATAAAACTGATGGTTTCCTGAAAAATACAACTTCATTTCAAAAAGGCGACTTCAGCGGACAATTCCTGCAGGCAGGTGTTTGCGAATTAACAATGGCCGCGTTAATGAACGGTATGGCACTACACGGTGGTGTAATTCCGGCATGTGGTACTTTCTTCGTATTCAGCGACTATATGAAACCAGCAGCACGTATTGCAGCATTGCAGGAGTTGCCGGTTAAGTATATCTGGACTCACGATGCATTCCGTGTTGGAGAAGATGGTCCTACTCACCAACCGGTTGAACAGGAAGCACAAATTCGCCTGTTGGAGAAATTACAAAACCACAGCCACAAAAACTCAATGTTGGTATTGCGTCCGGCCGATGGTAACGAAACTACTGTTGCATGGAAAATGGCAATGGAAAATACCGATACCCCAACAGCGCTTATCCTTTCGCGCCAGGGAATTAAAGATGTTACTACATATGAATCGGCTCAGGGAGCTACAAAAGGAGCCTACATCCTTCAGGATTGTGAAGGTACACCTGATGTAATTCTGTTGGCCAGCGGTTCGGAAGTAAGTACTTTGGTTGCCGGTGCCGAATTATTGGCCAAAGACGGTGTAAAAAGTCGTATCGTTTCTGTTCCTTCTGAAGGTTTATTCCGCACACAAAGTGCCGAATACCAAAAAGAAGTTCTTCCTGCAGGAGTTACTAAATTTGGTTTAACTGCCGGATTGCCTGTAACACTTGAAGGACTGGTTGGAATGGACGGAAAAGTATTTGGTCTTGAATCATTCGGATTTTCTGCTCCTGCCGGAGTATTAGATGTAAAACTGGGGTATACAGGCGAAAATGTATACAACCAGGTAAAAGAATTATTGGCGTAAGAAAAAAACAATAATCATACATAAGGTGCTTCATTCTTTGAAGCACCTTTTATTTTTCCTCTCTCCTCATTACACAGCATATATGATAATTTCCTCTTTTTAATTATCTTGTCCACTAAATGTGATTTTGATGTGATAGTTTAAGTGAACTAAACCAAGGAAATTAATCGATGAAAAATAAGGTAGATCCAAAGATCGTACACCTCCAAACCGTAATCACTGCAATCCGAAAAATTCAGCATTTAATCATTTCCGGGAAAGATCCCGAAACCATTCTGGAAAAAACATGTGAGATTTTAGTTGATACACGTGGGTATCATTTTGCTTGGATCACTCTTTTCGATGAAAAACAACATACAAAATTCTTTACCGGATCCGGCGATGTTTTTATAATCAACAATTTCCGGAAGCAAGCTACCACAAACAGCTTTTCCGATCAGCTTTGGCAAATAATTTCAAATTCATCGCAAACGGTTCTATCCGATTTGCCAGAGCAATATATAAAAGACCTCGACACTACTGAATGGACACCATTTCTTGCACAAATAAAAGAAGAGAAACACATATTAGGTGTTTTGTGCGTAGCTATCCCTGCAGAGGATAGCAAACAACCGGTTGAAGAAATTGGATTGGATGATCTGGCAAATGGCCTCGCCTTTGCATTATCAAAATTCAAACAGCACAACGAATTAAAAACCAACGAAGTCCGCTATAAAAATCTGGTAGACTCCTTAAACGACGGTGTTCTTATCATTCAAAACGAGATTACCAAATTTGTTAACCAGTCGCTTTGTCGGTTAACCGGCTACACCGAGAGAGAATTGCTTGAAAACCCATTTATTACATTGGTTGCCCCCGAAGAGCGGGAACTGGTAATACAATTGTATACCGATTTTATTACCGGAAAATCAGCACAAACCCATTACGATTCGGCAGCTGTTACAAAATCGGGAGAAACATTCCCGGTTGAAGTAACAATTACTCATACCGTTTTTGATGATAAGCCGGCTTTGATGGTTATCCTACACGACAACTCGGAGCTAAAAAAATCACTGGAACAAATAAAGGAAAGTGAAGAATATTTTCGTTTCCTTTCGGATTCGGCATTTGAAGGAATAATTGTACACGACAAAGGTGTTATTCTTGAGGTAAATACTACACTGCTTCGACTTACAGGTTACTCGCGCGAAGAAATAATAGGAAAAAACCTACTCACTGAGTTTGTTGACCCAAAAGACCATGATAAAATACTGAATAGGTTAGACAGCGAGGTTGTAGAACCTTATGTTCTTTCGGCATTTAAAAAAGATGGTTCCTACAGACATGTTGAAATTGAGGCACGCGAAATACAGTACCAAGGCAAAAAAGTGCGAATTGCTGCTGTACGCGATATTTCAGAACGTTATCTGCTAGAGGAACAAATAGAAAAAGGCCGCGAAAAGTTAAATCGTATACTCGACAACCTTCCCGGAGTTGCCTACAACGGCTTAAATGATGCAGACTGGACCCTGAATTTTGTAAGCCAGGGGAGTAATCAACTTTTTGGCTACAGCCCCGAAGAACTAACGGAAGAAAAAACGGTAAAATACGAGGATCTCATCCATCCCGACGACAAAGAACGCATTAGAAATACAATTCAGAAAGCTATTGATCATGAAGAATCGTTTGAAGTGGAATACCGTATTTACACCAAACAAAACCAGTTAAAATGGGTTTGGGAACGCGGAAAGGCATTTAGCGAAAATAACAACTCTTATGTTGAAGGTTTTATTAGCGATATCACCGCGCGTAAAAAGCTCGAAATAGCCAACGAGATGTTTTCAAAGGCTATCGAAGCCAGCCCGGTTAGCATTTTTATAACGGATAAACATGGGTTTATTGAATATGTAAATCCTTTTTTCGAAATTTTAACCGGCTATAAAAGCCCTGAGGTAGTTGGAAAAAATCCAAGTTTTCTGACTTCAGGAAATCATACAGAAGAATTCTACAAACAGATTTCGCAAACCATTAAATCGGGTAAAATCTGGCAAGGCGAAATTCGCAACCGGAAAAAGAACGGAGAGCTGTATTGGGAACAAGCCGTTATTTCTCCTATTTTTAACAACCAGGGCATAATTACCCAGTTTGTAGCTGTTAGCGAAGATATTACCGAGAAAAAACAAACCTTAAAAGAACTGCAACATGCGATAGAAATTGCCGAGCACAACGAAGCACGTTTTAAAGCTTTGCACAATGCCTCGTTCGGTGGAATAACCATACACGACAAAGGACATATTTTGGATTGTAACCACGGATTATCTATAATTACCGGCTATTCGCACGAAGAGCTAATAGGTATGGACGGGCTGCTTTTAATTGCAGAAGATCAACGCGACCTGGTAATAAAACATATTGAGGAACAATATTCAAAACCTTATGAAACCGTTGGAATCCGTAAAAACGGGCAAACATACCCAATTCGTATAGAGGGTAAAATGATTCCGTACAACAACAAAATAGTTCGTGTTACTGAATTCAGAGATATTACCGAACAAAAACAAATTGAAAAAGAACTGGTACGGGCCAAAGAAAATGCCGAACAAAGCGATAAGTTAAAATCCTCCTTCCTGGCCAATATGAGTCACGAAATCAGAACACCGATGAACGGTATTTTAGGATTTACAGAATTACTGAGAGACAATGATTTATCTCTCCAACAACGCACAGAGTTTATCGATGTAATTCAAAAAAGTGGAGAAAGAATGCTAACTACCATTAATGATATTATCGATATTTCTAAAATTGAATCGGGGATGGTATTTGCACACATGCAAGACATAAACCTTCCGGCATTGATAAATGAACTGTATATTTTCTTTGAGCAGCCGATGAAGCAGAAAGGCATTACTCTTAAAGTGAACGAAAACAATGGCAACCCGGTAACACTTTTTCACACCGACCCGGACAAGCTCAATTCAATTCTTACCAACCTGTTACGAAACGCCTTCAAATTCACCTCATCTGGCAGCATCGAGTTTGGCTATTCTACTAATAACAGCAGCATAAACTTTTTTGTAAAAGATACTGGTGTTGGAATTCCACAGGAAAGACAACAAGCCATTTTCGAGCGTTTTGTACAGGCCGACATTGCGGACTCGCGAGTGTTTGAAGGTTCGGGGCTGGGCCTTTCCATTACAAAATCGTACACCGAAATGTTAAACGGAACAATCAGCCTTGAATCGGAAGTTGGCAAAGGAACTACCTTTTATGTTTCGCTACCTTTGCAGGCAACAATCAACTCGCAACAAACTACACCTTCTGATGTAGAGTTGATTGCCAATGATTTACTGGAAAATAAATTGAAAATACTGATTGCTGAAGATGATCCCATATCAATTCAGCTACTAAAGCTTTTGGTTAGTGATATTGCATCGGAAATACTGGTTGCCAATAACGGGAAAAAAGCGGTTGAAATGGCCCAAAATACCCCTGACATTAACCTGATTTTGATGGATATTAAAATGCCGGTAATTGATGGGTATACAGCAACAAAAATGATACGGGAATTCAACACATCGGTGAAGATAATCGCACAGTCGGCATTTGCGCAATCGGAAGATATTCAGCGGGCAAGAGATGCCGGTTGCAACGATTTTGTTCTCAAACCAATTGTTAAAGCAAAACTCTATGAATCGATAAAACACATTTTCAAAAATTAAACTACGCAAATACAAGGCATAAGAAAGGCGCATCCGGAATCGGATGCGCCTTTTTCAATATTATCTGTTACACTTTATTTGATAAGTGCCAACGATTGTTTTGCAATCTCCAACTCTTCGTTGGTTGGGATAATAAGAACTTTAACTTTTGCGCCATCCACGTTAATTTCGTGAACACCATCTTTACGGTTCTTATCTTTTTCTTCGTCCCAGGTAATACCAAGGAACTCCATTTCTTCACACACCATCTCGCGAATATGAGTGTCATTCTCGCCAATACCTGCAGTAAAAACAATTGCATCCAGACCATTCATTGCTGCGGCATAACTTCCTACAAACTGTTTTGCGCGGTAGGCATACATTTCAAGGGCAAGTTTTGAACCTTTATCGCCTTCTCTGTAAGCTTTTTCGATATCACGCATATCTGTAAGACCAGTCAGTCCTTTCATTCCGCTTTCCTTATTCAACAAATCTGAAATTTCTTCTACCGAATATCCCTTTTGATTTGCCAGATAAAAAATAATAGCCGGATCGATATCGCCCGATCGGGTTCCCATAATCAATCCGCTCAATGGTCCCATTCCCATGGTTGTATCAACACAAACACCACCTTTTACAGCAGCCATCGATGCTCCGTTACCCAAGTGAAGAGTAACAATTTTTGCATCAGGGTTTCCTAAATATTCAATAGCCTTCTCAGAAATAAATTTGTGAGAAGTTCCGTGAAATCCATATTTACGGATACGCATTTCGCTATAAAATTTTTCCGGCAAAGCATAACGGAATGCTTTTTCAGGAATGCTTTGGTGAAAAGCAGTATCGAATACACCCACCTGTTTAGCATTTGGAAATACTTTCTCTGCTACCTCAACACCAATAAGGTTAGCCGGGTTGTGCAGTGGTGCCAACGGGAATAATTCTTTCACTTTTGCTTTTACCTCATCAGTAATCTTTACAGTTTCGGTAAAAGTTTCGGCACCGTGTACCAATCGATGACCAACAGCCTGAATTTCTGACGGATCGCTGATAACTCCCACTTTTTCGTCGGTAAGCAATTCGGCAACACGTTTTAAACCAACGCCATGATCAGGAATTGGGAATTCCTCAACAGTCTTCTCTTCCGAACCGTTAACAAATGTTTTGTGTTTGATCAATCCCATTTCCAGACCGATCCGTTCAACAATACCACTCGACAAAGGCACCTCGGTGTTCATATCAATCAACTGATATTTAATTGACGAGCTACCTGCATTAATTACTAAAATATTCATTTTAAAATATATCGATTAAAAATTTTGGTAACAGGCCAACCATTCTCGTGACAGCGAACCTGTTATCGTAAAAAGTATGAATTTACTTTTAAAATCCTTCCTGAGCCTGAATAGCTGTAATTACAACGGTATTAAATATATCGTCGACAGTACAACCACGACTAAGGTCGTTAACCGGTTTGTTTAAGCCTTGTAACATCGGGCCAATTGCCAGTGCTCCGGTTTCGCGCTGGATAGCTTTGTATGTATTGTTTCCGGTGTTCAAATCGGGGAAAATAAGCACGTTGGCCTGCCCTGCCACTTGCGAATCGGGCATTTTGCTTTTCCCTACACTCGGATCTACTGCAGCATCGTACTGGATCGGTCCTTCAATTTTCAGATCAGGACGTGCAGCAACAGCTATCTCAGTCGCACTGCGAACTTTATCAACCTCAACACCTGATCCTGATGTACCTGACGAATACGACAACAATGCCACTTTTGGATCGATACCAAAAGCAATTGCCGAATCGGCCGATGTAACAGCAATCTCAGCCAGCTGCTCGGCCGTTGGACTAACGTTTACTGCGCAATCGCCCATTACCGAAACATGGTCGTCGAGACACATAAAGAAAACAGACGATACCGTTTTAACTCCCGGTTTGGTTTTTACAAACTGAAGTGCCGGAATAATGGTATGTGCTGTAGTATGTGCGGCACCTGAAACCATACCGTCGGCATGCCCTTTATAAACCATCATTGTTCCGAAATACGAAACGTCGGCCATAGCATCGCGTGCCATATCTTCAGGAATATTTTTGTGTTTACGCAGTTCGTGGTAAGTTTTCCAGTAGTCTTCGTAATACTCCGATTCCACCGGATCGATGATTCTAATATTACCATTAATTTTTACACCGATTTCGGTGGCTTTGGTAATAATTTCATCGCGTCGTCCCAAAAGAGTAATTTCAACCACCCCTTGATCAACCAAACTTGAAGCAGCCTGTAAAATACGAGGGTCGGTACCTTCGGGTAAAACAATGTGTTGTTTTTTCGATTTTGCTTTTGCCACCAGGTTGTACTGGAACATATGTGGTGTTACCACATCGGTTTTAAAACTTCTGAATTTGTCGATCAGGAAGTCGGTATCCACATATTTTTCAAAAGTAGAAATACTTAAATCGATTTTACGTGGTAATCCCGGGTGCAATTTTGGTTTTACATCCGATATTTTTTTGGCTGCAGTAAACGTTACATCGTCAACCAAAATAATGGGAACAATATTAGGTAAACCTTCAATCAGCCTTACAATTTGCGGCTCGAGAGCAATACCCCCGGTAACCACAATACCGGCAATGCTCGGATAATTTGCCGAAGCATTGGCCTGAAGTGCCGCCAGAATAATATCGGAACGGTCGCCCGGAGTAATAATAAGGCTGTTCTCCTCTACCCTGTCAAGATAATTGCGTAACTGCATTGCTCCAACATCGTAACGGTCGGCCTGTTTACACAACAGGTTTTCGCCAAACAGTACAGTACCACCCAATTCGTCGTTAATTTCTTTAATAGTAGGGCTGCCCAGTTTTTTAATTTCCGGAATGATCTCAATCGAAGTTTCGGCAGGTACTATCTTGCTCAATTCTTCGCGCATCATGTCGCAATTTCCGGGTTCAACACGGTTCATTACAACCGACTGCACCACTACATCTCTTTCGGCAAATGATTTTATGGCCAGGTCGATATTTGCAATGGCACTGCCCATGTTTCTATCTTTCGCCGAGCTAACCAAAATGGTAGGGATCGAAAGGTTTTTAGCGAACTCAATATTCAGATCCAACTCAAAAGTAACGCCTTTATTGTCGAAATCCGAACCTTCAACCACAACCACATCAAACTTCTCTTTTAGCTGTTTGTAGCGATCAATAATCTGATCGATAAGACGCGCCTCCTGCCCCATATTTTTGTATTTTACTACCTGCGACATGGTAAAGCCGTATGCGTCCTTGTACTCCATATCGAGGTTAAAATACGATATCATGGTTTCGATATGATTATCGTGAACTCCCTTTGGATAATCGTTAATTATTGGCCGGAAATATCCGACCTTGGTTACTTTTGAAAGTAACACTTTTAAAACACCCAGCGTAACAAGCGATCTTCCTGTGTTGCTTTCGGTGTTTGTGATATAAATTCCAGTTTTCATTCAAAAATTTTAAAAACTCTGTATATTAAATATTTTCTTGTATAACGAACACCATTGGGTTATTTGATGAATCGTTCAGGTTGCGTTGAATAGTTGGCAAAAGTATAAAAGAAATTTTCTTGTCATTAAGCAATCATCTTAATAAACTGTTAACTGCGCAAAATTTCACATTTCCTTGAAATTAGCATCTGACAATCATCATATTGTGAATTTTTTTGAAAATACCCCTCTTAATACAAACCTCAGCATATGAAAAATATTTTTGGGCTTTAGTTTGCAAAAACACAAAGTACCTGACAATATTTTATATAAAAGATGGTAATTGCTCAAACCAACATAAATTTCCACTGTGCTGTTACGAATATACCAAGATTAAAACTCATAATAAACTCCGGTGTAAATACCAATCCGGTACGGACGATAATTAACATCGGGGTTCGAGTTTATCGAAGAAAGGTAATAATTCAGGCGAGGTTCCAACGCAAACGAGAAGTGTTTTCCCAATGCATAATTTACCCCTACACCAAGTGTTCCCGAGAAATTAAGCGTTGAAATATCGGCAGTACTACCAATGTTTTGCACACCGTAACTATTATCGAGATAGGCATTGTTGCCAATAACAAATCCGGCATTAATTCCACCAAGCAGCTCTACTCCCACTTTCTTGTCGAGCACGCTATAACGTAAATACAGCGGAACTTCCACAAATTCGAATACCTGCGAGAACTCGCCATCAGAGTACAGTCTTTGTGCTGTAACATCGTTCGAGTTTTCAAGGTTTGCCGAAATATTGGCTCCCTGTGGTGTGGTTTTCATTTCAATAACACCGGCTGTGCTGTTCATGGCAATTCCGCCCTCGCTCCTTCCGGTTTGCACCAGATTTGAAAAGCCTGTATTCAATCCATCGTATGATGCATCAGGTGCTGCCCCATAAAGCATGTCTTTGTCTGATGCAAACAGGTTGAATGAATTATCGGCTTTTTGGCCGTCCTTCGCATAATAAATTCCACTCTCAACACGCAGGCGTTTGCTGGTTTTGTATTGCACCGAAATTCCTCCGCCAATATTACTTCCGCCATTATCGCTTTCGTAAGTCATATTTCGGGCATACGAATCGTTGTGGCTTGCCGAGTGCGACGAATATCCGGGAGTAATCTGGGCTCCAACAATCCATCCGTGTTCCTGCTGTTTTTGTTCGTTCAAACTTCGCAGGTTGGCAGCAATCAACATTTCATCGGCAGCAAAACTTTTTTCAATTTGAAATGCATTGCTCTTTTCCGCTAACGAAACGTTCGATTGTTTGGTGGTGAATATGGCCTCAATACGTTCTAACAAACTGTAGTCTTCCTCAGTACGTGCCGAAAATACCTGATCGGTTTCAGACTCGTTACGCTTTGTTGGAAGTTCAACTTCCGCCAGCATTTTATCTTCTGAAATTGATTGGGTTGCATTTGTCTGGGTACTATTTATATCCTGCGCTCCGGCCAGTTGGTCAACTTCTATTTCAATACTATTATCTTGTGGCGTAACGGCAGGTTCCTGCGTTTTTTCGGGTGCCGTTTGTTGCTGAGCCATAGTTGGCTCTTCAATAATGCTTTTTCCGCTAAAGTACCATCCGGCAAGAAAGGCCAGCACAACAACTGCCGCAGCCGAAATCCACCCGGCATAAGCCATACGGCGTTTTTTCCGCTGCCCGTCGAGTTGCGACTGAATAGTATCCCAAACATGCGACGGTGGCGCCGCCGAAAAACCATCAAGCTTTTCTCGGATCGAATCGTCAATATTTAGTTTCTTACTCATCCGGCTGTATAATTACTTGTTTTCTCAATATCTCCATAAAGCTCTTTTACCCGGCGTTTCAAAATGTCTCTGGCGCGTGCCAGGTTCGATTTTGATGTGCCCACGGTAATTTTCATCTCTTCACTAATTTCCTGGTGGTTCATTCCTTCAATTACAAAAAGGTTAAAAACCATTCGGTAACGAGGTGGTAGTTGTTGTATCTCTGCAATTAGTTCCTTTGCTGAAATTCCGGCCAGTATATCATCCGAAACATTTTGTCCCTCGTAAATACTCACATCCTCCACCGGATGCATAACATGCTGTTTCCTGAATTTCTCTAACGAAACATTTACCATTATCCTCCTTATCCACCCTTCCAAAGAACCTTCGTGCCTAAACCGGCCAATATTCTGAAATACCTTTATAAATCCTTCCTGCAGGTTATCTTCGGCTTCGGTATTATCTTTGGCATAGCGCAAACAAACCCCAAACATTTTTGGTGCAAATAGTTGGTATAATTGTTCCTGTGCACGTTTTTTCCCCGAAGCACAACCGTTTATTATTTTTTTCAGGTCTTCCAAAATCGTTCGCAAATAACGCCTAAAAGTACTGATAAAAACGAATTGGTTTTCATCTTTCTTTTTGGCATCTGCTTTTACAGTCAGTTCTCTCAAGCTAAAATCATTGGATAGATGGGCTGCTTATTGAAAAGGTTGCGTTGAGTTGGAAATTCTTTCGCTTAATTGGAAACTTTGCTAGTTTTTAACAGAATACCACGAAGTCATAAAGCACACAAAGAAATCTTCACCGGAAATTTAATCTACTATGATTAGTGTTCCTGGTGGTAAAAACGTCATTTAACATTTGTTACGCAACCTTAACTTGCCTAAACACATCTATAATGTAAATTTGTTAAACCTTTATTATGAGAACTTCATTACCGATACTTTTAGCTTTGTTTCTTTTGATTGCCGCTTCGTGTAACCAGGATGACATAACACTTCCAAAAACAATTACTCTTGATGAAAAATCGGCTGAGTTAATTGAAGCAGAAAACGAATTCGGGCTGGAACTCTTTCAAAAAGTTTATGCCGGCGAAGAAGAGGCCGATAATATTATGGTATCGCCACTTAGCGTAAGTCTGGCACTGGCCATGACCTATAACGGAGCCAACGGCGAAACCAAAACAGCCATGGAGGAAACGCTGAAAGTTTACGGATTAACACCCGACGAAATTAACGAATCCTATGCAACACTTGTAGCCGCGTTAAAATCGCTCGACCCGAAAGTTATACTCGAAATTGCCAATGCCATATATTACCGCGAAGGATTTCCGGTTGAGCAAGATTTTGTTACCACCAACCAAAATTATTACGATGCTGAAGTGGATGCACTTAATTTCGGCTCACCACAGGCGGTGAATACCATTAATGATTGGGTGGTCGATAAAACTCACGATAAAATTGATAAGATAATCGATAATATCAGCGGCGATCACGTTATGTTTTTATTGAATGCCATTTACTTTAAAGGAATCTGGCAATCGGAATTTGACGAAGACGACACCGAAGATTTACCTTTTTACCTGCAAAATGGGTCGACAATACAAGTACCTACCATGCAAAAAACCGAATCATTGCCCTATTATTCAAATAATGTTTTCCGGGCAATAAAACTGGCTTATGGTGCAGGCAACTATAACATGTTTGTTTTTCTTCCACAAGAAGAAAATTCACTTGAAAATATTGTGAATGAACTGGGCGTTGACAGCTGGAAAAACTGGATGGAAAGTTTTACTGACACAGTTAATATCGACCTAAAATTGCCACGCCTTAAATACAAATACGAAATAACCTTAAACGATGTACTTGCCGATATGGGCATGGGTGTTGCCTTTGGTGATGGTGCCGACTTTACAGGAATTAACAAAGGTGGCGGTCTGAAAATTGATTACGTAAAACATAAAACCTTTATCGAAGTAAATGAAAAAGGGACAGAAGCCGCTGCAGTAACGGCTGTAGCAATTGTTGTAACATCTGTGGGGCCACACAATATGCAGTTTAATGTAAACCGCCCGTTTTTGTATGCTATTACCGAAAAAGACACGGATGCCATTCTTTTTATGGGAACTGTTAAAAATCCTGAAAGTGAAGAATAGACTGAAATAAACGCAAACGACCTACGTTGTACATAAAATTATAAAAAGCCATGAAACGATTAATCGTAATACTTTCTGTATTTCTTATTGTATTTACCAGTTGCCAGGACGATGAACTGATATCGTTCGATGCCAAAGGTACCGTAATTGATTATGCCGGTGCCGGCGACTGTGGTTTCATCATTGAGCTCGATAACGGCAATAAAGTTCAGCCCTTATACTATCCCGATGATTTTACCTTTTCGCAGGGACAACGTGTGTTAATTACATACACCGAACTTAATAACGTTTATATAAGCTGCGACCAGGGCGTACCTTGTGAGATAACGTACGCCGAAGAGTTGTCGTGCTCGCCTTATGTTGATCTTTATTTTGAAAATTACGACAGTCTGGCCCGCGATCCCGTACATTTACACGAGGCCTACATGGACGGCGACTGCCTGTATTTTAAACTATCGTACAGCGGAGGTTGTCAGGATCATACCATCGATTTGGCGCGCATGCATCCGTGGACTGCCAGCAGCTCAACCGTTCCCACTTTTGAGATCAGGCACAATGCCAACGGCGATTTGTGCGAAGCCTGGTTTACCCGCGAGTTCCGCTTCGACCTGTCGGATTTAAAAGCCGAAGGAAAAACAGAATTTGTACTCACCGCCAAACTTGTCGGCGACGAAGTGTACAACAAAATATTTCAGCTAGATTAGGTATTCCACTAATTTTGCTGCTTAGTTAGTTCTCCGAAGGGTTGGTTGTAAAACCGGCCCTTTATTTTTTCCATCACACTAGTTTTTTGTGTAATGCTATTTCAGAACGAGACCTATTTCGCTTAAACTACCTCGTAGCTCGCTAGCGAGATATAAATATGGAATTTAGTTAAAATCGATACCGCATCAGAGTATTAACTCAAAAATCCCGATATGCTCCGCTATCGGGATTAGTTCGACCATCAGATTACAGTTCGTTTCTCTCCTGTAATTTGGATCTCACTGAATAAAAAACGGGGAACAAAAAATGCTCCCCACTTTTGCGTTATATTGTTCTTGGTTTAAAAAATGCTGTATGAAATACCGGCTGACAAGCTAAGTGTGGTTTTTGCATAAGTTTCATCATAGCTTCCAATACCTGGATGTGTAAAGGTTACGGTATCGTCTTCGTAGAAAGTATTTGAAACACCCGCATCAAAGGTTAGGTTATCGGTAATCTTCCACATAATTCCGCCGCCCATGGTATACGATGAGTTGCTGTAACTAAAATCGCTTTGGTACTGAGGTGTTACACCATTTTTCGAGCGCAATCCTCCAACACTTAAAGCAAAATTATCGGTTACATTAAATTGCAAACCAAGTGACAGCTCGGTGTAGTTCCTTTTAATATCGCGATGTACCTTTTCGCCCAGAGTTGAGTAGCGAATGTTGTTACCGTAATTAACATCTCTATCGAAATACATATTGAATGAAAGTTGTGCTTCCAGCCAATCCAATCCACGATAACCTACACCCCCTGCCAATATTGCAGGAATATCATTCGATGATTCAGCTCCGTCAGGGAATAAGCCCATATCGTCAACATCGGTTTCGTTTTCTAAAGTCAACTTGGTTTCAAACTCGTATTTTACGGCAAATGTCCAGTCATCGGTTGGCGAAATGTTAAAACCAATAATCGGGGTAAAACCCATTCCTTTTTGTTTGGTTTTTACTTCTTTATCACCCATTTGTGTAGCTGTTCCGGTAAGTGTTTGCGCAGTACCGTTTAATGTTTGGGCGGTTGAAACAAAACCCGGTGCGGCTTGTACATACGCACCGTTAATCTGATTCAGGTTCATGGCCGATATTTGCTCCGAAGAAAGTCCCATCAATTGCAAACCAGCCTCAATCTGTCCCTGCTGTACAGGATCCATCTGTCCTGCTCCCACCAACTGAGCTAATGTATAATCACCTGCAACAGGAAGTATTGGTGCTAATGCTTCAGGCACATTTGCCAATGCGTTTAAATTTGCTGCCATTGTGCTTACTTGCGTAGAGGCTCCATTTAACCAGGTTGCCGCATCAACTCCATTTAGCTGAATGTTACGGATTGCTCCTTCGTATTTATTTGTTGACGGCACTAAACGCAAACCTCCATAAAACGAGAATTTTTCGTGAGGTGCATAAGAAGCTCCCAACTGAATTCCCCAGAATGTTGAAGAAGCTTCCAAAGCCATTTCAATATCGTAACTATTTACTGCCAGCGCCGGATCGATTTGTCCTAATCCCCCCAATTGACCGGGAATTAACGAAAAAGGGATTTCCAGTGTTGGAATACCTGACGGGAACTCGGCAGTTCCACCACCACCTACCGGACCAATTCCCAATGAGAAGGCCCAGTTATTCTTTTTATAAACGGCATAAACATCAGGAAATACAGGAATTGTAGTTTCTCCTTCGTAATGTCCTGAATTTAGTGTAGGAAACTGAGTATCGATATCACGGGTCTGAAAAATTGTTTGGCTGTAAAAAGCAAAATACCAGCCATCTTCCATTTTTACCAGCCCCGCCGGGTTATAGAAAACAGCATCAATTTCTAAAGCTGCATTTCGCGACAACATACGAATGTATTGCGCACTTTGGTTGTAGTTAGTTAATAAACCTCCTGCAAAAGCAAGCTGAAGCAGCATAGAAAATGCCACTACCAATGTCAGTTTTTTCATCTTATTAAAATTATTCGTTTTCAAAGGTATAAGATGTAACTCCCATAGATTTAATTTGTGCTTTTATGGCAAAATTGACCATGGTCGTTTCATTTATATCAAGTTTTTATTAAAGAATTTTTCCCTTTATTTAACAATAGTATTCCGAGAAATTTACGGTTACTGTAGTTGATGCCTGAGGGGCAAATTTAGAACTTATTCTTAAATACAAAAACTTCCCGATTGATTTTCAACTTTTTATGATTTTTTCGAACAATTTCGTCTTTTATTCGATACTTATTGTACAAAAAACCCGAAGTTAAATACCTCGGGCTCTTTATTTTATAGCTTTTCCTATTGTTTAAATATGTATCACTTCGCCGTAAGCTGCAGCTGCGGCTTCCATTACCGCCTCGCTCATTGTAGGGTGCGGATGAATGGTTTTTAACAGCTCGTGTCCGGTAATCTCCAGCTTCTTGGCTACAACCATCTCGGCAATCATTTCGGTAACATTACCACCGATCATATGTGCACCAAGCAACTCGCCATACTTCGCATCGAAAATCAATTTAACAAAACCATCTTTTTGTCCTGCAGCACTTGCTTTTCCACTGGCCGAGTAGGGGAATTTACCCACTTTAATTTCGTAACCGGCTTCTTTGGCTTTTGCTTCAGTTAATCCAACCGACGAAACTTCGGGGCTGGTGTAAGTACATCCCGGAATATTTCCGTAATCGATCGGTTCCGGATTCAGTCCGGCAATTTTTTCAACACAGGTAATACCTTCGGCTGATGCTACGTGAGCCAATGCCGGTCCGGCAAGAATATCGCCAATAGCGTAAACACCATCAACGTTGGTTTTGTAGTATTCATCAACTTTAACACGGCCATTATCGGTTTCAACACCCAGTTCTTCCAAACCAATATTTTCAGTATTTGGAGCAATACCTACTGCCGAAAGAACAATGTCAGCTTCAACCACTTCTTCGCCTTTTTTGGTTTTAATGGTTACTTTGCACTTATCGCCCGAAGTATCCACGCTTTCAACCGACGAAGCGGTCATCACTTTCATTTTCGATTTTTTGAAATTGCGTTCCAGCTGTTTGGCAACTTCCTCATCTTCGTTCGGCACCAGTGTTGGCATAAATTCAACCAGCGTTACTTTGGTTCCAATAGTGTGGTAGAAATAGGCAAACTCGCTACCAATAGCACCCGATCCAACAACAACCATACTTTCAGGCTGCTTATCAAGCGTAAGTGCTTTGCGGTATCCGATAATCTTTTCACCATCTTGTGGCAGGTTTGGTAATTCGCGTGAGCGGGCACCTGTTGCCAGAATAATGTGTTTAGCGGTGTACGACGATTTTTTGCCTTTGTCGTCGGTTACTTCAACGGTATTTTTCCCGGCTAATTTCCCCCAGCCAAAAATCGATTCAACTTTATTTTTCTTAAACAAGAACTGAATTCCCTTACTCATTCCATCGGCGACATCGCGGCTGCGCTTCACCATGGCACCAAAATCGGGTTTCACTTCTCCTTCAATGGCTACACCATAATCGGCAGCGTGGATGGCATACTCAAAAGCCTGTGCACTTTTTAGCAGCGACTTTGTAGGAATACATCCCCAGTTTAAACAAATTCCACCCAGGTTTTCTTTTTCAACCACGGCAACTTTTAATCCGAGCTGCGACGCACGAATTGCTGCAACATATCCGCCTGGTCCGCTACCTATCACTATTACATCGTAATTCATTGTATTTTGAAATTTATTGATATTTGATTTATGTAAGTAACACCTTACCCACAGAAAGGTTCTAACAAAATTACTTCTTTTATGATGGATTTAAAAGTGTTAGCTACATGAAAGATCTCATAAAACAAGGCAGACAAAAGGATAGTGAATTGCTGCTTTTTGCCTGCCTTTTTTATGTTACTATTTATTTACACAAATAAACAGCTCCGCTTATTTTAATTTTGAGTACGTATTCAATAACTCAGTAGCTGCAACAAACGAACTCATCTGATCGGTAAGTACATAATTCTCAAGGATTTTTAGTTTCGCTTTAATATCGGGATGATCGTAGAAGTTTCGTTTCAGTTGTTCTTCAATCGTTTCGTACATCCAGTATGTAGCTTGTTCGTTTCTTTTTTGGTAGAAATAACCGTTGTCAACCGTTTGTTGCCGATATTTTTCAATTTGCTCCCAAATGGTTTCAATTCCGGTTTTTTTATAGGCCGAACAGGTAAGCACATTGGCTGCCCACCCCGAATCTTTGGCCGGAAAAAGATGAATGGCATTTCGATATTGCACTTTTGCCATTTCTGCTTTTTCAATATTGTTACCATCGGCTTTATTAATGGTAATCAGGTCGGCCATTTCCATAATTCCGCGTTTTATACCCTGAAGTTCGTCACCCGCTCCGGCCAACATTAACAGCAGGAAAAAATCGGTCATGGAATGAACAGCGGTTTCGCTTTGCCCCACCCCCACTGTTTCAATAAAAATAGTGCTGTAACCGGCAGCTTCGCATAAAATAATGATTTCGCGGGTTTTTCGTGCAACGCCTCCCAACGATCCTGCCGACGGACTGGGACGAATGTAAGCATTGCTATCGCTGGCTAATTCTTCCATGCGTGTTTTGTCACCCAAAATACTTCCTTTGGTACGTTCGCTGCTCGGATCGATAGCCAACACGGCCAGCTTTTCGCCTTTGTTGGTGAGGTACTTTCCAAGAGCTTCAATAAAGGTGCTTTTTCCAACTCCCGGCACTCCGGTTATTCCTATCCGAACCGAATTACCGCTGTGTGGCAAACACTTTTGGATGATCTGCTGCGCCAATTGCTGATGTTCAGATTTTGAGCTCTCAACCAAAGTTACAGCTTTACTTAACAGTGTGATATCGCCTTTTAAAATCCCGTTCACATATTCGTCAACCGACAGCAGTTTTCTATTCTTTTTCAAAAAACGCTGAACCGAATCGTTGTTAACCATATCCGGTTTTTCAACTCCAGCATTTACAATCAATCCTTTGTACTGCGGATCGTTTTCTATATGGTGATTATCCTTTTCTGACATCTGAATAAAATTTATCGTTCAAAAGTACAGCAAAAAAGAAGGTGCTGCAAGTTTCACCTGCAACACCTTCTGAAATATTGACTTTAAATAAACTTAGCCTGCATTAGGAACAACAACCTGGCTTGAAATGCGCAGCGTTGATGTTGGTGTTTTTGGATCGTTGGTAATAACCGTGATCGATTTACTCTGACGGCCACGTTTTCCGCGCGAGTCGAAAGTAACTTTAATTGGCGCTGTTTCACCAGCTGCAATTACACTTTTTGATGGAGCAACTGCAGTACATCCGCAAGATGAACGAACTCTTCTGATGATCAAATCAGTTTTACCCGTATTGGTTAATGAAAAAGTATGTTCTTTTTTGTCGCCCTGGTTCATATCACCAAAATCGAATGATGTTTCCTTGAAATTAGCCACAGGAGCTTTTGCCAACTCCTCGGCAGAAAGGTGTGAGAAATCTTCTTCGATTGTAGCACTTACTCCAACCGAATTTTTATAGTCATTACTACCATTCAGTGACAAGTAAATACGGTGCGATGCAAATCCATAAGTGTCAGCAGCATCCGAATCGTAAGTTACAATCAATTTACCTGTTCCGTTAGCCGGAATAGATTCCGGTTCAACTTTAGCAGTAAGGTGTTTTGGTACGGTACGGAAACCAACTGCAACCGGTTTATCGGTATCGTTTATCAATTCCAATTCCTGGGTTACTTTTTCGCCTTTTTTAATTTTTGCAAACGACAGGTAGTTTGATTTCACTCTAAGATCTCCAATCTTTCTTGGATATTTCTCTGCCAGTGTTTTTTCGCGTGGTTCAACCTGTCCGTTAATTCTCAAAATAACCGTACCGTTTTCGGCATTTGAGCTAACAGTTACCGATTTGTTAAATGATCCCGGACGGTTTTTAGGATTATAACTTACATCGATACTTCCACTTTCGCCCGGAGCAACAGGTTCACGCGTCCATTTTGGAGTGGTACAACCACAAGATGCACGAACATTTGATAATACCAATGGTACGTCTCCTTTGTTTGTAAATGCGAAAGTTGTTGTTTGCACACCGTCTGATTCTTTAAATGAACCAAAATCGTGCGCTTGATTGTCAAAAACAATTTTTGGTTGTCCCTGGCCCATCGCTGTATTAACAGCAATCACCAGTACGAAAACTGCTAATAGTTGTAGAATGCTTTTCATAATTTATTAATTAAATTTGTTTTTTCTCGGAATCTATAAAGCAAATGTATTGATGCTTGACTAGTTTCGCTGTTAATTGAATTCAATTATTTGTTAACGAGTTGTTAACTAGGGCAGGCAAACAAAAAAATATATAGTTTAGCTTTTGAATAAAAATCCATGCAAGGGAAAGCACTTAAATACATTATAATGCTGGCAACTGTGTCGATAGTTGGCGTTTTTTTGGTGCAGTTTGCTTTTATACGCAGTTCCTATAATCTTTCAGAAACGCAATTTAAGGAAAGTGCAAGTGTGGCTTTAAAGGAAGTTGCCTGGCAGGTTATGCTGGCAACCGGAACCACTGAAAACTTCGATAGCATTACACCTGTTGAAGTGATTTCGAACAGCACCTATTTGGTGAATGTTGGCGTAGCGATCGACAAAGACCTATTAAAACAGAACCTTACCACCCAGCTTAAAAGGCACGATATATATTTCGATTACGAATTTTCGATATACAGCCCCGTACAGGAACAAATGGACGAAACCACGCTGGTCCATATCGACGAAAATGAGGAACCATCGGATTTTGACTTTCCGCTAAACGAGGAATACTCCAATTATTTTGGCATTCATTTCCCCGACCGGTCGCCTTATTTTTTAAACCAACTCTCCATCTGGTATTTTTTAACCGCGCTGTTAATGCTGGTAATCTTTTTCTTTGGCTACACGCTGTGGGTGATCATCCGCCAAAGGCAATTATCCGAAATACAGAAAAATTTCATTAACAACCTCACCCACGAATTAAAAACACCCATTTCGTCGATTGCACTGGCAGCAAACGTTATTAACGATGAAAAGATATTGAAATCGCCCAAGCGATTGTTTGATTACACACACATCATACAGGAACAAACAACACGGCTATCGAAGAATGTTGAAAAAGTGCTTAACTTAGCTTCGATCGAGAAAAGCCGAATCCTGCTTAACCTGGAAAAGGTAAATCTCACCGAGTTCTTACAAGAAGCCAATGATCATTTTCGGGAATCGAAAGCCGGACAAAATGCAAAAGTAAAAATCAAGACCAAAATCAGTGATAGTACCATTTTGGCCGATCGTTTCCACTTTGCCAACCTGGTATCGAATATTCTTGAAAATGCAGCAAAATACTGCGACAAAACGCCGGTAATTGAGATTGAACTTCTGCAAAAACAGAAAAGTTACGAGCTGAATTTTATCGACAACGGTATAGGAATTCCGCGCGAACACCGGAAACGGATCTTTAAAAAGTTTTATCGAATTCCTACCGGAAACGTGCACAATGTAAAAGGTTTTGGACTTGGTCTCGACTATGTGTACAAAATTGTAAAAACGCATAATTGGAAAATAAAAGTAAACGATAACCCTAAAGGGGGAAGCATTTTTAGCCTAACCATTCCAAAATAAAATATGAGCAACAATTCTTTTAAAATATTATTGGTTGAAGACGACGAAGCGCTTCGTTTTATAGTAAAAGATAATTTAATGGAGCACGGCTACGACGTTGAAGTAGCGGCCGACGGCGAAATTGCACTTGAGCTTTTCGGGCAAAACAATTTCGACCTGATTGTGCTCGACGTAATGCTTCCGAAAGTAGATGGTTTTCAGGTAGCCGAAACCATTCGAAAAACCAACGACCAGATACCTATTATCTTTTTAACGGCCCGAAGCATGACCGAAGACAAAATTACCGGTCTTACCATTGGTGGCGACGATTATATTCCAAAACCGTTTAGTATGGAAGAGTTGCTTTTAAAAATCAAGATATTTTTAAAACGTAGCCAGTCGCAGCCTATTGATAGTGAATCGTCCGTTATAAAAATAGGCCATTTCGATTTTCATTTCGACGATCTCTCGTTAACCTTAAACGGAGAAGCCAGGAACCTTACACTAAAAGAGGCTGAACTTATTCGTTATTTTGCCAGGAATGCCAACAAAGTGCTTAGCAGAAATGAGATTCTTGAAAACGTTTGGGGCTCCGACGATTATTTTCTGGGACGCAGTCTCGATGTATTTATTTCACGCCTGAGGAAATATTTTAAAGCTGATGCATCAGTAAAAATTATCAACCTGCACGGAATTGGATTCCGCTTCTCGGTAAAAAAAGGATAAACCGTAATTTGCAACCTGGCTGTATAAGGCGCCAGACCGGAATTTAACAGCTTTCAGCAAATATTTATTGAAAGAGAATAGTGCCCCTTGAAAAAAAAGCTTTTCTTTGCGCGGATAAAACACTGATTCATAGAAATAAACATACAAAGTGTATTTTTCATGAAAAAAGTGTTTAAGTTTTTGGAAGAATTAAAAAAAGCACTATTTTTGCAGTCCGAAAATTCTGAATAGAAACAAGTAAAACTTTATAGAAATGAAACGTACATTTCAACCATCGAATAGAAAAAGAAAGAACAAGCACGGCTTCAGAGAAAGAATGTCGACTGCAAACGGTCGTAAAGTATTAAAAGCCCGTAGAGCAAAAGGTAGAAAAAAACTTAGCGTCTCAGACGAGCCAAGACATAAGAGATAAATCATTTTATCTTGTTACATTTTGCGGGAAGGTAAAGAATTCAGTTCTTTACCTTTTCGTGTTTATACATGTTTGCAAAACGGCTTCTCCAAAACAAATCCTCCAAAATCATTTTATTCAATATTTGAAATTTGTTTATCGCCGAAATCCTTTCATCATACTTTTTTTGACTTATTTTTGTTCTCTTAAATAAGTACTGTACAAAAAATGAGTTTAGGAAAATTTATCACCAGCCGTGCTTTTGTAAAGCACCTGTTAATTGCCATTGGGCTTGTGGCGCTTCTCCTTTTTATAACCTTAAAAGGGTTACAATTATACACCAAACATGGTGTTTCCTATCCGGTTCCGGCTTTAACAGGCCTGAGTTTGGATGAAGCTACCGCCAGTGCCGAAGCAAATAAGCTGCGTGTGGAAGTAATCGATTCGCTTTACAACAAAAATTTTGAGCCGGGCACTGTGGTCGATCAATTGCCACTGGCCAACTCGAATGTAAAGGAAAACCGTGTGATTCGTATAACCATAAACTCAAACGAGCCCGAAAAAGTTGTCCTGCCACGTTTAACCGACATTTCATTCCGGCAGGCACAGGCACTTATTGAAAGCGCCGGATTACAGGTAGGTAATATTTCTTATCAGCCATCGGAATACAACGACCTGGTGCTAAAATCGCTGCAGGATTCGCTTGAAATTTTTGAAGGCGACAAGATCATCAAAGGCTCTGATGTTGATTTGGTTGTTGGTCGCAGCCAGGGAAATATGCAAACAACGCTGCCAAATCTCACCGGATTTAACATGAAAGAAGCGCAGTCGACCATTACAGACGCCATGCTGAATATGGGCGCCGTTATTTACGATGAAACAAGCAAAACTGCCGAAGACTCGGCCAGTGCAAGAATATGGAAACAACAACCAAATCCTCAATTTACGAAACAGGTAAATCTGGGTTCATCGGTTGACATATGGTTAACCACCGACACAACAATTATTAATCAGGCTTACGAAAGAAATTTTTAACAATGGAAGATTACAATCAGGAAAACGAAGAACTGGAAGAAAACGGGTTGTACGAACATTACCGTTTATCTGTCGATCCGGGGCAATCTCCCTTGCGTATCGATAAATTTCTTTCGAACAGGATCGACAACGCCTCGCGAAGCCGCATTCAGGCTGCTGCCGATGCCGGAAATATCCTTGTGAACGGAAACCCGGTAAAACCCAATTACAAAATTAAACCCAACGAGGAAATATTGATCGTAATGGATTTCCCGCGGCGTGAGCTAAAGATCATCCCCGAAGATATTCCGCTTGATATTGTTTACGAAGACGATCAGCTGATTGTAATAAATAAACCACCGGGCCTTGTGGTACATCCCGGACATGGAAACTATACCGGAACATTGGTGAATGCATTGGCCTGGTATTTCCGCGACCTACCTTTGTTTAACAGCGAAGATCCGCGACCGGGACTGGTCCACCGTATCGACAAGGATACATCGGGATTACTGGTGGTTGCCAAAACCGAACTGGCGAAAAATAAACTGGCGCTGCAGTTTTTCGAGAAAACCACCGAGCGCCGATATCACGCACTGGTTTGGGGAAGTTTAAAAGAAGACGAAGGCACCATAACCGGCCACATCGGGCGCAGCCTGAAAAACAGGCAGGTTTTTACTGTTTTCCCGGAAGGCGATTACGGAAAACATGCCGTTACCCATTACAAAGTATTACGCCGCATTGGTTATGTTACGCTGGTTGAATGCCGTCTGGAAACCGGGCGTACACACCAGATAAGGGTACACATGAAACACATTAATCACACCCTTTTTAACGACAGTAATTACGGTGGCGACCAGATTTTGCGTGGTACTACTTTCAGCAAATACAGGCAGTTTGTTCAAAACTGTTTTAAAGTGTTGCCCCGCCAGGCGCTGCACGCCAAAACACTAGGATTTATTCATCCAACAACAGGAGAAAAGATGTTATTCAATTCGGAACTGCCTGAAGACATGGCTACCGCAATTGATAAATGGGAAAATTATATAGCAAACAGAAATGAGTAAGATCAATAAACCCAACATAGCCGTAATTGCCGGAGGTGATTCGTCGGAATTTGTAGTGTCCGTAAAAAGCGGAGCAAACGTTTTAAAAGCTGTAGATAGCGAAAAATTTACCCCCTGGTTAGTTCAAATGCAGGGACTAAACTGGGAAGTTTTTCAGAACGAAGAAAAAATTGCCGACGTCGATAAATCAGATTTTAGTTTTACTGTAAACAACGAAAAAATAAAATTCGATTTTGCCTATATCACCATTCACGGAACACCGGGCGAAGACGGAATTTTACAAGCCTATTTCGAATTGCTGAATGTTCCCTACTCTACCTGCAACGTTCACTCGTCGTCGCTTACTTTTAACAAGTGGTTTTGCAACAACTACCTGCGTTCGCACGGCATAAAAATGGCAATTTCGAAAAAGTTCAAAAAAGGCGAAGCAATCGATGCTGAGGCAATTGTTGCAGACCTGGGCTTACCCATTTTTGTAAAACCAAATGCCGGAGGTTCAAGCTTTGGCATTACCAAAGTTAAAGAAACCGGCGAAGTAAAAGCCGCCATTGAAAAGGCGTGGAAAGAAAGCGAAGAAGCACTTGTTGAACAATTTATCGACGGGCACGAGTTTACCTGTGGCGCCGTACGCCTGAATGGTGAAAAAGTGATTTTCCCGATTACCGAAGTAATTCCGCAAAATGAGTTTTTCGATTTCGAAGCAAAATACACCCCGGGAGCTACGCAGGAAATTACGCCGGCAAGGTTACCCGAGCCGCTTTTCAAAAAATGCCAGGACCTGACTTCGAAGATATACGACTTGTGCGAATGCTCAGGAATCGTTCGAATCGACTTTATTTTGCAGGGTGAAGAATTCTATTTCCTCGAGGTAAATACTACTCCCGGAATGACTGCTACCAGCTTTATTCCGCAACAAATCGGGGCAATGGGAAGCACGTTAAAAAGCATTATCACTCAAATAATTGAGGAAAAACTAGGCTAGTACACTATCAACAATTGTGAATAGCATTAGTTGATAAGAGAGCACAGAATATCTTGTAACAGGCAAGGTAAATTTCTATTTTTGATATCCGCTAATACAGAAGGGAGCGGTAAATTTTTTATGCACACAGAAACAATATGGCACAACGAAAAAGAACCAATCAACAACAAAATACAGTAGAACAGATCAACGCCCAATACGGACAATTGCCACCTCAGGCAGTTGATGTTGAGGAAGCTGTGCTCGGAGCGCTAATGCTTGAGCGCGACGCGTATGTTACGGTTGCTGACACTATTGATTCAAACAGTTTTTACAAAGAGGAACACCGAAAAATATTCGAGGCGATAAAAACCCTTTCAGGTAAGGAAAAACCTGTCGACTTGCTGATGGTGACTCAGGAATTAAAAGACCGTAACCAGCTTGACGAGGTCGGCGGACCGGGATACATCACCCAGCTGACCCGCCGTGTTGCTTCGGCTGCACACATCGAATTTCACGCGCGTATTATTGCCCAAAAGTTTATGCAGCGCGAGTTGATTCGTGTTTCTTCCGAAATTCAGACAAAAGCATACGACGATACCATCGATGTTGACGACCTGATCGATTTTTCAGAGTCGGCATTATTCCAGGTATCCGAAGGAAATATTAAGAAAGAGACTGTGCCGATTAAACCCATCCTGAATCAGGCGGTGCTGCAAATTGAGGCAGCACGTAGCAAGCCCGACGGATTAAGTGGTGTACCATCAGGATTTACTGCGGTAGACCGGATTACATCGGGCTGGGAACGTTCGGCACTGGTTATTCTGGCTGCCCGTCCTGCGATGGGTAAAACGGCATTTGTGTTATCGATGGCCCGAAATATGGCCGTTGATCACCGACAGGCAGTAGCTATTTTCTCACTCGAGATGTCGTCGCTGCAGTTGGTTAACCGTTTAATTTCGGCAGAGTCGGAATTGGGTGGTGAAAAAATTAAGACAGGAAAACTGGAAGATTACGAATGGGCGCAGCTAAACCAGCGAATTAAAACGCTTGATGAAGCACCTATTTTTATCGACGATACTCCTGCCCTTTCGATTTTTGAGTTCAGGGCTAAGTGCCGCCGTTTGAAGATGCAGCACGATGTTGACATTATCATTGTCGATTACCTGCAGCTGATGACCGCCGGAACTGACTCGCGTGGAAGTCGTGAACAGGAAGTAAGTATGATCTCACGCTCGTTAAAGGCCATTGCCAAAGAGCTGGACGTACCAATTATTGCCCTGTCGCAGTTGAGCCGTGCCGTTGAATCGCGCGAAGGCAAACGCCCGCAGCTGTCCGACCTTCGTGAGTCGGGAGCGATTGAGCAGGATGCCGATATTGTGTGTTTTATTCACCGCCCGGAATACTTTGGTATTACCGAAGACGAATCGGGTAATTCGCTGCTGGGAATTGCCGAGCTGATTATTGCAAAACACCGAAACGGTGCCACCGCCGATGTTCCGCTGCATTTCCAGAAAGAAATGGCGCGCTTCTCCGATCTCGATCCACAGTTCGACTCGCGGGATTTCTCGCAGGAGGTTCAAACCTTTGGCTCATCGATGAATGAAGACGAAGACAGCCTGGCAGCCGGAATGTCATCAAACAGCGGATTCGACAGTCAGCACTCGTCAACCAGCGATGCACCTTTTTAGGAAGGATGAAGAATGACTAAAGAAGGATGAACGACGATTAACGATTGAAGAATTGAGATCAAAAAAAAATACAAGTACGCGATGAAACCACTTCTGAAATCGAAATTCGTTAATCATCATTCGCAAATCAACATGAACCAATTGCCTGTTTTGCTGTAATAATACAAAAACAACATGCGCACACTCATAAAAATATTCCTCTTGCCGATACTGCTCTTTACGGCATTGCATGCCGGAGCCGTTTCGCTGCTCATTCCCATGGATGACATGCAAAAGGATCATCTGAAATCGTACGGCATTGCCTACTGGGTGCTCGAACAGGATATTGAGGTAAAATGGCTGCTCAACTACCGAGGAGGCAGTTTTTTAATGCAGCACTACCCCGAAATTGAAAATGAGTGTGTAATTCGTGGCGTTAGTTTCGAGGTGATCAGCGATGCACAGGCTTCGGGAATTTTAAACGAAATTGCCCAGCCCGACGTTAATCAGGATGCTGTGGCCATGAATAAAGCCCCAAAAATTGCAGTGTATTCGCCCCCCAACAAACAACCGTGGGACGATGCCGTAACCATGGTCTTAACCTACGCCGAAATTAACTACGATATCATTTACGACGAAGAAATACTTAACGGCAACCTGAAAGATTACGACTGGCTGCATCTGCACCACGAAGATTTTACCGGGCAATTTGGTAAATTCTGGCGCTCATACCAACATATGCCATGGTACCAGGAGGAGGTGAGCATTAATAAACAGCTGGCACAAAAACTGGGTTTTATGAAGGTGTCGGAAATGAAATCGTTTGTTACGCGTGAGATACAGAAATATGTGCAAAACGGCGGCTTTCTGTTTGCCATGTGTGCGGCTACCGATACTTACGATATTTCGCTGGCAGCAGTGGGTATTGATATTTGCGAGAGCATGTTTGATGGCGATCCGATGGAAGCCAACGTTGATGAGAAACTTGATTTCCACAACACCTTTGCTTTCGAAAATTTTAAGCTGGAAAAAAGCCCGTATGTATACGAATTCTCGAATATTGATGCCACCGACCACCGGCATGTTGCCCGCGAAAACGACTACTTTACCCTGTTTGATTTTTCGGCCAAGTGGGACCCGATTCCTACCATGCTTTGTCAAAACCACCGCAACCTGATTAAAGGTTTTATGGGGCAAACAACGGCATACCGCAAAGAAGTGCTAAAATCGAACGTACTGGTACTGGGCGAGAACAAACCGGCCAACGAAGCCCGTTATATACATGGCGAACAAGGCAAAGGATTCTGGACCTTTTACGGCGGCCACGACCCCGAAGATTACCGTCACCTGATTGGCGACCCGCCAACCGACCTGAGCCTGCACCCTAACTCTCCGGGTTATAGGCTGATCTTAAATAATGTATTGTTTCCGGCGGCTAAAAAGAAGAAACGGAAGACGTAAGCTGTTGGATGTTTTGACCCTTGAATTTAGTCTCTTACAGAACATAAGCTCTATGCAATGCTGTAGCTATTACCTTTTATTACCCTAGTGCGAAACTTATGTTTTCCATCTGGTTTTTCTCCATGCTTTTTGTTCCTCTGTTGTTAAGAATGTCCAAGCTACAATCCGACTGGTTTTATTCCCGGTTCCCATGGGAATCGTTTTTATCTGATTAACCTCAATTGCTTTTAACGATTTATAAATTCCTTTTAGATTAGATTGTTTTGATACTAAAGTTGAAAACCAAAAACAGTTTTTAGAGAACTTTTTACTTTCTATTACCAGTTTATGAATAAACTTAGATTCTCCACCATCACATATTAGTTCATTGCTAATTCCTGCAAAATTAAGTGTTGGTTTTTTTTCCTTTTTCCCTGAGAGGTTCTTGATTTTTCTTCGTGTTCCTTTCTGAGCATCTTCGAAAGAAGAATGAAAAGGAGGATTACATATAGAGCAATCGATTTTATCTTCACTATCTACTATTCCGGTAAAAACATTTTTCCTGTTTTTTTGTAATCTACACTCAATCTTACCATTAAGCGAGGGATTAGAATTGACAATATTATTAGCTGATTTTATGGATTTAGGATCGATGTCAGACCCAATAAATTTCCAATTATATTCTGTAACTCCAATTAAAGGGTAAATACAACTAGCTCCTACTCCAACATCAAAGCAAGTAATTTTATCGCCAATTGGTATTGTGCCAAAATTATTTTCAGCTAATAAATCCGCAATGTGGTGAATGTAATCTGCTCTGCCTGGAACCGGAGGACATAAATTCTCATCCGGGAAATCCCAGTTTTTAATTCCGTAATAATGATTTAGCAAAGCTTTGTTTAGAGCTTTTACAGCAACAGGATTTGAAAAATCGATTGAATCATCGCCATATTTATTAGACCTTACATAATTTACTAATTCAGGATTGGAAGATATTAATGCATTTAAATCATATCTTTTCCTGTTTTTGTTTCGAGGATGTAGCCTTGTTTTTTCTTCTCGTCTTTTTTCTGATGACATGATTTATTACGGGTTTATATATTCAATTTAAAATCCTAATTCGTAGAACGTCTATGTTAATAACTATGAAACTTACATTCTAATATACCACTAATCTGTACATGGCTAAAATAATACATATTGCTCGCTATACTTTGATGGTTTTGCAGTTTGTATTTTAGAGATTCGGGATCAATGTCTTTGGTAATTTTGGTTTTCTGGTTGCTTAAAAGTAATAAATACTGATGAAAAGTATAAATCCGAGGTATTAAATGTAGCCAACCATTAATGAGTTACCCCGATCCATTTGATCAAAGTCTCCCATATGAAGTTACTAACCTAATCAACGATAAAATTGTGCTATACCTGCGTGCCATAGAAGTTGTTAATGTAGAAACCCAGGGCACTTTTGCCGGCACCATAGCCATCATTATAGCCGAAAACAACGAAGCGGTTAAAAAGCGCCGCAGAAAAAATGAAGCAGTAACAGAATAAAGTAAACTTCTGGGTTAAACAACAGATTAGAGGGGATGTTGCCTGCTGCACGTCTCCTTATGTATTGTTCGTATTTTTAGCTTCAACGTATTTTTATATCTTTAAACAAAACAATAAACAATAAAAAATGAAAAAATCAACATTAACACTTTTTCTTGTAATTGTTTGTGCAGCATTCGCGCAAGCCCAATATCTGAATTACGAGATTATAGAAAAAATGGATTATCTGAGAACCAACCAGATGACCACCAATAGGCCAAGCACCACAGTTGCTCAGTATAAAATTGAAGGTTCGCCCTACCTGGATGACGCTTTCGTGAACGGCACAATTTATACCACGGCAAAAACCCAGGTTGTTGACGTTCCGTTACGTTACAACATTTATAATGACAACCTTGAATTTAAAACAAGCGATGGCAGTATTTTGGAACTGGCTCACCCCGAAACAGTTGAGCGGGCTAAATTGGGCGAAACTGAAATGATATTTACCAGTTACCTTACCTCCACTAATAACACCAAAAACGGATTTTTTAAAGTACTGGCAGAAGGCGATCTTAACTTATTGGCCAAACCTGATATTTTTTACCAGAAAGCCAAAGAAGAAGCCGCCTACAAAGAAGCACAACCACCTAAGTTTATTCCAAAACCCGATGAGTACTACATGCAAAAGTCAGGAGCACCGGCTGTTAAAGTTCGGAAAAGTCAAGACCTGGATGAGATAATTGTTGTGCACAAAAAAGAGATTTACACTTATATCAAGAAAAACAAAATTAAATTTAAAAGCGCCGAAGACCTAACACAACTTGTTGATTATTATAACTCGTTGTAAGCAAATTATCGGCCTTAAAACTATTCAGTAGGTAACTTGAAGTCACCTGCTGAATGGCTTTCCTTTTTTAGAGTCCCGGACTGTATTTTCTTCATTAATACAGTCCGGGACTTTTATTGGCTGCAATCTATTGAAAGGATGATATTATTAATAATACAAAATCGGTTCCTTTACTTAAGGGATATTGATTACGCGCTAAAACCCAGGATTGTTCCTGCAACATATCAACGACATAAAAGCAGTAATGAATCAAAAGTATAATCAATAGTTCCTTCCCTAAACAAATTCAGCAGGTGACTTCAAGTCACCTGCTGAATGTTTGCAAGCTAAAAAAAAGAGCCGCGGCAAATTGCCGCAGCTCTCTATATTTTAATCAATTACGATCGATTATCTGTGATCTATTGAACACCTGTACGGGTATCCCACCACATTTGTTTTCCCCAGAAGTCGTCTACTACCTGATCAGCAAAAGCTTTCGAGTTACCACCGTTCAATGTAAGCTCATTGTTCGGATAAGGGTAACGGAAAGGAGGCACGTTATGACCTGTATAAACTGAAGCAGGAGCCACATAGTGTGTTGTTGGCACACCAGTTCTGCGGTACAACGACCAGGCTTCCATACCTTGTTTGAACAAGGCAATCCACTCTTGCCAGTAAATTTGTTCCAAAGTTCCGTCGAAAGCAGCATCAGCAGCTAAATAAGCGTCGATATCAGCAGCTTCTATACCATTCTCTTCACAAGAAGCGGTAACAGCAGCTTCGTATGCCTCTTCAGCAGTCATACCAACACTATATCCTTTTTGAGCAGCTTCAGCAACGTGGAACATTACTTCGGCATAACGCATGTATGGAGAGAATCCGGCAGCGTCGTCTCTGTAAATAGCACCAATACGCGAAATAGTTGCTAATGCTGGTTGCGCTTCTGCCCCAATTGTAAAACCACGGTACTCACCATCATCGGTTGCAGGTTTTGCAATAGTCGACAATCTTGGATCGTTAAGATCTTTTAATGCATCGATTAAAACATCAGAAACACCATGATCATCACGTCCCTTTCCGTCTTCGAACCAAGGCTCTTCGTATGGAGTGCTTCCAGGGTACCAGAAGAAAGCGTTATCATCATTACTTTCCATAATTGGGTTAGCCGAAAGATTTCCCATAATGGTTTCGATGGTCGATTTTCCCAGAGGATCAACATCTGAAATACGCATTGCCATACGCAAACGTAACGAGTTACAGAATTTTTGCCATTTATCAGTATCGCCATCGAAAAGAACATCACCGTCGCCCAGGTTGTCATTCGATCCTGAGTTAAGCAAAGTATTGGCTTCTTCAAGCGAAGCTAACATGGCTGGATAAATTTCTTCCTGAGTGTCATACGATGGAAGTAATACGCCATCCCCCAACTTAATTGACTCAAAATATGGCACATCTCTCCATGTATCAGTCATAATCTGGAAGATCATTGCTTCCAGAATTTTAGCTACTGCCAACATATTGTCGGCGCCATCAGCCTCTGCTTTTTTACGAATCTCGTAAAGGTTGTTTAGCTGTCGGTAACCATAATACCATTTGTTTTCTACCGTACCAGGACGGAAGTTATACTTGGCTTCATCGATATACTGAATTTTTGCAATATGCCCACCATACGTTTCAGGTTCATTCATATTATTCCACGAATCGTAAAAAGTATCGGTGTGGTAGCGTAACACGAAGGCAAGTACGTTTGTTGCCGGTGCATCTTTAGCGCGGTCCGGGTCAGTGTTAATCTCCTCGAAATCGTCGGTACATCCTACAACAAGGAAGGCCATGAGAAAACTAACTGCTAGTAATTTTCTTATTATATTTTTCATATCTATCATTTTTATTTTATCAATTGAATTTAGAACATCACTCGAATACTTCCCTTTTCCTGAAAGGTTACGTATTATAACATGTGTTCTCATCTCTTAATATGGTTTTAGAATTTCAAATTCAATTTAACACCAAAACTTCTTGATGATGGAAGAGAAGTTGACTCCAAACCTACATCACCGTTACCTGAACCTGTTACGTTTTCAGGATCGATTTTTGCCATGTTTGAATCGTGCAACCACAATATTGCCAGGTTGTTTCCAACCAACGACAACGAACCACCTTTGATAAAGTTGCCGGCACCAAACAATCCTTTAGGGAAGTTGTATGTAATATGCGCTTCACGTAATTTACCATAAGAACCATCGTAAACCGAAAGCTCGCGGTTACTGTAGTACGACTCGAAGAAACTTTGAGCAGAAGTTGTAAGATCGTTAGGCGTACCATCTTCTTTAACAAAAGTTTTATCTGTCAGAAATGTTTCGCCAAGAACTATACCGTTCTCACGAACATCGCCTGTAGCAGTAAAAGCAAGCTGACCACCATAAGCACCAAACATATTCGAAACACTAAAGATATCGCCACCTTTACGTACTTCGATTAAGAAGCCGGCGCTCCAGTTTTTGTACGAGAATTCGTTGCTGATACCGCCCATCCAGTCAGGGTTAACAGCACCCAGTTTTTTAGGACCTTCAATTTTTGGTCTTCCGTTCGATCCAACAATAATGGCACCATTGTCGTCGCGAACCATACCATTTCCGTAAATTACACCCCACTCATCACCAGGGCGTGCTTCAACAGTAGTTCCCCACTGGCTACCAAGCTGGTACGATTCCAGTTCATCTCCGGTTACAGGATCGGTATAAAGCTCAATAATTTCTGATTTATCTCTTGCCCAGTTCAGTGTTACATCCCAGTTCAAACCATTTCGATTTTTAAGAATGCTTCCTGTTAACTGAACTTCAATACCTTTATTGTTAATCTCACCGGCATTTACCAAAGTTGCGTTATAACCGGTAGCTTTTGAGATTGAAACACTCATAATCTGGTCGGTAGTTGTTTTATCGTAGTACGCTAAATCAACACCCAAACGGTTATCAAAGAAATTAGCTTCTACACCAAATTCAGTGGTTTCAATATTTTCAGGCTTTAAATTCAACGGAGGATATGTAGTTGCCTGAGAATACTGAGTCACACCATAAATAGTATTGGCACTTGCTGTAAAATAAGGATCAGTTCTGTATGCTCCTGTTGCGGCACCAACCTTAGACCAACCACCACGCAATTTCAGGTACGAAATAGTGTTTGATTCAATATCGAAAGCCTCAAGAGGCAAGAAACTCATACTTACTGCAGGGTAAAAGAAAGGATCCTCAATAGTTGAACTCCAGTCGTTACGTACACTTACATCTAAATAAACAAAGTTATTGTAACCTAATGAAGCATTACCATACACACTGTTTGTGCGAACCCATGAGTGATCCATTGCAGTCGAAGGACTTCCACTAACATTCGAAATAGTAAACAAATTTGGTACAGTTAACTGAGATGCTCCAAGAGCTGAGCTTTCGTACTGCATGTCGCGGTAGTTAGCACCTGCCAGTGCACTCAGGTCAAAATCACCAAAATTTATCTGATAAGAAGCAATAATGTCTGCATTTATTTCAGAACGGCTGATTTTGTCTTGATTAAAACTACCACCGTGGAATTCAGCATTTGAAGCATTCAAAATGGTTTCGTTTGAACCAGAATAAGTAACACGCATCATTCGCTGGCTATAATAGTCCATACCCAAACGACCTTCGATAGTTAAACCGGTAACCGGCTTTACAAAAATAGATGCTTTACCAAATACCCTGTCTTTTTGCAATTCGTTGGTGTTGTTATTCAAACTCCAGTAAGGGTTATTGTGGTAGTTACTGTTCCAGTTGTATGGGAAACCGTTGTCCATTCTTGTTTGCCAGTTTTCTTTCAGGTCAACCATATCAACCTGACGACCGAACCACTGACCAATTGATTGTAATGGGTTACTGGCATTGTACTCTGTTTGTACCAAATTATCACTCTCGGTACGCGCATAGTTAATTGTAGTGTTAAACTCTACATACTTATTCAGATTTACTTTTGAATTAACACCTGCATTGTAGCGTTTCAAACCTGTATTTGGCAATGTACCAGCCTGGTCCATAAAACCTAATGAGAAACGAGTACTTGAATTGTCACCTACCGAAGTAATTCCGATATTGTGGCTGGTTGTGTGTCCAACAACGTATAAATCTTTAATGTTATCAGGACGAGAGATCCATGGAGTAGCAGTTCTGTTACCGCTTCCGTCAACAGGGCTGTTGTACTGAGGAATATTTAAACCAATATCCAAACGAGGTCCCCAACTTTCATCAACACCATCGTTTACACCATTACCAATACCATCGTAATAAGAGAAACCTACACCCGGGTCGAAACCACCGGTTGCAAACTCCTGGTACGACATTTCAGGAGCATAATACTGGTGCCAGAATTCACTACCCAGGTAACCTTGTCCGTATTTGTCCTGGAATTCCTGGATACGTGCAACCTGGTCGAAGTTATAGTTACCATCGTAAGTAACAGAAACACCTTTTGCAGAACCTTTACCAGATTTAGTTGTGATAAGAATAACACCGTGCCCTGCACGCATACCATAAAGTGCAGCAGCACCACCACCTTTAAGCACAGAGATATTCTCGATATCCTGTGGGTTGATGTCGTTCAAACCACTACCAAAGTCAACGTCGCCGGCAGTATGGTTTGAGTTTGAAATCGGAATACCGTCCACAACAATAAGTGGCTGGTTGTCGCCAAACGAGCTGTTACCACGAATAACTATACGCGAAGAAGCACCAACCTGACCACCGGTTTGGTTAATCTGAACACCGGCCACTTTACCGGAGAGTGAGTTCATTACGTTAGGCGATGCAGCTTTTGTTAAAGCGTCGCTTTGTACAGTCTGCGCACCATAACCCAGTGATTTCTTCTCTCTGGAAATACCAAGTGCTGTTACAACAACCTCGTCAACACCAATGGTCTGTGGTTGTAGAGTAACATCAACTGTAGATCCTGCAATCGCCACTTCTTCAGTTTTCATACCAACGAAACTGAACATGAGTGACTGTGCGTCTTGAGGTACTTTTAAAGTATATTCACCATCAATGTTGGTGACTGTTCCTAAAGTAGTACCTTTTACCGAAACCGAAACCCCTGGTATTGGCATATCGTCCTCAGCAGAAATAACCGTACCGGTTATTGTTTGCGTTTGAGCGAATGTTACCAAATTACCCATGAAAAGGAGTATCGATAAAAAAATCGCAAATTTTTTCATAGAAATAATTTTAAGTTATTAATTAAAGCGCTATAAAAATTGTTTTTAGCATTTTTTCATTTATTAGAGAAAAACCGGGAGGATTTAAGATTCTACGAAGGGTAATTGTGAGTAAATGTAGAGTGAGTACCTCCCGGTCATATCTTTTTATCATTTTTAATATTGTTTCACTTCTTTTAACTCCTGTCTTTAAAAAGCAATTTTTCCTATTCCCTTCCATTCAGAAAAATTTATATAAGATTAAAAAGCGAATTTTCCTTTATTGTTAATTCTGATTCTTTACGTATTCCTGAAACCTTTACTAACTGTTAATTTTTTTAACATTTAGCCAATTTCTCAGACGTATTCTGCAACATAATGCGTCTCGTTAAGCGAGTTACGCTAATGCCTTATTTCAATCGGCAGCTAACTACTGAACCGATTTATATAAAATCGAAAATTTTGATTTAAGATCAAATGAATGATACCCCCCTTCATAGAAACGTTTTTAAGTAATAATTAAACAGCATTTATTATTGTAATTTCTGAAAAGGATTCCCCCAAATCCTTATACTCAGCATTACCCTCACATTAAATAGAACTCTTTATTCTTATTCAACAATTACAAATATTAAAAGAAGTTTTGATTTTTTAAAGAAAGTGTAAGTTTTTTTTCATATTAACTGACAATTAGATAATATCTGAATTGTAAAACGCCAAGCAATATTACTAGAAAACTACCATTATAACACTGTATTACTGACACTTACGAAACAATAAATTTAACCTATGATCTTTTTTCAAGATACATGATTTTTGTCATATACCGACAAATTAAAGAAAAGCCGGTAAGAAAACTTACCGGCTGCTCTTTAATTAATTACCCAAGGCCCCTTGACAGGGGGCAATAAGTATTTTAATACTATTTATCCCACCAGATGCGGGTTTCCATAACATCTTCACCCTGACGAGCAACGGCTGCTTTTACATTTTCTTCGTTCAGGTCGTACTCGTTTTGTGTATATGCACGTCTTCTTGGAATAGCCTTCCCTTCAACTGCTCCTGGAGCAGGAGTTAATACAGGATAGTCTAATCTTCTCCACTCGCTCCATGCTTCCTGACCGTCCATATAAAGACTTACCCATTTTTGCTCAGCAATCGACTTTCTGTAGTTACTAGCATCATAAACAGCTTCAGGTTGAGCAAGATACGCTGTAATATCAGCAGCATCCACTCCCCAGAATTCCATACTGGCTGTAATAGCATCTTCAAATACAGCAGCAGCATCGTCGCTAATCCAACCTCTGGCAGCCGCCTCAGCTTTAATGAATAATATTTCAGAGTATGTAAGAAGAACACCGGGACTATCAGCCGAACGAACAGCAATACCCGGAAATGAAATCTCGGCATTGGTTATACTACCTGCATCTTCGTTAGTTAAACCGAAAGGCATACCTACAATGTCGCCGGCGTCGTTAGGATCAGCATAAAATGGCAAGCGAGGATCGTTAAGACTTTCCATATAATTTACCAGCGGCTCGCTAATAGCGTAGTCAGTTCTGGTTAAAAAGTGATCGTAATATGGATTCCAGTTTGCAGCATCCGCCAGGTATGAATACAGAGCGTTATCATCGTTACTTTCAAAAGCACCCGACAAAGCTGAAGTTACAACACTTTTGGCAGTTGCCTCATCCACCTCCGTCATACGAATTCCAACACGTGCTTTCAGTGAATTTGCAAACTTTTTCCAGGCAGCCATATCGCCACCGAAAATAATGTCGCCCTCCATACCCGGAGCGCTCACATCGATCTGGGCAGCAGCCTCAGTCAACTCTGTTACGAAGTCGGCATAAATAGCCTCCTGCGTATCGTATACTGGAGTAAAAGCGTCCTTTCCCAAAAGAGCCTCGCTATATGGAATTTCGCCCCACATATCAGTAATCAACTGGAAAGTATAAACTTTCAGAATTCTTGCAATGGCAATCTGGTTAACATTGGCGCCAGATGAAGCCGCATCATCTTTTGTTGCCTCATCAGTATTCAGAGAGATAATCTGTTGCAAGTTAGCCAATGGCCTGGTATAATAAGTGTTAAAACTGGCTTCATCAGTTTCGTAACGCGAAGTATTGGTATACTGTGTTTCAGAAAATAACTGAGCGTAAATTAAACCGGTTGTGTTGTAACGCTCACTAAGAATTTGACGTTGAGCATAAGTCATCAAATACGATGTAGGAACATCGGTTACATTGTTAGGATCGGTATTCGTTTCCTCAAAATCTTTTGTACACCCCACAAATAGGCTAGCAAAAAGCAGGGCAAATACTGATATCTTCAAATATGTCTTCATAATATCTTCTTATTAGAGTGTTAAAATTTAACATTTACGCTGAATCCCATTGTTCTTGTACTTGGGTGCTGACCATTTTCAAATCCCTGTATATTACCTGAACCATATGCGCTCTCAGGATCAACATTAGGAATATTTTTATGTAGGATAGCGAGGTTACGACCAACCAACGAGAATGAAGCGCCATTTATAAAGCTATTTGCAAATAATTTGTTTGGTAAAGCATAAGTAAGTTTTACTTCCCGAAGCTTAATAAAGCTGGCATCGTATAAATAGCGCTCTCTTCTGGTTGCAAATTGTTTCCAGTAATTTACGGCACTAATACGTGTATCGTTTGGAGTTCCGTCTGCTTTCACTCCCTCAGCAAGATATCCACCACCGTCAGAGATAGCATCCCTTACCGGATTTCCAAGTTCGTTGGTTCCAACAGTTTCGGCAAACAATCCCGAGTAGTTTCCGTAGCGGTTAGAAACGGAATACAACAAACCACCTTTCTGGAAGTCAACCAAAGCACTCAAAGAAAGTCCTTTGTAAGCAAATGAGTTGATTATACCACCGGTCCAATCAGGTAAATAAGAACCAAAAGTAATATTGGTTGCTCTTTCGTAATAACCATCCTCGGTAACAACACGCTGTCCGGTTGCATCATCATAAACAAAACCATCAGTAACGAAAGTACCGTAAGTTTCACCTACTTTGGCATTGATTGATGGCCCCCAGCTACCTAATGAATAGTTAGTAAGACCTTCTGCCAATTCAACAACTTTGTTGGTGTTTTTAGCCCAGTTAAATACAACATCCCAGCTAAATTCCTGATCAATTGGTCTGGCACGCAACATAACTTCCCAACCTTTGTTGGTCATCAAACCTGCGTTAACAACTGTTGAGCTATATCCTGAAGTACTTGCAACATCAAGGTCAAGAATCTGGTCTTTCGATTGAATGTCGTAGTAAGTTACATCCACACCTAAACGGTTTTCAAAAAAACCTAATTCAATACCAAATTCAGTCGTAGTAATGGTTTCAGGTTTCAGGCTGGCATTTTTCAGCTTATCAGGCACCTGATAAGCAGGATAGCTACCATAGTTATTTGACGAAGAATAAGTAACAGCCAACTGGTAAGGATCGGTATCGTTACCGACCTGCGACCAGCTTGCCCTAACTTTTCCTAAAGAAAGGAACGAGTCGTCTTCGATTAATTCTGAGAAAAGGAAAGTACCGGTTACAGCAGGATACAAGTACGAGTTGTCACCGTCGGGCAATGTTGAAGACCAGTCGTTACGTAATGACACATCAACGAAAGCTAAACTTTTGTATCCGAAACTTGCACTACCATATACTGAGTTTACAACTTTTTTTGATTTGTAATCTGTAATAGAAGGTCTGTCGATTGATGCAGTAACATTAAAGAAGTTAGGCACACTTAAACCACCATTGGTACTTGAAGTGTTGTTGTAGTATTTACGAATACGTTTGTTAGCACCAAAGTTAGCATCGATCGAAAAGTCTGAACCAATATTTTTTGTGTAAGTTGCCAAAAATTCGAAGTTATTATCTTCCATCTGACGAACCTCTTCCTGGTACCAATCCTGAGGGATAGATCCTGAAGCAATTCTTGACTCACGCCTGTCATTATAAAAATCAGTACGAGCCCATCCCTGAACAGTTAAGCCGGAAAGAATGTCGTATTTCAATGATACATTACCATATACACGGTCCCTCTGAAGATTTGCAGGACTCTCGTTCAATACCCAGTATGGGTTTTCCCAATATAACGGACGAAGATTGGTTGGAGAGCTGATGTTCCAGGTACGGTCCATACCGTCTGCTGTTTTATAATTGGCCAAATTATCCATATCAAGCTGACGTTGGAACCACTGGTTAAAACTAGTAACAACATTACCCTGAACATCCGAATAACCTTGTGAAGGGATACCATCGTTCTTAGTTTTCACATAGTTCATACTTGCTGAAGCAGTAAATTTATCAGTAAGTTTAGTGCTACCATTAAACGCAATTGTATTTCTGTTTAATTCAGAAACAGGCAGTGTACCTGTTTGCTTGAAATTAGTAAAAGACAAACGGAATAAAGTATCATCACCACCGCCCTCAAGGGCGATATTATTATTTGTTGTAATACCTGTTTCGTAAAAATCCTTGATATTATCAGGATGCGCAATAAAAGGGGTCATTTTTCCGTAGTTCGGATCATCAGGATACCAGCTGTACCACTGACGTACCAAAGTACCATCCATTTTTGGCCCCCAACTTTCATCAGCGGCGTAGTTTACAACAGGCTCTCCCTCGTAAGTATCAAAAGTTTGTTTATAACCACCACCGTATTCATCCTGGTACTCAGGCAAAACTGCAACGGTAGTTACATTTAAACCAGAAGTAATGGAAACACCAATACCTTTACGTTTTGTACCTTTTTTTGTGGTAATAAGAATTACACCGTTCGCAGCACGCGAACCATAAAGTGCAGCTGCGTTAGCCCCTTTAAGCACAGTCATTGATTCAATATCCTCAGGGTTGATATCTGCTGCGGTGTTACCCCAGTCGGTACCTCCTCCACCAACCTGGGTGTTAGTAGAGTTAAAGTTTGAGTTATCGATAGGCGTACCATCTACAATAAATAATGGCTGGTTGTTACCCGAAATTGAGTTTACGCCACGAATAACAATACGTGATGAACTACCAACTGTACCGCTTGAACCGGTTACCTGCACTCCTGCAACTTTACCCGAAAGCGAATTCACAAGGTTTGCGTCTTTCACTCCGGCAACTTCATCACCCGTTAACTGCTGAGCTGAATACCCAAGAGATTTTTTCTCGCGAGAAATACCTAAAGCCGTAACTACTACTTCGTCAATACCAACAAGGTCGGGCTGCAATACAATAGTATAGTCTGAGCCCTCTCCCAAATCAACGGTTTGTGTTTTCATTCCCACAAAACTGGCTATCAAAGCCTTTCCATCTTGCGGAATTTTTAGGTTAAAAACTCCGTCAATGTCAGTTACGGTACCAAGCGTTGTCCCCGCTACAGAAACAGAAACTCCCGGAATAGGCAGGTTATCCTCGCTGGATGTAACCGTACCGGTAACAATCTTGGTCTGAGCATTTACCACCGTCACTCCCAGCAAAACCAGGAATGACATAATAAGCGCAATTTTTTTCATAAAAAACAATTTTAGATTAATATTAAAAACTAGATTTGAAACTCTTCGGATACAAGCTCAAGACCACACGCAGCAAGGATTCCTTCCTTTCGCGCGTGATTAATTGATATAATTTTTCTTTCGTTAAGTATGTTGGATATAGCCTCCCCTGATAAAAACATTTTAAGTAATAATTAAACAGCATTTTGAAATTTTTCTCTTTTGAAAATGAAAATCAAATTCCCCCAAATTTGTTCCTGTAAAATTTTACATCAACAGCAAACTTTCACTTTCAATTCTCTATTTGAACAATTCAAATATTCACTTTTTATCCGATAAATACAACTTCATGTTGCATTTTCGACCTCTTTTCTTTCTTTTTGCTACTTTAATTTACTTCAACCTGACATTATAGTCCGCAATAACAAAACTCAAATCATTCATTTTTAACTTCTTGTAAAAATTACATATATGCATTACTACATATTAAATAAACGTTAACAGAACTTTGCTTTTTTTAACACTTTTCCACTGATTAAAAGCCATGGCTTTCACTTTTCTACATTACGGCGACAACAATAACTATTCAAAACACAGACAGTGTTCCTGTAAAGGGTAATACACAATGGTTTTTCAAGGAATAGGACTGTAATCGACACGGTAATTCATAGTGTTGACGACAAGCAGAAGTTGATCAAACAGAAAACAAACCTGGAAGTAAAAAAGACTTTAATGATTAAACCACCAAAAGTAATTCCTTCAGCGTATTGATAATTCTAACATTACCATGTAATTTATTTAACGGCTGTTTTAAACGATTAAAATAAACAGCATCGATACCAAAGTTAGTTGCACCGCAAATATCCACATCCCAATCATCACCAATCATTAAACTGTTTTTCTTTTTGGCATTGGATGATTTTATGGCGTGCTCAAATATTTCGCGACTGGGTTTTGGCATTTTAATTTCTTCAGAAATAAATACCTTTTCAAAATAGGCAGCAAGGCCAGCTCGCTTTAACTTCTCGTGCTGTACCTCTTTAAATCCGTTGGTAATTATAAATAAACGGTAGCCTTTTAATTTGGCGTAATCAAGAATTTCCTTTGCGCCATCAATCAAATGCGACTGTTTAGGCATTTCCTGCAGATACAGGTCATTCATTGCCAGTGCGTCCAGATGATTAATAGTAAAGGAGTCAAAAGTTAGCTGAAACCGCTGACGGGTAAGCTCCTTTTTTCTTATCGCTTTTTTACGATAAGCCGTCCAGAGATCGTGGTTGTGTTTGCTGTAGGTTTCAAAAAAGGCATCGAAATTCACACCACTTTTTTCAAGCTGAAGAATTCTAAAGGTCTCCTGCATAGCATACCTTGAATTGGTATTAAAATCCCATAAGGTGTTATCAAGATCAAAAAAAAGATGTGTGTATTTTTTCCTCATTACCTGGTGACAAGGTGATTTGTACAGTTTAAAAAAACAGCTAATCGTTGTTTCCTTCAACAACAATCACTATTTCGCCTTTTGGGGTGTGTTCGGTATAGTATTCTTGTAGCTCAGTTACAGTTCCCCGCTTCACTTCCTCGAACATTTTACTTAGCTCACGGCAAACGCAGGCTTTTCGTTCGGGGCCAAAAAATTCGGCAAACTGCCCCAGCGCTTTTACCAAACGGTATGGCGATTCGTAAAGAACAATTGTTCGCGATTCTTCGGCAAGAATCTTCAAACGTGTTTGTCGTCCTTTTTTCTGCGGTAAAAATCCTTCGAAAACAAATTTATCGGTTGGCAAACCCGAAACCGCCAAGGCCGGAATTAAAGCCGTAGCTCCGGGTAAACATTCCACTTTCAGATTTTTCTCCACGCAAGCGCGCACCAACAAAAATCCCGGATCGGAAATGGCAGGTGTACCGGCATCAGAAATTAAAGCCACGGTATTCCCCTGCTCTATTTTTGAAACGATGGAGCCGGTGGTTTTATGCTCGTTAAACTTATGATGCGCAATCAGTTTCTTGTCAATCTCAAGATGTTTTAAAAGTTTTGAAGACACGCGTGTATCTTCGGCCAAAATTATATCGGCTGTTTTCAAAACCTCAACTGCCCGCAAAGTGATATCCTGCAGATTACCAATGGGCGTTGGAACGAGTATTAATTTTGCTTCGTTATCCATTTGGGAACCGGCGCTTTACAAGGTTTACAAATTTCAGGCTGGTTTCGTTCTTTTTCCACTTAAAATTCTCCTGCAAATAAGAAACCGCTTCCTGAATGTTACTTAAGTTATCGAGATCAACAACCGTTTTTGCAAAACTGTCGGCACTGCCATCAAACAACTCGCGGATGTATTGATAGCGGTCGTTTATTCCAATGGCAGCCTGAATACTTTTTACAGGGCTGTTCGATATTTTATATTCCAGCTTTTTATCACCATTACCGCTAAGCAGGTCGTTAACCGACTTTTCGGTAATAACACGATCGCCTATCCGGTTACTTACAACAACAGGCTCCTCTTCTTCTTCCTGCGGTCCTTGTTCTTCTACCAACTCTTCTTGTTCTTCCTCCACAGTTTCTACTTCCACTTCAGAAACACGCTCCTGTTCTTCTGCTTTTTCTGCAACAACTGTTTCCTCTTCATCAGATGAAGTTTCTTCTTCTATTTCCGGTTCTTTTTCAGGCACAAGAACTTCCTTTTCCTGCACATCCGGTTCCGGCTTAGTTTCTTCGCTCTTTAACTCCTCTTCAAAATCTGATAAGGCTGCTAAACTTTCCTTTTCTTCCTCCGAAAGTTGTGTTTGTGATTCAACCGAACTTTTTGTTTCCACAGTCTCCGGCTCGGCAAGCACTTTTGTTGCAGCAGGTGCCGATACCATCACTCGTTGTGCCGGCACATCTTTTTCGCTCAACAATTGAATGATGTGTTTTGCGCCGCTGAAACGAGTGCGGATAAATTCCAATTCCAGTTCATCGAATCCTTCGGTACCTTTTTCGGCAAACAATTCTTCTATCTCCGAAATATCTTTTAGCAGAAATTTAAATAACTTTTTATTATCCATTCATCCAAGCTTTTAACGCGATGTTGGTAAATTAATCGTGCTTTACAGTGCACAAACAAGCCTGTAAATTTTATTTTTGTAAAAGTAGTAAATAAAAATACCCTGTAAGAATAGTATTGCCAAAAAGAGTAACGATTAATGTTTATTGAAAGAGATGTAAACAGCAATAAAAAAGTTGGCACCATTGAAGTTGTTGCCGGATCGATGTTTTCGGGAAAGACCGAAGAATTGATTAGGCGGCTGAAGCGTGCCAAAATTGCCAAACAAAAGGTGGAGATTTACAAGCCGATGGTTGACGTTCGTTACTCGGAAACAGAAGTGGTTTCACACGACGAAAATGCAATCCACTCCACTCCGGTTGAAAACTCGGCCAATATTTTGTTGCTTGCCGGCGATGTTGATGTGATTGGAATAGACGAAGCCCAGTTTTTTGATAAAGGTCTGATAGATGTGGTAACCCAGTTGGCCAACATGGGAATTCGTGTTATTGTTGCCGGACTTGATATGGATTTTAAAGGCGAACCTTTTGGTCCTATTCCCGGACTGATGGCGGTTGCCGATTATATTACCAAAGTACACGCTATTTGTGTTCGGTGCGGAAGCATCGCACAATTCTCTCATCGTCTTTCCGAAAAAGAACAAGTGGTTCTGCTGGGCGAAAAAGACATTTACGAGCCACTTTGCCGAAGTTGTTACAACAAAGCACATAAGGAATAATGATTAACCTGACGGCAAAACAAATATGTGCCGTAGTAAATGGTGAGCTTTTCGCTTCCTCATCGTTTCAGGATTTTACTGTTTCAGAAATTATTACCGACAGCCGGACTTTTTTCGGTGGATCAAACGCTGCTTTTTTTGCCTTAACCGGCCCTGTTTTTAACGGGCACAATTACATTGCGCAATTACGCAAAAAAGGTGTTCAGGTTTTTATCGTTTCCAACAAGAATTTTATTGAAGATAAAGCCTGCTACATTCTGGTGAAAAATACAGGCTTTGCACTTCAGCAACTCGCAGCTTATAACCGTAACCGGTTTTTGCAACCTGTTATTGGCATTACCGGCAGCAACGGAAAAACCATTATAAAAGAATGGCTCTACGATTTACTTTCTACTGAGCTAAAAATTGTACGAAGCCCGAAAAGCTACAACTCTCAGGTAGGTGTTCCCTTGTCGGCATTATTAATCGATAATCAATACGACCTTGCCCTGTTAGAAGCAGGAATTTCGGAGCCCGGCGAAATGCAAAAGCTGGCACCAATCGTTCAGCCCGACATTGGTATTTTAACTAACATTGGCGATGCTCACCAGGAAAATTTCACCTCGATGGAGGAGAAACTGAACGAGAAATTAAAACTTTTTACTGGTACAAAAAAGCTGGTGTTTCGTTCTGATCGCTCCTACTCAAAAATTATAGCAGAGTTTTGCTCTCAAAAGAATATTGATCCCATAAACTGGTCGTTGGAGAACGATAGCGCACCGATACAGTTTAAAAGCAAAGTTAAATCGACTGACACTGAAATTGAAGCAAGAATTAATGATAAACATTATTCGTTTACAATTCCATTCACCGATGATTCAGCACTTGAAAATGCCTGCCATTGTTTTGCTACGCTAATTGCGTTGGATAAAAATCCGAGTGATTTTCTTGTTCAGTTCAGTAGCCTACAACCTGTGGCTATGCGTCTGGAAATAAAACAAGGGATAAATAACTGCCTGCTGATTAACGACTATTACAATTCGGATTTGAATTCGCTGAGTATTGCACTGTCGGTGCTGAAACAGCAAGCGGCCAAAAGTCATTTGTTTAAGCATGTAATTCTGTCCGATATTCAGCAAACTGGTATCGAAACAGCAAAACTTTATGCGAAAGTAAACCAGCTTTTACAGGAATGGGGAATTAACAAACTCACAGGAATTGGCAAAGACCTGTATCAGCACCAGCATATTTTTCAACTGGAAAGCGAGTTCTATGCCGATCGCAACGCGTTTGAAAAACACTTTCTGCGTAGCAACTATTCATCGTCGGCAATTCTATTAAAAGGTGCGCGGCAATTTGAGCTGGAGAAAATATCGGCACTACTGCAACAAAAAGCACATCAAACGGTGCTTGAAATCAACCTGAATGCATTGGTTCACAACCTGAATACTTTCCGTAAGTTGCTGCAACCGGAAACAAAAATAATGGTGATGGTTAAGGCTTTTTCGTACGGTAGTGGCGATGTGGAAATCGCACAACTTTTACAGCACCAAAATGTGGATTATCTGGCAGTTGCTGTGGCCGACGAAGGTGTTCAGTTGCGAAATGCAGGAATCACTACTCCAATTGTGGTAATGAATCCCGAACAAGACAGTTTTCAAAATATCATTGATTTTAGCCTGGAGCCCAACATTTACAGTTTCCAACTCCTGCAGCAATTTGTAAAGGCTGTGAAAGAATTCGGCTTAAATAACTTCCCTATACATATTAAAATCGACACGGGCATGAACCGCCTTGGCCTGAAAACAGAAGAGGACATTGCCAAGGTAATTGCCATTCTTAAAAAGAATAAGCATTTAAAAATACAATCGGTTTTTTCGCATCTTGCCGGAAGCGACGAGCCAGAGCTCGATGATTTTACCAAAGAACAATTCAATCGATTTACAGATTTATCCGGGCTGATTGAAAATGCTTTTGAATACAAAATCGACAAACACATCTTAAACTCGGCCGGCATCGAACGTTTTCCCGATCATCAAATGGATATGGTGCGGCTTGGAATCGGCCTTTACGGCATTTCGCAAACCGGATTAGCATTACAGCAAATCAGCACGCTAAAAACCACTGTCTCGCAAGTTAAAACTGTTGATACAGGCGAAACCGTTGGATACAACCGTAAAGGGAAAGTTAGGCAACATAGCCGGGTAGCCGTCGTTCCAATGGGTTATGCCGACGGAATAAACCGCCGACTGGGCAACGGTTTAGGCAGCGCTTTTGTTAACGGACAAGAAGCAAGGATGATCGGCAATGTTTGCATGGACATGCTGATGCTCGACGTCACCAACCTCGAGGTGAATCCAGGCGACAGCGTTGAAATTTTTGGGCCAAATATTTCCATTTCGAGGGTGGCCCAACTACTCGAAACTATTCCTTATGAGATTTTAACAGGCATTTCCCAACGCGTGAAACGTGTTTATCTACAGGAATAAAAAATGCCACCTGATTTCTCAAATGGCACTCACAATATATATTTTAAATCGATTATCCTAACTTACTGATTCGCTCCAGGCGGATAGCATCCAGAATCCGAATTTTTCGTCCGTCGATTGCGATTACTTTCTCGCTGGCAAAAGTTGATAAGGTACGAATGGCATTCGACGTGGTCATATTCGAAAGGTTTGCAATATCCTCGCGCGACAAGAACGCTTTTAATGTTGTTCCATCGTTTTCATAGCCGTATTTATCTTTCAGCAAAATCAGCGATTCGGCCAAACGACCTCGGATATGTTTTTGTGTTAAAGTAACGGTTCGGGCATTGGAGAAACCCAGTTCTTTCGAAAGTTTACTGATAATTTTAAATGAAAAATCAGGGTTTTTTAAGGCGCGTTTAAAAATAAAGTCAGGATCAATGGTACAAACCAGCGACTCTTCAAGCGTTACCGCCGAGCCGTTGTGTGTTTCGTCGGCCAATAAAGCCCGATAACCGATCAATCCCAGAGGTTTCGTCATACGAATAATCTGTTCTCGACCTCCTACACCTTCTTTAAAAATCTTAACCTTTCCGTCAATCAAAACCAAAAATCCATTTGGTTTATCTCCTTCTTTGTAAATAAATTCATTCTTTTTGTACTGCGAAAGAGAAATATGGTGTTGCAAGTCGTCTTTATCTTCCTGCCCCAACAAATAAAATATTGATTTCTGATTGTCAACCAGGTCTCGAAGCCCAATATCTGAATTTAACATATACCCGTCTGTATGTTTTACAGCATCAAAGCTAAAAAAAATTGTTAAAATTGATTCTTTTTTAACAGTTATTTTACCTCAGAACCGAATATTATCATTAACAATTGCCCCAAAACGGTTGATAAAAAATTTACATGACTAGTATCGGGCAACCAGCGGCATTTTTCGTCCGAAGCCAAAAGCTTTTGAACTTACTCTTAAAATAGGAGCTGCCTGAAAACGTTTATACTCATTCATGTTCACCATTCTTATCACTCTTCGAACCACTGCCTCATCATAACCTAAAGCGGCTATTTCTTTTGGTGATTTGTTCAACTCGATGTAATTAAAGAGCATGTCATCCAGCTCTTCGTATTCGGGCAATGAGTCGGTATCTTTCTGATCGGGGCGCAACTCTGCCGACGGTGGTTTTACAATGGTATTCTCCGGAATAACTTCGCCATCTTTATTCATAAACCTCGACAGTTTAAACACATCCAGTTTGTAAACATCGCCCAACACAGCCAACCCTCCGTTCATATCGCCGTAAAGTGTACCGTAACCAACCGCACACTCGCTTTTGTTTGTTGTGTTTAACAGAATGTGGCCAAATTTATTCGAAATTGCCATCATATAAATTCCGCGGGCACGAGCCTGAATATTTTCTTCGGTAACATCAGGCGAGCGACCTTCGAATAGTGGAGAAAGTGCATTTTCAAACTGATCAACTGCCGACTGAATATTCACAACATCGTAACGGATGCCAAGGTTTTCGGCCAGTTCGCGGGCATCATTCACACTGTGGTCCGACGAATATTTCGATGGCATTAACAACACACGCACATTCTCGGCCCCCAAAGCACGAACGGCAAGCACAACAGTAACTGCCGAATCAATTCCGCCCGACAATCCCAGCGTGGCCTGTTTAAAGCCCATCTTTTTAAAATAGTCGCGGATACCCAATACCAGCGCATCGTGTATTTTTTCGATGTAATCCACCTTTGGCTGCAGCGCTTTTTCGCCCAGCGACGTAGTATCGAGCACGAGGCAATCCTCCTCAAAATATTTCAACTCCTTTACGATTTCGCCGGTGGCATCGATGTACACCGATCCTCCGTCAAAAACCAATTCAGTTTGTGCCCCCACCTGGTTGCAATACAAAATTGGGATGCCGTATTTTTTTGCTTTTGTTATAAGCACATTCTTGCGCCAGCCTTCCTGGTTGTACGAAAATGGCGATGCCGAAAGGTTTACCACAAAATCGGGTTTCAATTTTGCCAGCTCCTCCATTGGAGAAATGGAATAGAGTTTGTCTTTGCCAAACTCGTTGGCCGTTGGTTGCTCGTCCCACAAATCTTCACAAATGGTTACCGCAATTTTTTCGCCTTTGTATTCTACCAAACTAAACTCGCGATTCGGCTCAAAGTGACGGTACTCATCAAAAATATCGTAGGTAGGCAGCAGCGTTTTGTTGTGGCTGCTTTTTATTTCGCCATCGGCCAAAAAAAGCGCCGAATTAAAAAGCGTTTTACCACGCTCGTGCTGGTTAATACGAGGTGCACCAACCAAAGCTGCAATCCCGTGGCAATGTTTTGCTATTTCGGCAACAGCATCGTCGGCTTTTGCAATAAACTCTTTTTTCTCCAGCAAATCGTGCGGGTAATATCCCGTAACCGACAATTCGGAAAAAACAACCAGATCAACGTCCGCTTGTTTCAGGCGGTTGATCTCTGCAATAATCTTCGACGCATTTCCTTCAAAATCGCCGATGGTATAATTTAACTGAGCCAGTGCAACTTTCATTTTTCTAGTTTAAAGTTCAGAGCTTCGAGTTTCGAGTTTTAAAACCCGATATCAACCTCATCATTCTGATCATTCTTTTTAACCTTGCAAAAGTTCAATTTTTAGTTCAGTTTTGCAATAATATTGTTTCCATAGTGTTATTCCTGGTGTGAAATGATATAAAAGTTGAAGTTATTTTAACGTTTTATCGAAAAAAGAAAAAATGAGCCTAGCCCAAGCTAAGTGAATCTTTTTATTTTGAAGAGAAAACTTAAAAGAACGATACTTGGTGTATAAGTTCACACCAGGTATGACACTCAGTAATGATTTAAATTTCTTGTAAAATGAAGTGGATAAAAGGACTGTTTTTTATGGGCGTAATTGCCCTGTTATTTTTTTCATGCAAACGAAATCCCTTAAAAGTAAATATTTCTGATGTTGAGAAAGAAGTTGAAGTTGTGCGGTTTGGCGAGCAACTTTTTAATCTTGAAGGAAAAGATACGCTGGAAGTGCTTACAGAATTGAGCAACAACTACCCCGACTTTTTTAATTTGTACACCTACCGCGTAATTCAGGTGGGCGGCATTGGCGACGAAGATTTCAAAGATATGATGAGCTTGTTTTTAAACGACACCATGATTACAGAGGTGAAACTGAAAACCGACTCGGTGTTCCCAAACCTGCGAAAACTCGAAAAAGGATTGACAAAAGCATTTAAATATTACAGTTATCATTTCCCCGAGAAAGAATTGCCAACCATTTACACGTATACTTCGGGATTTAACCAGTCGGTGGTTACGGCAGAAAATATAATTGGTATCAGCCTCGACAAATACCTGGGGCGCGATTGTAAGTACTATCAGCAATTACAAACTACGCCTCAGTATAAAGTACAAAACATGCACAAAGACAAAATTTTGTCGGACGTGGCATTTGCGTGGGCGATTACCGAATTTGAGCACGAAGACCGGGCCACCAACCTGCTGGGCAATATGGTTGAAAAAGGAAAACTGATGTACCTGGTTGATGCCATGCTGCCCGACATGGAAGACTCGCTAAAAATTGGCTACACCACTCAACAACTGGAATGGTGCCAAATGAACGAGCCACAAATGTGGACTTACCTTATTGAGCACGAAATGCTGTACACCAGCAAACGCATGAATATAATCCGCTACATTAACCCGGCACCATCCACAAGTGGCTTTCCGCTCGACTCGCCCGGAAGAACCGGCGTGTGGATTGGCTGGCAGATTGTGCGGCAATACATGAAAAAACATCCGGAAGTGACTTTGCGGGAATTAATGGCGAATTACGATTTTCAGCAAATACTTAACGATTCGGGGTATAATCCGGAGTAGGAAAGTTGATAGTTTTCAGTCGCAGTTCTCAGTCATCCTGAGCGCCGGCCGGCCGGTAGGCATGGGAGTCGAAGAATGGTTTTGTTTGGTCATTGGTCATTAGCCATTTGAATTTGATATCTCAAAAATCAGAAATTAACATTACCCCTTTGGCTGTAGCCATTTCCCCTCGCGAGGGGAAAATTCTACAAAGCGAAGTAAAACAAAGCAGGATGCCATCTTTACCTGTTTAATATCGATAAAGATGGCATCCTTTGGCATAGCTGTTTGAAACTCGTAGCTAGTAGCCCGAAACTGGCAGCTAAAAAACAAAAAAGCCCGGCAGAAAACTACCGGGCCTCATCATATCAGCTTAAAAGCTTAATAATTCATTTCTTTAATTTTGATGTTGCGGAACCAAACATCGTCGCCATGGTCTTGCAATGCAATAACACCTTCTTTGGCAACATTTGCCCAGTCAGGATTTAATCCAGGGAATTTTGATCCGGCTACCAACTCTTTCCAGTCGTCAGTCCACAAGTGATACTCAACAACAGTTTCGCCATTCTGCTTGTGCACAACAGTTCCTTTGTAGCAAATAATTTCAACTGTATTCCATCCACCTGCAGGTTTTGCATTTTGTGGTTTTGCAGGAATCAGGTCGTATAACGAACCGGCTTTGCGGTTACCGTCTTTTCCTAACAATGCATCAGGGTGACGTTCGTTATCTAACACTTGCATTTCAGGAGCTGTTTTATAAATCGGCCATCCTTCGTGCTCTTTTCCTAAGTAGAAAATACCTGAGTTACCACCTTCAGCAATTTTCCATTCCAGTTTCAAATGAAAGTTAGAGTATTCTTTGGTAGTGATAATATCGCCACCATCACGTGCTCCGGCTTCACCCTGACCTGATTTATTACAGTGTAAAGTTCCGTCAACAACTTCCCATCCTGTTGGAAAATGGTCTTTGTTGTTACCACGCCATCCTTCGCTGGTTTTGCCATCGAAAAGCAATACCCAACCTTCTTCTTTTTCTTTTTTTGTTAATTGGTTTAAACCGGCCGAACCTCCTGTTTTTGTACTCTTACACGAGATAGAAAACACAAAGGCAGTAGCCATTAAAAGTGAAAAAAACTTTCTCATTCCTATTACATTTAATTGGTTAAAGATTAAAATGCCATTTTTCAAACGACGCGCGAATGTACAAAATTTGTTCTACGGATTTTTATCTGAGTCAAAAAAAGAAATCATAAATTACAGTATTTAACGGGCTTTTAAAGTCGGTTTTATAAAGTTCTTTTGTAAATTCGGTAGATAATTATAAACTACAGGAATCTTAAATAAATACTATGAGTACTTCAGCAAAGCCAAAAAGAATTGGTATTTTGACTGCAGGGGGCGATTGCCCGGGACTGAATGCAGCAATCAGAGGCGTGGGAAAAACAGCAATAGTTGAATACGGCATGGAAGTGTTGGGTTTTAACGCAGGCTATTCCGGGTTAATTAACGGCGATTACATTGAGCTAAAGGAATCGGCGCTATCCGGTATTCTTACGCTTGGCGGAACCATCCTGGGCACCTCGCGAGAAAAACCCTACAAAGGGAAGAAAAACGGCAAAGATGCAGAGGACAAACCTCACAAAATAATGAAAAACTACAAGAAACTGGGCCTCGATGCCGTAGTTTGTATTGGTGGTAACGGCACCATGAAAACCGCAAGCCTTCTGGCACAGGAAGGAATGAATGTGGTTGGAATACCAAAAACCATTGACAACGATGTGTGGGGTACCGATGTAACTTTCGGTTTCGATTCGGCAGTGCAAATTGCCACCGATGCCATCGACCGTTTGCACACTACAGCCAACTCGCACCAGCGTGTAATGATCATTGAAATTATGGGACACCACGCCGGTTGGCTGGCGCTATATTCAGGACTTGCAGGTGGTGGCGATATTATTTTGCTTCCGGAACTGGAGTACAACATCCGCTCGGTTTGCAAAAAAATTGAAAGCCGATTCGAGAGCAACAAACCTTACTCAATTGTTGTGGTTGCCGAAGGTATCGATCATCCGAAAGAAGTTTCAGCAGCAACACATATTGCACAAGCTATTCAAACCTACACCGGCATTGAAACCCGCGAAACGGTTTTAGGTTACATACAGCGCGGTGGTTCGCCAACTCCAATGGACCGGATCTTGGCGACTCGTTACGGAGCATTTGCGGCACAATGTATCGCCGACGAAAAATTCGGAACGATGGTGGCTATAAAAAACAACGATTTAACAACCGTACCGCTCGAGGAGGTTGGTGGCAAATTGAGATTGGTTGAACCGAATTTAGGACTAATTGAAAAAGCACGAAAAATGGGTGTTTCGTTTGGCGACGAATACATGTAGAAAGGATAAAAGATGAATGATTAAGGATAGAAAGAAAGCCGGCTTGTTGAATCAAACCGGCTTTCTTTTTGAAAGGGGTCTCCAACAATAATAAAAATCCTACCCATCCTCTTATCCTTCCCTTAAAAAAAGGAAGGACGATTGTTTTGTGATTAACAGCAAAATTTCACCAATCATTCACCAGTATAGTTTACTTCCCAGAGGCTATCGTCTTTCCCTTCTGGGAAGGGAGAGATAAGAGAGAGGGTAATGGGAGTCAGTTATGAGTCCTCCTGAAATCAACCAGAGCACTGAATATTTCTATAGTGGCAAATGCAATACCTTCTTCGTTTCAAAAAAAGGTTCTTCAAAATATTGCGACAGATCCTGTAGAAATATTCTTTTCCCGAAAGGTTTTACCTCTGCGGTAAGATCACCACCTTTAAGATAAATTACTCCGTTGGGCAGTGCATTTTGTTGTTTCTTCGAGATGTTTGTTCTAATCCACTTTACAAAATCGGGCAAACGTGTAACGGCGCGGCTCACTACAAAATCGTACTTTTCTTTTAACTCCTCGGCACGAACCTGATCGGCACGCACATTTTTTAATCCCAGTGATTGGGCAACCCCGTTTACCACTTTTATTTTCTTCCCAATCGAATCAACCAAATGAAACTGCACATCCGGGAAAAGAATGGCCAGCGGAATTCCGGGAAAACCACCACCCGTTCCCACATCCAATACTTTAGTTTTATCGTTGAAGCGAATAAACTTTGCGATACCTAACGAATGCAACACGTGACGCTCATAAAATTCAGCAAAATCTTTTCTGGAGATCACATTTATTTTTGCATTCCAATCGGCATACAACGGTTCCAATTGTTTAAACTGTTCAATCTGGGTTTCGGTTAAGTGGGGAAAATACTTTAGAATTAAATCCATACAAAAGTTAATCTTTTCGTCCGATCTCGGTGCTTTCAATCATTTTAAACAGCATTTCGCGAGCTCTGAAAAGCTGTGCTTTAACTGTTCCGAGCGGCAAATCTAACTCTTTTGCAATTTCTTCGTACGAAAACTCCCTGAAATAACGAAGTTCGACCAGAATTTGATAACGCGGCTTTAACTTTCGCACTACACGCCGCAACAAAATGGCCTTTTGCTGACGAATCAGCTTTTCTTCCGGATCGGGATCTTTCGACCGAAGTTTTATGGTTTCACTGTTATCATCCTGCCCGTTGTTTTCAATGGGTACATGCACACCCTTTTTCTTTCGTAAAAAATCGATGCAATTGTTCGATGCGATTTTAAACAACCAGGTGCTGAATGCGTAAGTTGGCGAGTATTGATGGAGACTTTTAAATGCCTTTCCGAATGCTTCAAGTGTCAGGTCTTCGGCATCGCTGCGGTTATTCACCATTTTAAGCAGCATAAAATAAATGGCGTCTTTATATCGGTTTAACAATCGGGCAAAAGCTTTATCATCGCCAGCTAAGGCTGCTTTTACAAGCTCGTAGTCCTGCCGTGCTTTCTCCGATAGTATTACCTCCTGTTTTTCCATTTGTGATTTTGACTTTGCCGATTAAAGCTCCACCTGAAAAAAAGTTTATAAAAAGGCATCATAAAACTGAACACTAACGAAGTTATGAATAATTTACGTTCATTCAAACGTTTCTGCAATATTTTTATGATAACCATGAAAACCAGCAACTTAACCACCACCAAGATTGCAATAACAGGCCACAGCCTGAATGTAACCAATAAAACAAGTGCTACAAAAAGAGGATACAAGACCTGTGTTAACCTGTCGAGAAGCAATACAATCTGTTTCCATTTGCTCAGATGTTTCTCAATACGAATGCTTTTTCGAACCAAATCTTTGAACTCTGCATGACCAACAGCAAGCTGTTTTGTAAGAATGCTTCTGTCATTAAAACAGTACTCAACATTCTTTTTTCGGATAAAACGGTTAATTACCAGTTCGAGGTTTGCATAAGGTTCCTGCACCCTGGTACCAAACCCGCCCAATTTAAAGTATTCCGCCTTTTTAAAAGCAACATTTTCTTCGTTATAAACAAACGCTAACCCGTTAAGCGAGTACGAAGCACTTCTCACCTGCTGAAAGAAATTTTCGATGCGGTAAACTTTATTAAACCGGTTTTTGCTTGCAGTAACAGTAGTGTAAGCCACTTTTACCAGCACCTGATCGGCGCTTGCTTTATCCATTTCATTCAACCAGTCCTGCGACGGATTTTGTGCACTTACAGGGTATACCATTACCCAATCCTTTTCAGCCGACTTTAATGCAATGTTTTGCGCTAATTTTTCGGAATAACGTGTTTCCTGGCTCAGCGAAGAAAGTTTCATCCGTTGGTAGCGCTGCTTTAATAAGCCCAATACCGAGAGAGTATTGTCCTGCGAAAAATCGTCGACAACCACAACTTCCATACCCGGGCTTGCCAAATCAAGTAAACGCGGCAAAGTTTCGCGGCAATTTTCTTCTTCGTTTCGTACTACCATTAATACCGATAGCGATGCCTTTTCTGTTACCTCCGGTTTGGCTTTCGTTTTAATAAGCACCCGCAGCGGAAAAAAAAGCAAATACAAAAGCCGTAACAGCCACAATAAAACGACTACCACAAACACCACCAACTGCGTAGATGTTAGTGTATTAAAAGTATCCAACAACTCCAGGATCATAAAGAGAAGAAAATTCGGTATTAAAAACTAAGCAATAGTAGCAAAATTACCGGTACCAATTTATTTTCTCAGTTCGAAATTGTTTACAGTAATTAGTTTTTATTAACAGGAACAGGCAGGTTTAAAACAAGTTCAATTCGGGTGAAATAGCTATATTTGCCACGCAATTTTACACAAATGCAATTCGAACTACAGAAAACAGCAGATAACTCGCGTGCCCGTACCGGTGTAATTACCACCGACCACGGCACAATTGAAACGCCAATATTTATGCCGGTTGGAACAGCCGGATCGGTGAAAGGAATTCATACCCGCGATATAAAAGAGGACATTAATGCCCAAATTATTTTGGGGAATACCTACCATTTGTATTTACGTCCCGGAATTGATGTGATTGAAAAAGCAGGTGGCCTGCACAAATTCAATCGTTGGGATCGCCCGATTTTAACCGATAGCGGAGGTTTCCAGGTTTTTTCGTTGGGCGATATTCGCAAACTCAGCGAAGAAGGAGCGCGTTTTCAGTCGCATATCGATGGATCGTACCATATGTTCACACCTGAAAATGTGATGGATATTCAGCGTACTATTGGCGCCGATATTATTATGGCTTTTGATGAGTGTACACCGGGCGATGCCGATTACAATTATGCCAAACGATCGCTGGAACTGACACAACGCTGGCTGGAGCGCTGTTTTAAACAGTTTAACAGTACCGAGCCCAAATATGGTTATTCGCAAACGCTATTCCCTATTGTTCAGGGAAATACATTTGCCGATTTGCGAAAAGCTGCCGTGGCCAACGTAAAAACTTTTGATGCCGATGGTTATGCAATCGGGGGTTTATCGGTTGGCGAAACAGAAGAGGAAATGTACGAAATGACGGAAGTTTGCACCGCCGATCTTCCTGAAAATAAACCTCGCTACCTGATGGGAGTTGGAACACCGGTAAATATTCTGGAAGGCATTCATCGCGGGATTGACATGTTCGATTGTGTGATGCCCACCCGAAACGGCCGCAACGGAATGTTGTTTACCAGCGAAGGCATTATTAATATCCGCAATAAAAAATGGGAAAACGACCATTCTCCCATCGATGAAAACGGAACATCGTTTGTCGACGAGTATTCAAAATCTTATCTTCGTCACCTTATAATTTCGAACGAAATGTTGGGTGCGCAAATTGCAAGTCAGCATAACCTGGCATTTTACCTGTGGCTGGTAAAAACGGCCCGCCAAAAAATACAAAACGGCGATTTTGTAAGCTGGAAAAACGAGATGGTATTAAAACTAAAAGAAAGACTGTAGAAAAAGATGAAGTGGTATAAAACAATAGATTTTTACATTTCGAAAAAGTTCCTGGGAACTTTCTTTTATGCCATTGGTCTGATTTTAAGTATCGCCATTGTTTTCGATATTTCTGAAAACCTCGACGAATTCCTTTCGAAAGACATTCCTATGAAGGATATTGTTTTTGACTATTACATGAACTTTATCCCTTATTTTGCCAACCTGTTCAGTCCGCTGTTTACCTTTATTGCGGTAATTTATTTTACCTCGAAAATGACTTATAACACCGAGATTATTGCCATTTTAAGCAACGGTGTTTCTTATAGACGTTTAATGAGGCCTTACCTGGTTTCGGCACTTGTAATTGCATTGTTTTCGTTTATGCTGGGCAACTACGTTATTCCGCCTGCCAATAAAACCATGAATGATTTCAGGCACAATTATATCAGGAGCAAATCGGTTGGTACCGAACGAAATATACACCGCCAAATTGAACCCGGCACCTACATTTATATGCAAAGTTTTAACGCCAACAATGTAGGAATGCGTTTTACTTTAGAGCGTTTCGAAGACTCGGAGTTAGTTGAAAAACTTACTGCACAAAACATTCGATGGGACAAGGAAACCGGGAAGTGGGTAATTAATTCGTACTGGAAACGAAATATTTTTGAGGATCATGAAACCTTCGAAAAAGGTTACCGAATGGACACCACTCTTAATATGGTACCGGGCGATTTTCAACGCCTCAGCAACGAAATGGAAACCTATACCACACCGGCACTTCTAAAAGAAATTAAATTAATGAAGATGCGTGGTGTAAACACTATTGAATGGGAAATTGAAAAACATAAACGTATTGCGAATCCGTTTGCTGCTTTTATTTTAACACTTATTGGCGCCGGTCTTGCATCGCGCAAAGTAAAAGGAGGACTGGGACTGCACATTGGACTGGGGCTGCTACTGGCGTTCTCCTACATCCTGTTTATGCAAATTTCAACCGTATTTGCTGTTAGTGGCACTGTACCAATCGTTTTTGCTATCTGGCTACCGAATCTAATATATGCCGTACTCGCATTATTTGTTTATCGTTGGGCAGCCCGTTAATATTCAGGAATTAAGTTTCGATCACCCCAGACCATGAAATGTGTTGCTATATCCAACAATTTTTCAAACATACAATACAATAATTCGAAGACATTGAACCTATGTTGGTTAATTTCCGTAGTACAGGAATACATTAGCCCACGGCAATTAAAAAAAATTATAATTTTGCCCACGCTAAATAAAAATAACACCGGTCTGCTACCGGGAAATTTATAACTAAAAAAATACTTTATGTCACTAAGAAGTAACGTACTCGATCTTCGTAAAAGAAAGAAAGAAGTACAAAAAGGTGGTGGAGATAAAGCCATTGAGAAACAGGTAAAAATGGGTAAGCTCACAGCCCGTGAACGTATCCTGGCCTTGTTAGATAAAAACTCATTTCACGAATACGACTTATTTGTAGAGCACGCCGCCAAAGATTTTGGCATGGAAGGTAAAACCTTACATGGCGACGGTGTTATTATCGGTACCGGTACTATCTACGATAAACCGGTTTGTATTTTTGCCCAGGACTTTACCGTTGCCGGTGGTTCGTTGGGTTTGATGCATGCCCGTAAAATCACAAAAATTATGGACCATGCGTTGAAAATGCGTGTTCCGTTAATTGGTATTAACGACTCGGGTGGTGCGCGTATCCAGGAAGGTGTTAACTCGCTGGCCGGTTACGGTGAGATTTTCTTCCGTAACACACTGGCATCAGGTGTAATTCCTCAAATCTCGGTAATTCTTGGCCCATGTGCCGGTGGAGCGGTTTATTCGCCAGCACTTACCGACTTTGTTTTTGTGGTAGAAAACATTTCGAAAATGTTCATTACCGGACCGTCGGTAGTTAAATCAGTTTTGGGCGAAGAAGTTTCGATGGAAGAACTGGGCGGTGCAAAAGTACATGCCGAAGTTACCGGAAATGCACATTTCTATGCCGAAACTGAAATGGAATGTTTTGATCAGATAAAAACACTGATCAGCTTTATTCCACGTAGTAACCTGAAAAAAGCATTACCACATAAACCTAAAGCGCCGTTAAAAGGAGTTAAGGTTGAAGACATTGTTCCTGCTGATCCAAGAATTCCTTACGATATGCGCGATGTACTTAAAAGCATCACCGATGGTTCTGAATTTTTTGAGGTAATGGAACGTTTTGCGCCAAACATCATTGTTGGTTTTGGTCGTATGAATGGCGAAACTGTTGGTTTTGTTGCCAACCAGCCAATGGTACTTGCTGGAGTACTTGATATTGACAGTTCGGACAAAGCAGCTCGTTTTATCCGTTACTGCGACGCTTTCAACATTCCTATTATTACCATGGAAGACTTGCCGGGCTACCTGCCAGGTGTAGACCAGGAGCATGCCGGAGTAATTCGTCACGGTGCAAAAATTCTTTATGCATACAGCGAAGCTACCGTTCCAAAAGTAACTGTTATTGTGCGTAAAGCTTATGGAGGTGGTTACATTGCCATGAACTCGCGTCACCTACGTGCCGACTTTGTTTTCGCATGGCCAACAGCCGAAATTGCAGTTATGGGACCGGAAGGTGCTGCTAACATCGTATTCCGCAAAGAAATTGCAGAAGCCGAGAATCCGGAAGAAATGCGCCAGCAAAAAATCGAGGAGTACAAAGAGAAGTTTGCCAATCCTTATGTTGCTGCTGCACAAGGTTATATCGACGAGGTAATCGAGCCTAGCGAAACACGTTCACGCATATTGCATGCCTTACAGGTTTCTGAAAACAAGAGTGCTTCTATGCCAGCTAAAAAACATGGAATTCCTCCGTTTTAAACCACTAAAAGAATTGCATTATGGCAGAAGAAAAAGAGCTTAAAAACCTTGTTATCCAAGGAGCTGTTTACAAAACAACTTATACCAAAAGGTTTGAGAACAGGATTAAATATGTAACTCCGGATCCGAATGAACTCTATTCATTTATTCCGGGAACGATCATCGATATTTTTATAAAAACAAAACAAAAGGTGAAAGAAGGAGAAACACTTCTGTTGCTTGAGGCCATGAAAATGGAAAACCAGGTAAGAATGCCTTTTGATGGAGAGATTGTAAAAATTCACGTTAAAAAAGGCGAGGTTATTCCTAACCGCCATTTAATGATTGAAATTAAACCGACAAAATAACTCGAAACGAGTTTAGAAATACTAAAACCGCACAATTAAATTGTGCGGTTTTTTTGTTTCGTTTAAGTGAACTATCCCGACGCATAACTTTCAGGATCAGTCCTATTTCTGAATTTCGATTCACGTTAGCCTGCGAAATTATATTCTCACTAATACAAAAAAGAGTTGCCTCAACTAAGCGGCAACTCTCAAAAATCCAAATAAAACTAATCGCGTTTTCTATTTATCTACAAATTCCAAACTTTTTCGTTAATCATCCAGTTTTCAAGGCCTAAATTTCCTTCAGCTTCTGTTTCTGCTGTTGGTGCTACTTGCCAGGCAATTTCGTTGGTCATCCATTCTTCCAACTTCAGGTTGGCTTCTGCGGTATTGGCTGCCCAGTCGATAGAAGTAGACCACACATCGCTGTTTGTCATCCAGCTTTCAAGGTTAAGCGATTCTTCCTGCGCTTCAACAAAATTCGTTAGGTCTGAAGTGCTCCAAATCGCATCGTTTGTCATCCAGCTTTCAAGGCTCAATGCTGTTTCTGTAATGCTCTCATGGCCCGAGGCTTTTGTTACTTTCTCTGTTGCGTTAGCTGTTCCTATTGTAAAGATGACGGCTATAATAAGTGCAACTGTTTTTAAATTAAATCTAGTTTTCATGTTTTCTGTTTTCAATTGTTTTCTTACTAATTGTTTGTTTTCAAATGCCTTCGTAAAGGACTTTTTTGTTTTCTTGTTTTCAGTTAATATGACTATTAACGAGTACAAAGGTTACATCTCGTTTTGTTAAAAAGAATAAAAAAAATGTTAATGAGTTCTTAAGGTCGGTAAACGTCCGGGGCTATCGGTAAATAAAAATACCTTTTGGTAGGTATTTGTCTAAATTTGTCGGTAAATGGCGAAAGATACCATATACAGCAGAACCGCTTCCCGACATAGATGCATAGACTGCGCCTGCTTCGTAGAGCTTATTCTTTAAATTTTCAATCTCGGGGAACTGCGGAAATACGCTTTTCTCGAAATCGTTTTTCACCACCGATTTCCATTCTTCGATGGGAAGCTGGTCAATTTCCAGCAGGTTAAATTCAGGCTTTGCCGGTACAATATTTTGATAAGCTTGTGGTGTACCAACTGAAAACGGAGGTTTAACAATTACTACCTCGTAGGCCGACAAATCGATATTTACCGGTTTAAACCGATCGCCAATGCCGTATGCAAAAGTGGGTTTGTTTTGAATAAAAAACGGGCAATCGGCACCAATTCGGGCGGCATAATCTTCCAGTTGAGCTGATGTTAACCCCAGGCCAAAATAATCGTTCAGCATTTTTAAGGCAAAAGCTGCGTCGGCCGAACCACCACCAAGCCCCGCTCCAAACGGAATTACTTTGTGCAGATGCATTTTTATCGCCGAAAGGTTAAAATCTCCGGCAAGCAAAGAATAAGCTTTGTAAACAAGGTTACTCTCCGGCGCAGCATCAATCTCAATTCCCGAAGAAGAAAAGCTCGTTTCTTCGGCATCGACCACTTCCAAAACATCCGCTAATTTTACCGGGTAGAAAATGGTTTCCAGGTTGTGGTAACCATCCGGTCGTTTCTCCACAACATTCAGCCCGATATTAATTTTAGCATTGGGAAATGTGATCATACAGCAAAAATAAAAAAGCCGCCTGAAAATTCAGACGGCTTCCTTGATTTATATAAAATTATTTTTTTTTAATCAGCAAAAGCTTCGTACTCTTCCGGCGAACCGCAGGTACAAATCAGGTTACGATCGCCCCATGCATTATCAACACGGCCAACCGGCACCCAGTATTTGTTCTCGCGTACCCAATCGAGCGGATAAGCAGCTTTCTCGCGGCCATAAGCGTGTGTCCATTCATCAGCACAAACGCTCTGAGCTGTATGAGGTGCATTTTTAAGCACGTTGTCAGCTTTATCGGCAACACCGTTCTCCACTTCTTTTACTTCTTCGAAAATGGAGTTTAACGCGCTGATAAAACGATCCAACTCATCTTTCGATTCACTTTCGGTTGGTTCGATCATTAGCGTTCCATGAACAGGGAACGACAGCGTTGGCGCGTGGAAACCATAATCCATCAAACGCTTGGCAATGTCTTCTTCCGTAATTCCGGCAGAAGCTTTCAGGTGGCGACACTCCAAAATCAACTCGTGTGCCACGCGGCCGTTTTCGCCGGTATATAAAATTCCGTAGTTATCTTTTAATGCGGTTGCAATATAATTGGCGTTCAGAATGGCTATTTTTGTGGCTTCTGTAAGGCCTTCAGCTCCCATCATTTTAATGTAACCGTAAGTAATCGGCAATACCGAGGCACTTCCCCACGGAGCTGCAGAAACCGCTGTAATTCCCACGTGTCCGTTATTCATAATCGGGTGCGATGGCAGGAACTCCACCAAATGACTGGCAACGCCAATCGGGCCAACACCAGGGCCACCACCACCGTGAGGTATTGCAAATGTTTTATGCAGGTTAAGGTGGCACACATCGGCACCAATCAGTCGGGGATTGGTCAATCCAACCTGTGCATTCATGTTTGCGCCGTCCATGTACACCTGACCGCCATTTTCGTGAATTACCTCGCACATTTCAATAATCGAAGCCTCGAAAACTCCGTGTGTTGACGGATAAGTTACCATAAACGCCGAAAGCCGGTCTTTGTGCAATTCAGCTTTGGCACGAAGGTCGTCCATGTCGACATTCCCTTTTTCGTCGCATTTTACCACAACTACTTTTGTACCCGCCATTACCGCACTTGCCGGGTTGGTTCCGTGTGCCGAAGAAGGAATAATCACCACATCGCGTTGGCTCTCGCCTCTGCTTTTGTGGTATTCCTGAATCACCATCAAACCGGCATATTCGCCTGCAGCACCGGAGTTAGGCTGCAAACTTACATCGGCCATTCCGGTAATTTCAGCCAAATCGCGGCGCAGCTCTTCCATCATTTCCTGGTAACCGCGAGCCTGGTTTTTAGGAACAAACGGATGTAAACCGTTAAATTCAATCCAGCTTAAGGGCAACATTTCGGTAGCTGCGTTCAGTTTCATCGTACACGATCCCAACGAGATCATCGATTGTGTTAGCGAAATATCTTTTTTTGCCAATCGTTTTATGTAACGCACCATTTCTGTTTCCGAACGGTATTTATTAAATACCTCTTCGGTCATAAATTCCGATGTCCGTTTAAACGCTGCATTAATTTCAAATCCTTCAGGATACTCCTCAGCTACCTGGAATTTTTTGTTGGCAGCTTTTGCAAACACTTCAATGATCCAGCCAATATCCTGCGGGTTGGTTGTTTCGTCGATACTGATACCCACATCGCCATTATCGAAGTAGCGGAAGTTCATTTCCAGCTCATGCGATAACCACTCAATATCTTCGCGCATTACATGTTTTGGTAGCGCAAAACGGATGGTATCGAAGAAATTCTTATTGATTTGAGTATAACCCAGTTTTTCAATTTCAATGGCAAGAAATGCGGCGATATTATGAATACGCTCGGCAATTCCGATTATACCTTCGGGACCATGATACACACCAAAGAAACCGGCCATAATAGCCAGCAACGCCTGTGCAGTACAAATATTCGATGTTGCTTTTTCGCGTTTAATATGTTGCTCGCGTGTTTGCAATGCCATACGCAGCGCCCGGTTTCCGTGCATATCTTTGGTTACACCGATAATACGGCCCGGCATGTTTCGTTTAAAAGCTTCGCGAGCTGCAAAAAATGCAGCATGTGGTCCGCCATAACCCATCGGTACACCAAAGCGCTGCGAATTACCAAAAACGATATCAGCGCCCCATTCTCCCGGAGGAGTTAAAATGGCCAGCGACATCAAATCGGCAGCAACAGAAACTTTTATCTCTTTCTCGTGCGCTTTCTCAACCAGTTCAGCATAATCGGTTATTTCTCCATCCGAATTCGGATATTGAACGATTACGCCAAATACATTTTCATCAAAATTAAATTCGTCTTTAGGCTGAATTTTCAATTCGAATCCCAGCGGCAGTGCACGGGTTTTTAACACATCGTGCGTTTGAGGCCACATCTTTTCATCCACCAAAATGGTATTTACATCGTCTTTCACCATTTTCCGCGATCTCAGGTTGGCCATCATTACCATCGCCTCGGCAGCTGCAGTAGCCTCATCAAGCAATGATGCATTGGCAATGTCCATTCCTGTTAAACCACAAACCATAGTCTGGAAGTTTAACAGTGCCTCCAGTCGTCCCTGCGAAATTTCGGCCTGATAAGGCGTGTAAGAAGTATACCACACCGGATTTTCAAGCACATTACGCAAAACCACTGCCGGAGTAATGGTATCGTAATATCCCATTCCGATGTAAGTATTGAATACTTTATTCTTTGATGCCAGTTCGAGAATACGGCGGAAGTACTTTCTTTCCGACAATCCTTCCTTCATTTTTAAAGGCTGTTGTAACCTGATGTTTGAAGGAACTGTTTGTTCCAATAATTCCTCCATCGACGAAACACCAACAAATTCAAGCATTTCGGCAATTTCTAATCCTCGTGGGCCAATGTGGCGGGTGACAAATCTATCCTGAGACATTCGAAATATTTATTTTATAGTGAATTTTTCTGCAAGTATATAAACTGAACTGATTTTAAAACATGACTTTAAACAATTTTAAAGTGTTTAGTTTCAGGTTAAAAACGGATTATTCTCTTTTTCAAAGCCGAGTGTGGTTTCCGGGCCGTGGCCACAGTACACTTTTGTTTCGCCAGGCAGTGTAAAAAGTTTTTCTTTAATGTTGGTTATCAAGGTATCAAAATCGCCCCCAGGTAAGTCGGTTCGTCCAATGCTTCCATAAAATATTACATCGCCGGCAATTAACAGGTTGTCGTTTTTGCTGTAAAAAACTACATGCCCGGGCGCGTGTCCGGGAACATGAATAACTTCAAAACTTGATTTACCAAATTCAATCGTCTGCCCTTCTTCAATAAATTCATCAATAGGTTTTACAGGCTTCATTTCGAAATTATACATTTTCCCCTGATCAACTGCCCGGTCCACCCAAAAGGCATCATCGGCATGCGCTAAAAACGGAATTTTATATTCATCGCGAATAAAATCAACACCCATTATATGGTCGAAATGGCAATGCGTATTAATTATTTTTACCGGTTTCAGCTCGTTACGTTCAATGTAATATTTTACTTCGTCCTGCTCTTCTCCGTAATAAAACCCGGGGTCGACAAGTACACATTCTTTTGTTTCTTCGTCGCTTAAAACCAGGCTATTCTGGCTCAGTGGGTTTACTACAAACTTTTTAACTTTTATCATTTATCAGAAATTTACGGTTCCTTTTAAGAGAGGAACAAAAACAAAGCCTCCATGTTTTTTCATTTTGAAATCATTTTCGCCGGTACGAACAATTTCGCACATATCCTGGTGTTTGTCGCTACCCACCGGCACAACAAGTTTCCCTCCAATTTTCAGCTGCATTTTTAATTCGGGCGGGACCAATGGAGCACCTGCCGTTACCAAAATTTTATCGAAAGGTGCAAAATCGGGCAGCCCTTTATAACCGTCGCCAAAAAAGCAGGCCGGTTTATATCCTATCGACGGTAAAAACTTATGTGTTTTGGTGTACAGCTCTTTTTGTCGTTCGATGGTAAAAACCTTTGCTCCCATTTCAACCAAAACAGCAGCCTGGTAGCCCGATCCGGTTCCAACTTCCAGAATTTTATCGCCCTTCTGCACATCAAGCAGCTGGGTTTGAAAACCTACTGTATAGGGTTGCGAAATGGTTTGTCCGGCACCAATTGGAAATGCCTGATCTTTGTATGCAAAATTTATAAAACCACTGTCCATAAACAAATGGCGCGGCACATTGCCAATAGCTTCCAAAACCGAAGGATTTCGGATACCCTTTACTTTCAGACCGTCAACCAAACGCTTGCGCAGGCCTTTATGTCGCGATGTTTCGTTTATCATTTTTACGTTGCTATAATCACAAAATTAATCGAATATAATTACCAACAACAGTTGCTACACATAATGAATATTAACATTTAACGTTGATAAATTAACACCGGCTCTAATAAAAGATGTTGGGCTGTATTCTATATTTGCATTTATAACCATTTTAAATAGCGCACTATGCTGAATGTTGGATTAATCGGGAACACTAAAATTCTTGAACCATTTGTACTGGAGATCAAGAAAAATGCCCAAATCAATATTATTGGGAAAGCATCTGTTGGATCGAGCGAAGAGCTGACCGGTTTTCATTATTCCATTCCGGAATTTAACCGGGTAGAATTAATTGAACGTGCCGATCTGATTATCATGGACAACTCAACGCCCATGCCGTTTAAGTTTATGCGCGATATTGTAAAAAAATCGAAACACATATTTTGCGTTGAATATCCCGATCTCACTATCGACGAGTGTACCGAGCTGAATAAACTTATCAACGAATCGCGCTCGGTGGTACAGGTTACCAATCCTTATTTTTTCTCGCCTGCCATTCAGTGGGCAAACAAAAACATAAAAACGCCGGCTTTTATCGATTATTCCAATTTCGAGGAATATGTAACCGAAAAGAAATCGCTGTACTCCATGTTGCTAATGCTGTTAAAAATTACGGGCATTTCTCCGAAAAAAATTGGCGCGGTTACATTTCCGGGATATAACAGTTCGAAATTCACTAACGTTCGGCTTGAATTTGGCGATGCATCAGTGGTTAATCTGAATTTTGGGAAACTGGAATCGCTGAAGAATTTTAAAGTCAGAATTTATTCCGACAATCAGTTTGCGACATTCAATTTCAGCAAAGAAAAGTTTTTGTCTGATAACGAACCTATTGAATTTGACAACGACTGTATGGTTAATGAGCTCGATTTTTTCATTCAGGCAATTGAAGGAAAGATCAAAAAAATATCGACACTTGATGATTATTTAATTGCCATGCACGTGGCCCAAAAGATCAATAAAAAGATCGCGCAGTTTTCTATTCATTAATACCAACAAAAAACTACTTTTACGGCAACATTTTGCATTGCAAGTCGTTTTAATACTGATTGCAAAAACGACCTGACTTAATCGCTTGTTAATGAATAAATCGCGGCAAACAGCCAAATATTTATTTTTCGATTTTTTTGCTGCAGCACTTGCCTGGGCTGCTTTTTTTGTGTACCGAAAAGAAATTATTGAACCCCAGTATTTTAATGGTTGGGACGTTCCGTTTGAACTCACTCCGCAATTTTATTTGGGCTTGCTGATCATCCCTGCCTTTTGGATTACCTTTTACTACATTGTTGGTTTTTACAATAACATTTTTCGCCGGTCGCGACTGCTTGAGCTGGGACAAACCTTCTTTACATCGGTAGTTGGAGTAGTGGTAATTTTCTTTGCATTTTTACTGGACGACTGGATTGGGTCCTATAAAAACTACTACAATCTGGTGTTCACGCTGTTTGGATTACATTTTTCGCTCACCTATATTTTCCGATTGATACTGACCACACAAACCATTCATAAAATACACCAGCGCAAGATTGGTTTTAACACGCTAATTATTGGCAGTAACGAAAAGGCACTGAAGGTTTACAACGAAATGTTGAGCCAGGTAAGACCTGCCGGAAATAAATTTGTTGGTTTTATAGAACTTGATCAGGCCAGCGACTCCGTTTTAGGCGAGCAGCTACCTATGCTCGGGCACATAAAAGACATTCTCAATATTCTGGATAAAGAGCAAGTTGAAGAAGTTATTCTGGCGCTGGAAACAAGCGAACACGATAAACTGAGTGAAATACTTACGATTATTGAAAACAGGCAGATCACCATTTGGGGAATCCCCGATTTGTACGATTTGCTATCGGGCATTACAAAAACCAATACCATTTTTGGGAGTCCGCTGATAAAAATCAGCAACGGATTAATGCCCGGCTGGCAGGAAAATATGAAACGTTTGCTGGATGTAGTGTTCTCCATTATTGCACTTATCCTGTTTTTCCCGGTATTTATTGTGCTGGCGTTTATCATTAAAACAACATCAAAAGGGCCAATCATATACAAACAGGAACGCATAGGGCGATACGGAAAACCATTTTATATTTACAAGTTGAGAAGTATGGTTGACGGAGCAGAAAATGGCTCGCCTGCCCTGTCGTCGGAAAACGATACACGGATTACGTCAATTGGTCGTTTTCTTCGGAAAACACACCTCGATGAAATTCCCCAGTTTTTTAATGTAATAATGGGAACCATGTCGTTGGTGGGGCCGCGCCCTGAGCGCGAATACTACATTAAACAAATTATTAAACGGGCACCGCATTACACCCACTTGCAAAAATTGCGTCCGGGAATAACTTCGTGGGGGCAGGTAAAATGTGGTTATGCATCGAATATTGATGAAATGCTGGAACGTTTAACCTACGATATGATGTACCTGAAAAACATTTCGCTGTACATCGATTTTAAAATACTGATTTACACCATCATGGTTAGCGTTAAAGGCAACGGAAAGTAAAACTTTTCAGTCGCAGTTACCAGTCTCAGTACCCAGTATCCGTTACCAGTATCCGTTATCCGGTTAAGCATTTCTGCATTGAAGCATTCTCGCATTAAAGCATTTTATCATTAAAGCATTCTATCATTCAAAATTCCGCATCGCGCTCCACCAGGGCTACTCTGAGTTTGTATTTTTTATACCACTTTTCCTTCCCCAGTTTTTGTGCCTGCAAATGTTTGGCATTTTGTTTCCAGTTTTTAATCGCTTCCTGGCTGTCCCAATACGAAATGGTTATTCCCAACTCTTCGCGTGCTGATTCTTCTCCTAAAAATCCGGGCTGTTGTTTAGCAAGCTCCAGCATTTGTTGAGCCATTTCGGTGTAACCTTCATCAATTGTGGTGCGCTGTGTGGTAAAAATCACTGCGTAGTAAGGCGGCTTTGGTGTTTCGGCAATCATTTTAATAAGAATGTTTTTATTGACCTGTATTCCGGGCCGGTTTGTTTTAATATACTCTGAAACAGCATTAGTTCTTTAACCTCAACTTTCTGGTATTCTACCGTTGGCATTTCATCTATAATAGCAAAAAACCGGTTTCTGTTTTCAACCGATTTTATACGGCCTAACGTTAAGTGTGGTCTGAATGTTTTTTGCTCGCCATCAAAACCACAGGCAACCACCTGCTTCTCGATTTCCGACACCAGTTGTAACAACTCCTCCGATTCGTTGAGTTTAATAAACAAAACGCGTGGCTGGTTTTTGCTTTTAAAATACCCCGTTCCTTTTAGGTTGATCTCAAAATTCGATTTTTCAGAAATTAAGAGCTCCAACCGATCGACCAATTCGTAAAGCTGTTCGCGTGTTGTGTTGCCTATAAAACGCAGCGTTAAATGAAGATTATTGGGATCAACCCAGTTTATCCGGTCGTTGGAAAACTGGTTTTTAAAATGCTGCAGCAGTTTCAGTACTTCCTTGTTCGGAGTAATTTTTATGGCAATGAAAGTTCTGATGTGGTCTCGCATGCTACAAATAACCTAATTCAATTAATGTAACGATCTCTTCCAGCACCTGGTCTTCTTCATCAGGATCGTAACCGGCTTTTAAATCGTTTCTAAAAAGCTTGGCAATTCCCTGCCAAAAAGTGGCGCTAAATCCTCCCCTGAAATCCTTTATCAAACTGTAAGGTGTTCGCTCCGTTTCGCGATTAATTAGTTTCAGTAAAATCCGTCCGTCCGAAATCGACCACTTTTTCAGTTCATCTTTGTGTTTATCGAGTAGTTCCTTTTCCAACTGTTTCATCAATTTCCGTTGTTCTTTTCGTGTTTCCAGGGCATAGTATTCGGGCTCGTACTCTTTTAACAATTCGCGCGCCTCAACAGCCAGCGGGTACACCTTTTTCACTTTTTGGATGTAACGTGTATAACGCCGGTATTCCCTGTTGTTTTTAAACTCACGATCCGGAAAAACAGGTATCTCTTTTATGTTCTTAAAAATAATGGTATCCCCATCCTGAACATAGCCCATAATCACCTCAGAAGAATCGTTTTCCTGCGCCCCGGCCAGCCACGCTCCCCACATTAAAAACAGTATAAAAACAAACCTCTTCATCAAAATATTTTTAACAACATAAAAGTAGAACGAAATAATCGTTATTCAATTACAGACCATACAAAGTTTATATCTTTGGTTCCGAAAACAAAAGATTATACGCGATTATGCAAACATCGGTTCATTCAGAAATTGGCCAACTGGAAGGCGTAATTATCCACACTCCGGGTTCGGAAGTTGAAAATATGACACCGGCAAATGCCGAGCGTGCGCTGTATAGCGACATTTTAAATTTGTCGATTGCCTCGACCGAATATGCACAGTTTGAAGGTGTGCTAAAAAAGGTGTCAAAGGTTTACCAGGTGAAAGATCTGCTGGCCGATATTCTGGCTACTGATGCAGTAAAAAAAGAGCTGTTGAATGAAATCTGCATGACCGAATACATCGACTCGTGCCAGCAAATGCTTGATACAGATGTAAAAACACTGGCAACAATGCTGATTGAAGGAGTGGTACTGGAGAAAAACAACCTAACCAATTACCTGAGTAATGAGCGCTTTTTGCTGCGACCTTTACACAACCTGTTTTTCACGCGCGACTCGGCAATGGCAATGAACAACGATATGCTTATTGGGAAAATGGCTAATCCTGTTCGCGAGCGGGAATCGGTTATTATGGAGGCCATTTACAAATACCACCCTGATATTGAGACCCACGTTTTGAACCCGGCAAAACCAGAATCGAACATTATGGTGAACCGAAAATCGATGGTGGAAGGCGGCGATGTGCAAATTGCGCGCGACGATATTTTTGTTATCGGTACCGGCGTTAGAACCAGCACGCAGGGAATTGATTTTATCATCGAAAACATCAAAAAGCACAAAAAAGAAAAACAACATATTATCGTTCAGGAGCTGCCTGAAACACCCGAGTCGTTTATTCACCTCGACATGGTTTTTACTTTTCTGAATACGGATGAATGTATGGTTTATCCGCCGGTAATTTTCGGAATGAGCCGTTTTAAAACCATTCACATTGAACTTGAAAACGGCGATGTTAGCCGAATTGAAGAAATGCCAAACCTGCCGAAAGCGTTAAAAAAACTGGGCGTGGATTTAAACCCGATTTCGTGTGGTGGCAACAGCGACGAGTGGATCCAGGAGCGCGAGCAATGGCACAGCGGTGCTAACTTTTTGGCTTTTGCTCCGGGAAAAATAATTGGCTACCAACGCAACGTTCATACCATTGAAGAGCTGAACAAAAACGGCTACGAGGTAGTAGCAGCTACAGACATTATAGACGGAAAAGCATCGGTTGACGATTACAAAAAATGTGTGGTAACCATTGCCGGATCGGAGCTGGCGCGCGGCGGTGGCGGTGCACGTTGTATGTCGCAACCATTCAGAAGAGCAGCAGTAAACTGGTAGGATATTATTGAAAAGAAAAGATTTATGCGCAAACTCAGAAATATAGAACTTGGCCGTTTAAGCGTTGAGGAATACAAAAAATCGACAAAAACACCCATTGTTGTGGTGCTTGATAATATAAGAAGCTGCAACAATATTGGTTCGGTGTTCCGCACTTCGGATGCCTTGCTAATTAACAAAATATACCTGTGCGGCATTACAGCCACACCTCCCAACAACGAAATCAGGAAAACCGCCCTCGACGCCGAAAAATCGGTTGACTGGGAATATTTTGAGCATACCGAAGAAGTGGTGAAAAAATTGCAGCAGGAAGGGTTTAAAGTTTATGCCATTGAACAGGTTGAAAACAGTATTATGCTGCCCGATTTTCAACCTGCCAACGATGAAAAAGTTGCCCTGGTTTTTGGCAACGAAGTAAAAGGCGTTAAACAAAGCGTGGTGAATCTGTGCGATGGCAGCATTGAAATACCGCAGTACGGTACCAAACATTCTTTTAATATTTCGGTAAGTGCCGGTATTGTTTTGTGGGATATTTTTCAGAAAATTTCGAATTAAAAATCAAACCACTAAGGCACGAAGTACACAAAGAAGAATATTTTTAAACTTCGCGGCTAAACGTTCTTCGTGGTAAGTTTTTAAAATATTAGGCAAAAAATATTGATTGCCAGACCTGGAGTCAGACCACCAATTTCCAAAATCTCAAACATTTTACTTATTTTTAAGGGAAACTAAAATATTCCCAAATGGCTAACTCACAAAATATGCCCGAAGAATTTCTTCAATACATTTGGCAAAACAAACTTTTTACAACAAATCATTTACAAACAGTTGAAGGCGACCGGCTGGAGATTATCGACCAGGGACGAAAAAATACCGACTCCGGTCCCGATTTTTTTAATGCAAAAATCAAATTAAACGAAACGACCTGGGCAGGAAATATCGAAATCCACAAATCAGCATCCGACTGGCAAAAACATGAGCATACCAACGACAAAGCTTACGACAATGTTATTCTGCATGTTGTTGAAACAACAGACACAACAGTTACACGAAGCAATGGAGAAATCATTCCAACTTTAATTTTAAACTACCCGGAACAACTTAAACACAATTACCAAAACCTCTTAAATGCCCAAACCTGGATTGCCTGCGAAAACCAGTTTCATAAAGTTGATCCGATACTGCTACAGTTGGGTTTTAACCGACTGATGATTGAGCGGCTGGAAACAAAAACACAGACAATTGTAGATCAGCTTGAACAAAACAACAACAACTGGGAAGAGACATTTTTTCAACTACTGGCACGCATGTTTGGTTTTAAAGTTAATGCAGTGCCGTTTGAATTGCTGGCAAAGTCGCTCTCTATCCAAACGCTGCTTAAACATAAAAACAGCCTCTTTCAACTGGAAGCGTTATTGTTTGGAAATTCAGGATTACTCAACCAGCAACTTTTGGGCGACAATTATTTTATCCGGCTTCGCGATGAATATTCTTTTCTGTACAAAAAGTACAAGCTAAAAGGAATAGAAGGCCATTTGTGGAAATTTATGCGTTTGCGGCCACCTAATTTCCCTACCATTCGCATTTCGCAACTGGCAGCCCTTATCTTTCAAACGGAAGGACTGTTTTCAAAAATTCTGGAAATTGAATCCGCTGAAGAACTTAAACAATTGTTTAAGGTAAAAGCCTCGGAATACTGGGATACACATTACAACTTCAATAAATTATCGAAAAATACCCAACCAAAGGAACTGGGTGATACAGCAGCGCACATTCTGATTATCAATGTTATCGTTCCCTTTTTATTTGTGTACGGCGAAAAACAAAACAAGCACCAGTTAAAAAACCGTGCGCTCGGGTTTCTCGAAAACCTTCCGGCCGAAAGCAATTCTATCATTTCAAAATGGGCGGATCTCGGTGTTCAGGCGCGCTCTGCTTTTGATTCGCAAGCTTTACTTCAACTAAAAAACTATTACTGCGAATCAAAAAAATGTTTAAATTGCCAATTAGGGGTGAAATTAGTTTCATCAGTATAAAATCAGGACGACTAACATGCTAACAAGTAGCCAACAGTATAATAAATTTCAAGCGGTTTCGAGCAAAACCGTTAAAATCGGGATAGGTCTGCTTCTCTCGATTTTAATTTTTGGCTCAGCGGGATATTATTACATCGAGGGAATGAACCTGCTCGACAGTGTGTACATGACCGTTATTACCATTTCCACAGTTGGTTTTAAAGAAGTTGGTTCGCATCCCTTAACCCCCGATGGAAAAATTTTTACTATTGCTTTAATTATTATGAGTCTGGGTAGTTTGGCGTATGTAGGCTCAAATATGGCACGTTTTGTTTTCGATGGAGAATTGGCTAACTATATAAAAACGTACAGGGTGGATAAAAAAATTGCAAAATTAAAAGACCACGTAATTATTGTGGGATATGGCCGAAATGGTGAACAGGCAGCCATGGAACTGGCTGAAAATGAGGTAGAGTTTGTTATCCTTGATAAACGCGACAATGTTATATCACGAATTCGGGAGAACGAAAACCTTTTGTATATAAAGGGCGATGCAACCCACGAAGAAACGTTGGAGCAAGCCGGTATTAACAGAGCACGTGCGTTAATTGCCACTACTCCAAACGATGCCGATAATGTTTTTGTAGTACTAACTGCCCGAAGCATGAACCCGGGACTTACCGTTATCAGCCGCGCTTCGGAACTGGAGAGCCAAATGAAATTAAAACGTGCCGGCGCTACCAATGTAATTATGCCTGAACGCATTGGAGGCCAACGTATGGCAAAGCTGGTTCACCAACCCGACGTGGTTGAGTTTATCGAATATATTTTGTTGCAAAAATCGCAGGATGTTACGCTGGAAGAAGTTCCATGTAAAAATCTGGCGCAACGTTTTGTAGGTAAATCAATTGCCGAACTTAAGGTTCGCGAAACAACAGGTGCCAACATTATTGGAATAAAAATAAGTGGCGCACGTTACGTCTTTAATCCCGATCCGCAAATGATACTTTCGCGAAACGACCAGCTTTTTGTTTTGGGAAATCCGACCCAGATAAAACGGCTGAAAGAAGTAATGCAAAGCGAAGCTAAGTTAATTAAGTAATTATGCCCAAGTCTAAATATCTGTCTATCTCCCTAATAGCACTTTCTAGTTTTATTTGTTTCCTAAAAGCTGAAGCTCAAATAATTCAGTTTCGTGGCCCCAACCGCGATGGTATTTTCCCCGAAAAAGGTTTGTTAAAACAATGGCCCGAAAATGGCCCTGAAACATTGTGGGTTGCCGAAAACCTTGGAAAAAGTAATGCATCAACCATTGCCACCAAAAACAGAATTTACACCACTGGAAATATCGATTCACTGGAATATGTGAGTTGCCTCGATTTGCAGGGACATATTCTCTGGCAAAAACCGTATGGAAAAGCCTGGATAAACTCTTATCCTGAAGCACGTTGCACTCCAACGCTGGAAGATAATCGTTTGTACCTGTTATCGGGGTTGGACCAGATGGCCTGCCTAAATGCGCAAACCGGTGAAACGATTTGGAAAGTTGATTTGCACGAGAAATATCAAAGTGACTGGGACATGTTTGGAGTTTCCGAGTCGCCACTTTTGGTGGATGACAAAATAATTGCATCGATAGGTGGAGAAACAGCAATGGTTGTGGCGCTTGATAAAATGACCGGTGAGTTGGTCTGGAAATCGGAAACGATGCATGCAAAACGGTCGAACATTACACCCGCTCTGATTAAACATTGCGGTAAAAAATACATTATTACGGCCAACCAAACCCACGTTATCAGCCTGAGCGCCGAAACCGGAGAAATTATGTGGAGTTTTCAGCATAATTACCTCAGCGAAAACGGAGATAACACAACCATTTTAACCAACGTTCCTACTTATCACGACAGCTGTTTGTGGATTACAAGCGGTTGGGATGTTAAGTCGTCGATGCTACAAATCGCTCCCGATGGAAAATCGATCAGCGAAAAATTTGCCGATCAAACTTTTGATAATGCCAACCATGGAGTAGTACTGATTGATGGTTTTCTTTACGGCTCGAACTTCACAGGCCGGCAAAGCGGAAAGTGGGTGTGCATGAACTGGGACACCGGCGAAATTGTCTGGATTGGCGACTTTCATAACAAAGGACCTATTATTTCAGCAGAAGATATGTTATATCTGTGCGACGAAAAACGGGGCAACATCGCACTGGCTAAAGCAAACCCGAAAAAGTTTGAACTGGTTAGTGAGTTCAAAATAGAATATGGCTCAGGGCCATACTGGTCGAGGCCGGCCATTTATAACGGAATGCTTCTGGTGAGGCATGGCGAAGTACTGGTAGCATACAACATTCGGGAAAATATTTAACTTTAACCCCCGGTTTTTTATAATCCTGACAACTGCAAAATACAATTTTGTATTTTTATGTCTTTGTTTTATGAAAAAGATCAAATTTGAATACCGTATTACTTTACTCTACCTCCTTATCGGTGGACTTTGGATCATTTTCTCCGATCGGTTTCTGCTATCGGTAACCAGCAACCAGGAAATTCTGACCAAATTTCAAACCTATAAAGGGTGGTTTTATGTGGCTACTACCTCGGTACTCTTGCTCCTACTTTTAAAATCGCACCTGATAAAATTACGAAAAGCAGAAGCCGAGGCGAAAAAAAGCAACGCTTTAAAAACAGCTTTTCTACAAAATATTTCGCACGAGATAAGAACTCCGATGAATAGTATCGTTGGCTTTTCTGATATTCTGAACACCCAGGAGTTTAATGAGCAAGAAGTAAATCAGTACCTGGCCATCATTCGAAACAGCTCAAATCAACTGCTATATATCGTTAATCAAATCCTTGATATTTCAATGATTGAATCGGGAAATGTAAAAGTATTCAACAACACTTTTGCCCTGAACAATATGATTGATGAAATAGATGCAGCTTTTAAACCCACTGTAAAGGATTCGATAAAATTTGTAGCGGAAAAAGGATTGAGTGATGAAAAAAGCTACATTGTTACTGATGCCGGAAAACTTCGGCAGGTAATTATGAATTTGCTCAATAACGCCAATAAATATACGGAAGCAGGCACCATAAAATTAAGCTATACGCTTGAAAATAATAGGCTGAAGTTTACCATCGAAGACTCCGGGATTGGCATTTCACCCGAAAAACAGCAATACATCTTTCAACGTTTTCAAAAGGCACATAACGAACATAAAGAATTTTACGATGGTGTTGGTTTGGGACTTTCAATCTGTAAAGGTAACATCGATCTGCTAAAAGGTGATATTGGCTTTACTTCTGCCATTGGAAAAGGTACCGTGTTCTATTTTCGTATTCCCTACTCTCCGGCTTCGCGATAAACAAATCGCCCTTCAAAAACCTTTAACATAGTTTAGTTTTTTTTCAGTAACCTTAAAACAAGTAATTCCGACCTTTGTACTGAAAACTAAACAAAAAATGAAACGAGCATGTAAAATGGGACACCCAACAAGGTTATTAAAACGCGTGCGAGTTACATACTATACCGCTAAAAGCAAACAATTTTAATAGTATGAAACGAGCATGAGAAAGTTTTCACACCTGGTCGAATCATTAAATTCATGCGAGTTCCATCTTATTCCTTAGAAAACGAACAACTTTAATAAGATGAAAACATTAACCATTCTGTTAGCCATTACCTGTTGTAATATTATTTATGCCCAGGACTCGCCCACCTTTATCCTTGAAGGAAAAACGGTAAACAACGAAGGGCTTCCAATTGCCGATGTGTATGTAATTAACCCAAGAACGTTAGAAAAAGACATTACAAGAGCCAACGGGGTTTTTAAACTTGCTGTTAGCGCTCAGGACTCACTGATTTTCTCACACATCTCTTATTTTCGGATATCGGTTCAGGTGTATAATTTGCTGCAGAATCCGATCGTTAAAATGGAATCAGAAGACGTCCAAATTCCTGAGGTAATAGTTAGTCCGGAGCGAAAAACCGACACAGAACGCGCACAGGAAAACCTCAATTTTTTAAACGACTACAAACCCCTTAAATACAACAAAATGAAACCGGAGAGCGATCCAACTACAACAATAATGACCGAACACAACCGGTTGATGCGAACCGAAGCCGCGTCGGTGAGTTTATTACCGATTTTGGGTGTTCCGCTAAAAGCGATTGACAAGGCTGTTCAAAAACGGAAAAAACGTAAAATGTACCACACAGATTATTATTCTACCCGAAAAGTGGTTAAACCACCAATAGAGGAAAAAGAAGAAGCACCGGACGAAGACAATTAACCTTCCGGCTCTGCATCGAATCGTTCGATAAAGTCGGTTGACAGTACCCGGAACTCCGTTCTACGGTTAATTGCACGGGCAATTTCCTGCTGTGCTTCAGGCAATTTCAGAATAAACTCTTCAGTTAGCTCATCACCGCGTTTTAAAAAATCGTACTGATTGGCTAATTTTCGCGTCACCGTTTTTGGCCAGGTTTCGCCATAACCTTTCGCTACCAGACGATTCGGGTTTATTCCCTTTTCAATCAGGTAATCCACCACACTTTGTGCACGTTTTTGCGACAGGTCGAAGTTAAACTGATCACTTCCAACATAATCGGTGTGCGCCATTAACTCAATGGTAATGGTTGGATTAAAAACCAATATCTGAACCAGGGTATCGAGTGCTGTTTTCGAACTTTCGAGTAATTCCCAGCTGCCAAACTCGTAATTAATATTATCAACTTTTATCGGCGCATCGGTTGGCGTGAGGTTCATGGTAAAGCGAAAATCCTTACTGTCCTCCATTCCGATGGTATTTACCGCCGCTTTATCGCGCAGGAAACCATCTTTAAACGCCGCAAAAATATATTCAGTCTCAGGTTTCAGTTTCATTTTAAACTTACCGCCGCGGGCACGAATTTTCAGGTTGGTACCGTCGGTTCCGATTACACGCATGGTCGATCCATCCAGATGTGATGCCGTTTCTTTATTAAAAACATCAATTTCTATCTGATAAACTTTGGGAGGCACTAAAAATGAATAAATATCATCGCCGCGTGATCCTTTCCTGTTCGAAGTGAACATTCCTTTGTTTTCGCCGCTTACGAAAGCAATACCAAAATCGTCGGAAGGCGAATTCATTGGCGATCCCATATTTTCAACCACCAAAATTCCATCGTCGTTTGTGTACGCATGATAAAGATCGAAACCTCCCTGCCCGATGTGGCCGTTCGAGGCAAAATAAAGATCTCCGTTATCGCGTACAAAAGGGAACATTTCATCAGCCGAAGTATTTACGGCGGGGCCAAGATTTACCGGTCTTCCAAAAGATCCACCGTCAACAGTTGCCTTCCAAATGTCTTTTCCGCCCTGGCCACCGGCCATATCCGAAACAAAATAAATCTCCGTTCCATCGGGGCTTAGTGCGGGGTGTGCAGCAATAATACTGTCGCCAACAATTTGCAATTTTATTGGCCCCGACCACGTACCCCGCGACTGAGTAGTGGAGTATAATTCGGCTCCCATGGGCTGCGATTTATCGTAGCGGCAACGCGTAAATATCATTTCCTCGCCGGTTGCATTTAAGGTAACAGCGCCTTCTTCATCGCCTGTATTAATGATCATACTCTCATCCAATAACCTGGGCTTTTCCCATTTCTGACGCTGAATTCCAAAAGTTGCGCGGTAAATATCGGTGTATTTTTGCCCGGTAATCATACTCTCTTTTTTACCGGTAGAGGCTTCTCGCGATGAAGTAAAATAGATCTCGTTATCGCGGCCACCAACAAAAACCGGGGCAAAATCGCTCTCGCGTGAGTTTATTTCTTTTATAGGATTTATAATGTGACGTGTAGGATTGGCCACCCACTCCTGCGTTTTTTGCATGGCTTCAACACCATCTAAGGCACGCTGGTCGCCCGGAATAGAATCAAGATAAGTGCGGTAGGTTTCGTAGGCCTCTTCGTATTTTTGCGTAATGCGTAACATATCGGCATAATGCAATAATGCTTCCATGTCATCATATCCCAAACGAATAGCAAATTTGTAATTCTGGGCAGCATAATCATACAATCCAATTGCCCGGTAACATTCTGCCAACTGATAAGCGTATTCGATCCGTTTTTGGCGGTTCTTTTCATTTTTTCTGGCCTTACGGTATTTTTCAATGGCTTTGTAATATTCGCCAATATCCTGCGACAACGTAGCATCGCGCCCGTATCTGGCCGAGCCGCAACCACTCAAAAATATGATTATAAAAACAAAAACAGCTAGTTTAACCTGCTTCATACCCATTCAATTTCGGGGAATAAAAGTAAAATTTTTTTACCGACTATTTCAAATAATATTATTTAGTCTTTTATCTAACGAATTATTAGTTGCTTAAGTATACGGCAACAAAAAAAGACTTCCCGAAAACCAGGAAGTCTTTTTTGTATCGTTGTAAACTTCTTTTTTATCGAACAAAAAGCAGCTCGCGGTACTTTGGCAAAGGCCATTTTTCGTTGTCAACAATCAATTCAAGCCGGTCGATATGATCGCGAATTTCATCCAGGAACGGACGTACTTCTTTATCGTATTCTTTTGATCGTTCAATCACATCTTCAACCTTATTCGCTTTGGCACGGGCAGCAATCATTTCTTTGCGTTTTGCTTTAATGGCAGAAATATGGCCTCCCACTTCCCTGATCAGGTCTAAGCGGCCTGCTGCCAACGACAGAAATTCTTCTTCAGGAAACACTGCTTTCAGGCTTTTTACATTTTCGAGCAACATGGTTTGGTACTCTACTGCTGTTGGCACAATATGGTTAATGGCAATATCGGCAAGAACACGCGATTCAATCTGCACTTTCATAATGAATTTCTCGTATTCAACCTCAACCCTTCCTTCAATTTCGGCCTCATTGAAAATACCGTTTCTTTTGAACAGGTCGATATAATCTTCGCGCAGATAAGCTGCCAGCGAATCCGGCACATTTCCGATATTGGTCAAACCTCTTTTTTCGGCTTCTTTTACCCAATCCTCGCTGTAACCATCGCCGTTAAAACGAATTGGCTTAGTATCGATGATCAGCGTTTTCAATACCTGAAAGATCGCCTCATCTTTTTTAACCCCTTTTTCAATCAGGGTATCTACCTCAATCTTAAACTTTTTCAGCTGATCGGCAACTGCTGTGTTTAACACAATTAAAGCAGAAGCATTGTTGGCCATCGATCCAACAGCACGGAACTCAAAACGGTTTCCGGTAAAAGCAAATGGCGATGTGCGGTTACGGTCGGTATTGTCGAGAATAATTTCAGGAATACGACCGATATTCAGTTTTAAAGCTGTTTTTTCATCCGGGGTCATTTTACGGTCAACCACAGCTTCTTCCATTAAATCGAGCATAGTCGAAACTTCTGAGCCCAGAAATACAGAAATAATTGACGGAGGTGCTTCATTGGCTCCCAAACGGTGTTGGTTCGATGCGGTTAAAATACTGGCGCGAAGCAAATCCTGGTTATCATAAACAGCTTTTAATGTATTAATTACAAACGTTAAAAACTGCAGGTTCGATTTCGGATTTTTACCCGGCGAATACAAATTCACCCCGGTATCAGTTGATAAGGACCAGTTGTTGTGTTTTCCCGATCCGTTAATTCCGGCAAATGGTTTTTCGTGGAAAAGAATACGGAATTTATGACGGCGGGCAATCTTTTGCATAATGTCCATGCACAACTGGTTATGGTCGTTGGCCAGGTTGGCTTCTTCGTAGATCGGGGCCAGCTCAAACTGGTTTGGTGCCACCTCGTTATGACGCGTTTTTACCGGAATTCCCAGTTTGTAGGCTTCATTCTCAACATCCTGCATAAACTTGTTTACACGCGTTGGGATGGATGAGAAATAATGGTCGTCCAATTGCTGATCTTTTGATGATGCGTGTCCCATTAAAGTTCGTCCGGTTAACATCAGGTCGGGACGAGCCATAAACAAGGCTTCATCAATCAGGAAGTATTCCTGTTCCCACCCCAGGTTCGCCTGAACACGGGTAACGTTTTTATCGAAATACTGGCATACGCTGGTAGCCGCTTTGTCGATAGTATTTAAAGCACGCAGCAAAGGTGTTTTATAATCGAGTGCTTCACCGGTATACGAAATAAAAATGGTAGGAATTGTAAGTGTTGTTTCGCTGATAAATGCCGGCGATGACGGGTCCCAGGCCGTGTAGCCACGAGCCTCGAAAGTCTGACGTATACCGCCACTCGGGAACGACGAAGCGTCAGGTTCCTGCTGTGCCAGTAATTTGCCTGAGAATGATTCGATCACACCTCCATCGGCACCATGCACAATAAATGCATCGTGTTTTTCGGCGGTACCATCTGTTAAGGGATGAAACCAGTGCGTGTAGTGGGTTGCACCGTTCTCAATTGCCCAGGCTTTCATTCCCTGAGCTACCTGGTCGGCCATTTTACGGTCAACCGTAGTTCCTCGTTCTACCGCATCGGTTACAGCTTTGTAGGCTTCGCGCGACAAATATTTCTTCATTTTTGACTGATCGAAGACCAACATGCCATAGTAATCCGAAACCAGGTTTTCCTCGCGTTCGATTTCTACCGGCTTACGGTTAAGCACTTCATCAAGTGCTTTAAATCTAAATTGTGCCATGATTAATTTTACTTTAAGTCTGTTTTTTGTCTGTGCTCAAAAATAATATTTTCCAACCTCAACGCTGACATTTATCATGCTTAAACTTCATTTTTTAAGAAAATATTTACTTCAGCCCAACAAGAAGAGGGGTTATTCTGGAAATTTTCCACTTTTTTGACAAAACAACACATCATTACCACCATTCTTTCAACCAAAAGTTATAATGCCGATATTTGTTATTTCCTCAAACATCGTTTATTTTAAAATAAATTTGATACTGGCAATGGAAAAGCAAGAGATACTTACCAAAATAAAGGAACGAAATTTTACAAAAATAAAGTTTGCAGTAGCAGATATCGACGGGATATTGCGGGGCAAATACATTCATAAAGATAAGTTTTTGAGTGCCCTGGAAAACGGGCTGGGATTTTGTGATGTAATATTTGGCTGGGACTGCACCGACAAGTGTTACGAAAACAGCCAGCTAACAGGATGGCACACCGGCTACCCCGATGCCAAAGCCAGTATTGCCACCGAAACTTACCGCCAGATTCCGTGGGAAGACAACACTCCATTTTTATTAGGCGATTTTAGCAACGACCCAAAATATGCCGATGCAGTTTGCTCACGAAGTTTGTTAAAACGTATTGCCCACCAAAGCGAGGATATGGGTTTTAAACCTATCTTTTCGCAAGAATTTGAGTGGTTTAATTTTCTGGGCACGCCCAACGAAATTGCCGAAGCCGGTTATAAAGATTTGCACCCGATAACTCCGGGAATGTTTGGTTATTCAATTTTAAGAACTTCGCTTAACCAGCCCTTTTTTAACGACCTGTTTGAGTTGCTTCAGCAGTTTGACATTCCGCTTGAAGGCATGCACACCGAAACCGGGCCCGGTGTTATGGAGGCTACTGTTATTCATGACGAGATTCTTGCTGCGGCCGACAAAGCCTTGCTGTTTAAATCGGCGGTAAAAGAAGTTGCCTATAAACACAATTTTGTGGCTACGTTTATGGCCAAATGGAATGAAAAGCTTCCGGGTTGTGGCGGGCACATCCACCAAAGTTTGTGGGATTTGGACAAAAAGAAGAATTTGTTTCTGGATGCGAATTCGGCGGATGGAATGAGTGCAACCATGCAACATTATATTGCCGGGCTGTTAAAATGTTTGCCTGAAATACTGCCACTATTTGCCCCAAACCCAAACAGTTATAAACGACTGAGCGGCGGCGATTGGGCACCCCGTACACTTACCTGGGGAATTGACAATCGTACTTGTGCAGTTCGTGCCATTCCGGGAAGTGAGAAATCTACCCGCATCGAATTACGGGTTCCCGGATCGGACACCAACGCTTACCTGGCCCTTGGAGCCTCACTGGCCGCCGGACTTTACGGTATAAAAAATAAATTACCACTGGAAATTGCCCCCATCAGGGGAAATGGTTATCTGGAAACCGGGAATGGTATTTTGCCCGATTCGCTGGAGAAAGCAACTAAAAGAATGGCCGAATCGGAAATTGCCAACGAATTGTTTGGCGAGGCATTTGTAAAACATTTCGCCCTTACCCGCGAATGGGAATGCCAGCAAATCGACAACAGCGATCCGCAGTGGGAGCTAAAAAGGTATTTCGAAATAATTTAAAACAACGCGAAGGCTGCAAGGCAAAACCAACTAACTTTGAAAAAAAGAAGAAAGAGATGATGCAGAAACTGGATTATGGAGAAATAATCAAACTTGCCTGGAGAGAATTTGATGGAGAAAGACACGAGATAAAAGGTGTTTTTGATGTGAGCGCAAAGGTTTCCACGAATCATGTATACAAAATATCGTTTTACAAACGCGAACCTGTTTTTGCAAAAATTTCGGAATACGGCAATTTTGAAGACTTCAGGGAAGACCACATTATTATAAACAACCTGGCCAACAACCTCGAGTACCCTTATCAAATGTTTTTGGCACAATCGCTGGTAAAACGTAACGAGCTGTATATATACCGCTACCACGAACGCGAGCGAAGCGCCTGGGTGGTATTCTACAATCCCATCCAGATACGTTATAAACTGCCCCGCCGGCTGGAAGAAAAACACATAAAAAAACTGGGCCGCGAGTTGGCTCGTTTTCATAAAGCGTGCACCAACGTTTCGAACCAGTTGCCACAATCCTCGAAAAATGTAATTACTGATATTCAGAAACTAAAACGCTCGATCCGAAAGAGCGAAATACAGATGGAAGAGTCGCACAAGGATCTGATTCTGCGACATGCCGATTATTTTTTGGCAAATGCAGACCGCGTAAATTATAACACTGAAATTGAAACCATCCCCGTTTTGGTTGACTGGAACATTGGTAATTTTTCGATAACAGGCGACGGAAAGTTTTATTCGCGCTGGGATTACGACTGGTTCCGAATGTCGTCGCGCGTAATGGACTTTTACTTTTTTAGCCGCGTGGTTTCCGATGTTGGCGACCGTACCGTTTTCAGTTACAAGGTAGATACCTTAATGGAAGACCGCTTTATGCTATTTCTGAAAGAATACCACAAGGTTTTTCCGCTTACACCACCCGAAGTACATTTAATTAAAGAAGTTTACCGCTTTTTTATTTTAAACTATGTTATTAAAGACGGGCCATACTTTTTCAGAAAATACTATTCTACCAAACTGATTAAGGAAGCCTATGAAACGTATTTTCCTGCCATGGAAGCCAAATACCGTGTAGAGAAAATTTTGAAAACATTAAAACTCTGATGCTGTACTATTATGAGAACAAAAAGTTTTAGAAGTGTAGTGAAAAACTACAGGGCCGTATTTTTTGATGCTTTTGGTGTATTAAAAAATCATTCGGGACTGATTGAGGGAGTAGGAAATACTTTCAAATATTTAGAATCGAAAGGAATTCCTTATTACGTATTAACCAACGACTCATCAAGAAGTCCGGAGGAACTATCGAACTGGTATCAGAAAAGAGGCCTGACCACTATTACCACCGATAAAATTTTATCATCGGGAATGCTGGCCATGGAGTTCTTTAAAACAAAACTGGCCAACGGAAAAGCGGTGGCATACCTTGGAACTAAAGATTCGGCTCACTACCTGGAAACAGCGGGGCAAAAAACAGTCCCCATCAGCGATGTAGACCTGAACGATCTGGAACACATAAAATCGTTTGCTTTTCTCGACGATGAAGGATTTGACTGGAATAAGGATATCGACAAGACCATCAATTTGCTGCGCCACAAAAATATGACCGTTATTGTTGCTAACACCGACATTAACTACCCGGTAAATAAAAACGATATTTCGGTTGCCATAGGTGGGCTGGCCGATCTGGTTGAACAAATTTTAGGGAAGAAATTTATACGTTTCGGAAAACCCGATGCCCAAATGTTCCTGCTGGCTTACGAACGTGCTATGCAGGATGTTCCCAACATTCAAAGAAACGAGATTTTAATGGTTGGCGACACGCTTTTCACCGATATTATTGGCGGAAACAAATTCGGATTGGACACCGTACTCGTTTTATCGGGAAATACATTACCGGATAACGCGAATATTAAAATTATCAGTTCGGGAATTATTCCAACTTACGTTTGCGACTCGGCAGTTATTGATTTTTAATGTGGTCTGGATACTGGATATTGGATGCTGGATACTAGATACTGGATGCTACGATTGCAAACTGAGACTGTAAACTGCGACTGTAATCTAAAAGTTCACCTTACAACTCTGCTGCCACCGCTTTCAGTGCATGAATCAGTAATTGATCCTTATCACGGCCTTTTGATGCAATTCGGATGTGCTTATCATCAAGCCCTATTTTGTTGGAACAGTCACGCACGTACACGCCAAAATCCTGCAGTAATTTCATTTGCAAATCGTAGGCGCTCATGGCAAAATTTATTTTCACCAGAATAAAATTACTGTTCGTGGGGTAAACCTCATATCCTTTAATATTACGCAGTGCCTCATGTAGTTCCCTAACATCCGAAATAACATGTCTGCGGGCCTGGTGGTATTCAATATCGGAATCTTTTAGCTGTGTTAAAAAGTACTCGGCCAGCGTGTTTATATTCCAAACGGGCAATGCATTTCTTATTTGTTGCAGGAAATATTCGTTGGCGGTGCAGCAATAGCCCAAACGTAAGCCCGGCACACCGCAATGTTTACTCATGCTGCGTACAATTACCAAATTCTGAAACTGTTCAACCACAGGCATGAGACTTGGAATTTCTTCGCCTGCAAAATCGATAAACGACTCATCAAGCAGCACCAGCTTTAAATGCTTCGTACGGTTTAAAAAAGCGGTTATTTTTTCAATCGAAAGCAACTGCCCCGTTGGATTTCCGGGATTAATAATTAGCGCTGAAGAAATTTTTTCATCAATCAGCCAATCAGCATATTCTTCCAAATCAAGCTGATATTGTTTGCCGGCAGGTAACTGAAACAACTTCACCTTTTCAAGGTTCTGAATCTTATCGATGTATTCGCTAAAAGTTGGAACAGGGATTCCCATATCCTCAACAAAGTTGTTTTGAATAATCGTAATCAGCTCGGTGGCGCCATTTCCCAAAACAAGGTATTCGGGTTTTATGTGCAAAACGGCAGCCAAATCCTGTTGCGCAAGTTTTGGGTTACTCGATGGGTATGCTTTAAGTACTTCGGGTAGTTTATCCTGAAGTCTGCGTATTAATGCTTCTCCAGGGAAATAAGGATTTTCAATGAAACAAAAATCCACCACATCATCCAGTTGTTCTTCTCCAACAATATCAACCAACGATGGCGAATGCGAAGTCTCTTCAAATAAGTGACGTTTTATTTCAATTTGCTTCCTTATCATGACTATTACTTTTAGGGCATTAATTTTTGCGACGACAAATTTGAGCAAAAAAAAACTGCCCTACAATAAGGACAGTTTCTTTTTTATTTTGCAAATATGTCTTAAATTTTTGCAGCATGAACAGTTTTAATAATTCTTGCTCCAATTTTATAAGGATCACCATTTGATGCAGGACGACGGTCTTCCAAACGACCTTTCCAGCCATCCTCAACAGTTCCTACAGGAATACGGATTGAAGCACCACGGTCAGAAACACCATAGCTGAAATCAGTGATGGCAGCAGTTTCGTGCAATCCGGTCAAACGTTGGTCGTTGTACGCTCCGTAAACATCAATATGTTCTTTAATGTGCTTACCGAACTCTTCGCAAATTGCATTAAATACTTTTTCGTCGCCACAAGTTCTCATTAAACCGTTTGAGAAGTTAGCGTGCATACCTGAACCGTTCCAGTCAAGATCTTTTCCAAGTGGTTTTGGATGCCACTCAACGTCAACACCATATTTTTCAGCAGTACGCTCCAAAAGGAAACGAGCCATCCAGATTTGGTCACCCGCATTGTGGGCACCTTTAGCAAAAATCTGGAATTCCCACTGTCCGGCAGCTACCTCAGCGTTAATACCTTCAACGTTCAAACCGGCTTCCAAACAAATATCGAAATGCTCTTCAACAATCGCACGACCGAAAGATTTAGAACCACCTACACCACAGTAGTAAGGTCCTTGTGGCTCAGGAAAACCTCCTGCAGGGAAACCTAAAGGCAAACGAGTTTGTGGATCGTAAAGGAAATACTCTTGCTCGTAACCGAACCAGAAGTCTTCATCTTCTTCTTCGATATGAGCGCGACCATTGGTTTCGTGAGCTGTTCCATCAGGATTTAGAACTTCAGTTAAAACAAGGTATGCATTTTTACGGTCTGGATCAGGACAAATGAAAACAGGCTTCAAAAGAAGGTCAGAAGCACCACCACCGGCCTGGTTAGTTGAAGATCCATCGAAAGACCATACCGGACAGTCTTCCAATTTACCGCTAAAATTATCTGCTACACGCGTTTTTGCTCTAAGCTGCTGAGTTGGTACACTTCCGTCCAACCAAATGTATTCCAATTTTGATTTCATGATGTAATAAATTTTATTTAAAAATAGATTTTTTCTAACTGTCTCCCACAAAAATATGCTTAAATGAAACTTGTTGAAGCATATTTATAACAAAATGTAATAAATTAATACAAAATTTACATTGAAAATAGATTTTTGTCAAACACCCCAAAATAAACTACACCCCCGCAAAATTTCTTCATGTATAATAAAAAATGCGCTGAATATTCACACTCCCCTCTCAGATATTTACATTTTTTCGCCATGTAGCCCCCAAATCGGAATTCACCCCCATGTTTTATCATTTTTTATCGTTGCATATTGGAGATATTATTTAGGAAATGTAATTTTAATCGCACTGGCATTACCAATTGATTGGTGAAAAACAAACACGAAATTTGAAAATTAAAAACAATACATGCACTATGAAAGTTGACAGACGTGATTTTATTAAAACAAGTGGTATGTTTGCAGCGGGAAGTATGGTTTTACCTCCCTTTGTGCAATCGTGCCAAAACGTACAAATTTCAGCAGACGTGAAAAGTTATTTAGACCATTTTGAAGTCAGTACCGAAATGTTGCAAAAAGTTATTGCAACAGCCATGAGTAAAGGCGGCGATTATGCCGACTTATTTTTTGAACACAAAATTTCAAACAGCCTGGCGCTTGAAGACGGGAAAGTAAACCGCGCTTATTCCAACATCGATTTCGGAGTTGGTATTCGTGTGCTAAAAGGCGACCAAACCGGTTTTGCCTACTCCGAAAATATTGCGCTCGACGATATGCTGAATGCAGCAAAAATGGCCGCTAACATTGCCAACAGCAGCGCCAGTTTTACTGCTGCCGACTACAACGAAAAACTGCCCGCCAACTACTACAAAATTTCGAAAAAGTGGGAAGATGTTTCGGTGAAAGACAAAGTGCCTTTTGTACAAAAGGTAAACGATAAAATATTTGGCCTCGATGAAAAGGTAATAAAAGTAAATGCCGGAATGAGCGATGAAAGCAGTTACGTAATGTTTTACAACTCGGAAGGGCGTCTAACCTACGATTACCGACCAATGGTCAGCTTTTATGCGGTTTGTGTTATGCAGGAAGGTGAACAAATCGAGAATGCTTATTCAGCACGGTCGGTTCGCCGCGGTTTTGAGTGGCTGACTGAAGATTTGGTTGACGAACTGGCCAACGAAGCCGTTGAAAAAACCAATCTGCTGTTTAAAGCCGGGAAACCTAAAGCCGGTGAAATGCCTGTAGTTTTAGGGGCCGGAGGTTCGGGAATTTTACTTCACGAAGCCATTGGCCATACTTTTGAGGCCGATTTCAACAGAAAAGGAACTTCTATTTTCAGCGACAAACTGAATAAAAAAGTTGCTGAAAGTTTCATTAATATTATCGACGATGGTACGCTGCCAAACGACCGCGGAGCCATTAATATAGACGACGAAGGAAACGACGTACAAAAAACCTACCTGGTAAAAGACGGTATCCTGAACAGCTACCTGCACGACCGGATCAGTGCCAAATATTATGGTGTTGAACCAACAGGTAACGGACGTCGCGAATCGTTCCGCCACATGCCAATTCCACGAATGCGATCAACCTACATGGAAAATGGTCCGCACACCACCGAAGAAATTTTTGCTGCTGTTGATTACGGCGTTTATGTCGACAATTTCACCAATGGCGAGGTTAAAATCGGTGCCGGCGACTTTACCTTCTTTGTAAAATCGGGTTACATTATCGAAAACGGAAAACTCACCACTCCTATCAAGGACATTAATATTGTTGGTAACGGACCTCAGGCTTTGGCCGACATTTCGATGGCTGCCAACGACTACAAAAACGACAGCGGCACCTGGACCTGTGGAAAAGACGGACAATCGGTTCCGGTTACACTTGGTTTGCCAACTGTTTTAGTGAAAAAAATGACCGTTGGAGGAACAAATGCATAGCACATGCAGTGTTTAATGTTTAAATTTTAAAACCATGACAAAAGAAGAAAAATATACATTGGCAAAATGGGCTATGAATCATGCATTGGAGAACGGAGCCCAGGAAGTAAGCGTAAACATATCGAACAACCAAAGCAGCAGTGTTGAAGTGCGCGAAGAAAAAATTGACAAACTGGAACAGGCGCTGCAAAGCAATTTATCTATTCGTTTGTTTGTCGACAAAAAATACTCATCGCACTCCACCAGCCGCTTAAATAAAGAAGATCTGGCACGGTTTATTGAAGAAGCTATTGAAGGCACAAAATACCTGTCGGAAGATGAATTCAGAACACTGCCCGATCCTGAATTGTATTACAAAGGTGATGGACAAGATCTGGGTTCCTTAGACGAAAATTTTGGCAACGTTGACCCGGAAGAAAAAATACAGGTTGCCTTTGCTGCCGAGAAAGAAATTCTGGGAAGCAACGAGCGTATTATATCGGTGTCCAGTAGTTATTACGACGGATTGAATGAGCGCGTAATGGTAAACAGCAATGGTTTCGAGGGCGACACAGCCAACTCGTACTTTGGAATATACACCAATGTTTCGGTAAAAGGCGATGGCGATGCCCGCCCGGAATTTGGCTGGGGAGAGACTTCGATAATATACAACGAATTAAAAAAAGAAGGAACAGGAACAACCGCACTAAAACGTGCGCTTGATAAAATCGGTGCGAAAAAGATCGAATCGGGAACCATGCCGATGATCGTTGAAAACCGTGTGGTAAGCCGCATTTTCAGCCCGCTGATGAATGCACTTGACGGATCAGCTATCCAGCAGAAAAATTCATTCCTTATCGATAAACTTGGCGAAAAAGTAGCTTCTGAGAAGCTAACGCTAACCGACGATCCGTTTATTATCGGAGGCCGTGGTTCGCGCCTGTTTGATGGCGAAGGTATTGCTACCAAAAAACGCTCTGTTTTTGAAAAAGGCGTTTTAAAAAGGTATTACATCGACACTTACTACGGCAAAAAACTGGAAATGGAGCCCAACAGCGGATCGACGACCAACCTTGTTTTTGAAACCGGCGATAAAGACCTCGACGCATTAATTGCATCGGTAAAAAAAGGAATTTTTGTTACCGGATTTAACGGGGGTAACAGCAACGGATCAACCGGTGATTTCTCGTACGGTATTGAAGGATTTTTAGTGGAGAACGGTGAGCTTGTTAAACCGGTTACTGAAATGAATATTACCGGAAACATGAAAACCTTATGGGCAAACATTGGAGAAATTGGTAACGACGTGCGCGAAGATTCATCGTGGCGCACACCATCGATTCTTTTCAACGATGTTGATTTTAGTGGATTGTAAAAGCAACAAACTATAAAAAAAGAGCCGTTCTGTAAATTTCAGAACGGCTCTTTTCTTTTTTACCCAATATTACAATTCGAATAAAACCGGGTCGCCTAAACCGATATTCTTTAATGCTGCAAGTTGCGTTTCTGCATCTCCAACAACAACATAATACATGTGTTCGGGATCCAATAATTTCTGAGCCAGTTCTTTGTGCTGCTCAGGCGTTAACGACTTAATAAACTCTTCCTCTTGCTTCACGTAATCGAAAGGCAGATCGTAAGCACTAATAGTGGTAAGCATCGAATGTAATGCACCGAGCGTTTCAAATCCACGGGCATTCGATTTTATCAGCGCATCTTTGGTAAACTGCAAATCGGTATCCGAAATTCCTTCCCGGTATTTTTCAATCTCGTCTTTAAAAATTTGTACCGATTCTTCAGTAGCCGTAGTACGAACGCTTGAGCTGGCCTGGAATGTTCCGTAATTTTTACCTCCCGAGAAATAAGTCCGGGCACCATAAGTATAGCCTTTTTCTTCGCGCAGGATAAGGTTCACAATTCCGTTGAAACTACCACCCAACTTGTAATTCATTACCGTCGCCTTCTCAAAATCGTCAGAAGTGCGTGGGATGGCATTTTGTCCAATATTAATTACCGACTGTTTAGCACCCGGAACATCAACAAAATAGATGGTTGATTTCTCCGGAAGTTTCGGCGCTGCAATTTCAGGAAATACAACTTCATGCGCTTCCCAGTTCGAGCTTAAACCGGCTAGCCCTGTAACAACCCTTTCTTGATCGATTTTTCCAACTACATGCATTCTCGCCACCGATGGCGAAATTGCTTTGTTGTAGAAATCTTTCAGGTCATCCATGGTTATCGATTCCAGACTTTCAACAGTGCCGGAAGTGGGCATTGCCAATATATTATCGTCGCCGTAAACCAACTTATCGAATGCCACCATTGCCAAATAATCAGGATTGGCCTCGTTGCGTTTTACATTGTTTATCATGCGCGATTTTACCAGTTCAAACTGCTCCTCGTCCCAACGCGGTTGCAATAAAATCTCCTCAACAAGTGCCAGCGTTTTTTCATAGTTTCGGGTAAGACTGTTTACATAAACCGAAATATTTTCGGTTCCGGCTCGAACACTGATATTAGCACCAAGCAAATCGATTTCTTCTTCCAGTTCTTCGGGCGTTTTTGTTGCCGTACCTTCCATTAACATACTGGCCATAAAACTTGCCACCCCTGCTTTATCTGTTGGAGCCAGAATATGACCGCCGTCCATAACTATCGAATATTGAACCAAAGGCAATTCGTTTTGCTCGATACCATAAACTTTAATGCCGTTTGTAGTTTCATCAGTCCAAACCTCAGGCACCGAAATTTCAGGATCGGGTCCTTTTGCCGGTTCCACCGAGCGATCAAACTCGGTTGGTGTTTTTGCAATTATTTCTTCTTCGGCAATGGCCGACTGATCAACCTGGGTAGCCTCTAAAATATTCTCTTCAACAATACCTGCATCAACCGAATTTTCGGCAATCAAATCAAGCTGCCCTTTAGGAACAAAGCTGGTTGCCAGGTAATTTTTCCCTTTTATATATTTGTCGTAAACCCGTTTGATATCTTCAATCGTTACGGCTTGAATTTTTGCAATATCTTCCTCGATAAATCCAGGAGATCCTGCAAATTCGTTATACATTGCCAACTGAAACGATTTGTTCAATACAGAACTTACGCCGTTATAAAATTGAGTTTCCAACCCGGCTTTGTGTTTCTCCAGGTCCTTCTCGGTAATTCCTTCCTCTTCAAAAAGCTGAAATGCCTCGAACACCGCGTTTTCAACTTCGGCAAGACTTGTGCCTGCATTGGCATTTACCGAAATAGTAAACTGTCCGGTCAACTCCATCGCACGGCTGAATACCGATGCCCGCGGTGCTAATTTTTTGTCCTTCACAATCACCCGATAGAAAGGCGATTTTTTGCCACTTCCTAACACTTGAGCCAGAAATCTTAGTGCGTAAGCATCGTCGTTGTACTGCTCAACAGTTGGCCAAATCATCGTTAACTGGGGTGTTCTGGCAAAATTATCTTCGTGATACAGCTTTTTAGTTTCATCCAATGTGATATTCTGCGGCTCCATATCTTCCACTTTTTCGCCACCCTTAATTTCACCAAAATACTTCTCGAGCATTGGTTTAACATCCTCTTCCTCAAAATCGCCGGCCAACACAATCGTGGTATTGTTAGGTACATAAAATTTCGAGTGAAATGCTTTTACATCATCTACCGACGCATTGAACAAGTCTTCCATTTCGCCAATTACAGTCCAGTTATACGGATGCCCCTCGGGATACAAATTTTTGGCAATTACCCACTGGTTAAAACCGTAAGGGCGGTTGTCGTAGGATTGACGTTTTTCATTTTGAACAACATTTTGCTGGTTGGCAAATGCCGATTTGGTTACGGTATTCTCGAGGAAACCCATTCGGTCTGATTCCATCCAAAGCACCATTTCCAGTGCATTTTTCGGAACAACCTCATAATAAATGGTCTGGTCGTTTCCTGTTCCGCCGTTTAATGTTCCTCCGGCCGACTGAATTTTTGTAAAGAATTCATCCTGACCAACATTTTCTGACTGCTGAAACATCATATGCTCAAACAAGTGAGCAAAGCCGGTCTTTCCGGGAACTTCGCGGTTTGAACCGACATGGTACATAATCGCAACTGCAACAATCGGATCTGATTTATCCTGGTGTAGAATTACATCAAGACCGTTATCCAGCTGATACTGAACGTAAGGAACCGAAAGTTTGTCATCGCTTTGTTTTGTGGTAGTGCACGAACCCAGAAACAGTAGGAATGCCAAACTGAGACTGAGGAGAAAACTTAGTTTTTTCATGATTAAAGGTGTATTGATTTGTTTTCTACGAAGTTAGCACAAAATATAAATAATCAAAACATTGTTAAGTTCTCAAGTTTTTGGGATCACGCCTCCTGGTAACGACAAAAAAAAACAGGAACCAAAACGGCTCCTGTTTTTCAATGCTACGAAAAATTACTCTATTAAACCATCGGATATTTTTTGAAGATATCTTCCGATTTCGTTAGTATATCCACATATTGTGCCCGCTGGTATGCAAACGGGTCTTTCATATTTTTACGAGACAGTTTTCCTCTGAAATCATCAAGCGTTTTGTATCCTTTATCGTCCATCCACTTATTAATATCCATGAGAATATCTGAAACTACTGATGGTGAATTACGGTAAATAGTACTTACCATTTGAACCACATCGGCTCCGGCAAGCAGCATTTTAATTACATCGTTGGCATCGTAAATACCACGGCTAATACAAATACTTCCCTCAACGTTACCATGTAACAAGCCGGCATAACGCAAACCTACCATATGGTCTTTTGGGTTGCTTAATTCCCAGGGATAGAAATATTCTTCTTTCTCAATATCTATTTCGGGTTGGAAAAAGCGGTTAAATAGTACATAACCATCAGCACCGGCCTCATCAACCTTTTTAATAAAATTCAACGGATTGGTGTAAAACAAACTCATTTTTACACTTACAGGAATTTTAACCACCTGTTTAATGGCCTTAACAATTTGCACCTGCTTGTCTTCAATCGATTCGCCGGTAACCTCGAAATACCCCGGCACTGCGTACAGATTTATTTCCAAACCTGCTACACCTGTTTTCTCCAGTTCCTGCGCATATTCAACCCAGGTTGGTTCGTAAATGGCATTCAGACTTGCAAATACAGGAACATCAACACTTTTTACCAGTTTTTCCAAATTGTATAAATGCTCTTTTGGTCCGGCGTGTTCCAGGCCAGGAAAAAGATCGGTCATTTCTGCGTTTCGGTTTTCATATTCGCTAAGCAGCTCATCCATTTGCAGACTTTCGAGTTGAATTTGCTCCTCGAAAAGCGAACGATATACAATCGCCCCAATTCCGGCTTCTTCAATTTGTTTAATTACATCGGGTTTCGTTACTAAGTTACTTGCTCCAAGTATGAGTGGATTTTTTAACTCTACACCCATATAAGTTGTTGTAAGATTTGCCATGGTAGTATTTTTAATGATTAGAATTTACGTTTTTCTTAGTGTAACTGAATTTACAAATAATTTGTTCAATTACGAAGTTAAATTTTGTTTATGTGCGATAGAGACACTAAGATTTTGAGACTGAGAGAAAGTGAGACTTGAGATGGAAAGATGGTAAGAATTTCATTTTACCGGTACATAAAAAAAACCACCTGCCTCCCGACAGATGGTTTCTTTATAATAAAATTTCTCTTTAAGTTATTCCTTCCCCTTTAGGGGACTGAGTGGTCTACAGCAAACTTAATGTTACAGTTAAACCGGCCATTACAACCGAAACCATAGTCATCAGTTTTATCAAAATATTCAAAGAAGGACCTGAAGTATCTTTAAAAGGATCACCAACGGTATCACCAACAACACCTGCATGGTGAGCTTCACTTCCTTTTCCACCATAGTTTCCTTTTTCAATGTACTTTTTAGCGTTATCCCAGGCACCACCTGCATTGTTCATAAACACAGCCAGTGTAAAACCGGCAGTCAATCCACCGGCCAACAGACCAATAACACCTGCAACCCCCATTGCTGCACCAACAATAATCGGTACAATAATAGCTACCAGCGAAGGCAACAACATTTCGCGCTGAGCACCTTTAGTTGAGATCTCAACACATTTGGCATATTCCGGAGTTGCTGTTCCTTCCAATATACCCTTAATCTCGCGGAACTGACGACGTACCTCCTCTACCATCGCAGAAGCAGCACGACCTACAGCTTTCATGGTAAGTGCGCTAAAAAGGAAAGCCATCATCGATCCGAGGAAAAGACCTCCCAGGAACATCGGGTTGAAAAGTGTAATATCGTAGGCAGCCGAAAAATCTTTTACCGAAGCTGTCGAAATTTTCACCGTCTGCATTCCGTCGTGAACCGCAGGAGCCACATCGTTATAGAAAATATATTGCCCTTTTGTAACAAATCCTTCGCCGCCTTTGGCAATTTTACCAAACCACAAACGAACTTCTTCCATATAAGCCGAAATAAGTGCCATGGCAGTAAGCGCCGCAGAACCAATTGCAAATCCTTTACCGGTTGCAGCTGTTGTATTTCCCAGCATATCCAAAGCATCAGTACGTTCACGTACTTCCGGAGGAAGCTCAGCCATCTCGGCGTTACCACCTGCATTGTCAGCAATTGGTCCGAAAGCATCGGTAGCCAGTGTAATACCTAACGTAGATAGCATCCCTACCGCGGCAAAACCAATACCGTAAACCCCCATTGCAAATTGCGATGAACCACCGGCAGCATAAAAAGCGCCTAAAATTCCCAGTACAATGGTTACAACAGGAATCCAGGTTGAACTCATACCAACAGCAATACCATCGATAATAGTCGTAGCCGGACCTTGTTGCGCCTGCTCGGCAATTCCTTTTGTTGGTTTGTACTCATCAGAAGTATAATATTCAGTAGCCTGACCAATGATTACACCGGCAGCCAAACCGATAATTACAGCCCAGAAAACTCCCCAGGTAATCCAACCTGCAAAAGCCAATCCAACCAGAGCTATCAGAATAAGAACAGAACTACCAAAAGTTCCGATAAATAATGCACGTAATAAGTTTTTCTGTGTTGCCGACTCTTTGGTACGTACCATAAAAATACCAATTATCGACAGGACGATACCAATTGCAGCTACAATCATCGGAGCTGTAACGGCTTTTATCGGATCGATCTTAGCACTTTCCAGTGCAATGGCAGGAAGTGCAGCACCCAATGCCGCGGTTGCCAAAATAGAACCTGCATACGATTCGTAAAGGTCGGCTCCCATACCGGCCACATCACCTACGTTATCACCAACGTTATCGGCAATTGTTGCAGGGTTACGCGGATCGTCTTCAGGAATACCGGCTTCAACTTTTCCTACAAGGTCGGCACCAACGTCGGCAGCTTTGGTATAAATACCACCACCAACACGTGCAAACAAGGCCTGTGTAGATGCACCCATTCCGAAGGTAAGCATCGTTGTTGTAATCTCAACCAGCTTTTGTTGTTCTGTAGTTCCTGCATGAACAAAGTCGAGCCCAAGGAAATGCACACCGTTTATCATATGTTCCGGTGTAAAAACAACCTCGCTCAAAAACAAATACCAGGCTGCAATATCGAGAAGTGCAAAACCTACAACAACAAGTCCCATAACCGCTCCACTACGGAAAGCTACCTGCAAACCTTTATTTAACGACTGCGAAGCTCCGTGGGCTGTACGTGCCGATGCAAAGGTTGCGGTTTTCATTCCCAGGAAGCCACACAAACCGGAGAAAAAACCACCGGTAAGGAAAGCGATAGGAACAAACGGGTTTTGAACTTTGAAAAATGCCATAATGGCAAGTAGTATAAACAGAACCACAAAAACGATAAATACTACTTTGTACTGTCGTCTCAGATAAGCCATTGCTCCATCACGAACGTATTGTGCAATTTCTTTCATCCGGTCAGTACCTTCTGAATTCTTCATCATTGATTTGAAGAAAAACCAGGCAAATACCAATGCCAAAATCGAGGCAGCTGGCACTATAATAAATATACTGCTCATAAATTGATAATTTTTAATGTAGCTTTTGGCTACGGTTTAGTATTAAATTGAAAATTGTTCTTCTCTTGGTTTCCAGTCCGGTTTTACAAAAAAAACTTTTTGCAATAGACAAAGATAAATTTCTGGACGAAATGAGAATTATTAGCTTATGTATTTGACAACAGGTTGAATATTTATTAACACTAGCATAAAAAGCCCAATGCCGCGATAACACTTCAATCCCAAAATCAGGCAACAAAAGGATTTTTGACACACAGCTCAGCACCTTTGCAATATATTGCTACTTTCGACAGTTTCTAAATTACATTTTGAATTTACAAATGAAAATAAATATTATAAACCGAAATAAAAGACCTTGCCTTTCTAAAATGTAGGATTAGCTATTATGAACAACACATAAATTCACACAACAAGTGGTAGTATATTACCCCTTTTCCATTATAAATATTTTGTTCCCTCAAAATCAAAACTTAAATTCAACCGGTAAACGGATTTCATTACCAAAGATTAACGATATACATCCGTTTACTGCTTTTAACTAAACCTGATTACCTATGAAAACTAAACATCTCATCCCCATCCTCTTTAGTATTGTCTATTTGTTTTTCGGCTGTAATCCCAAACAGGATGCAAAGCTTACAAATGCCGATGTTGTAATATATGGTGGCACTTCGGCGGCTGTAACCGCTGCTGTTCAGCTGGCAAAAATGAATAAATCGGTTATAATTGTTTGCCCCGATAAACATCTGGGTGGACTAACATCGAGTGGACTAGGATTTACCGACACCGGAAATAAAAGTGTAATTGGCGGGCTGGCAAGAGAATTTTATCAGCGTGTGTATGCGCATTACCAAACCGACGAAGCCTGGCAATGGGAAAAGCGCGAAGAATATGGCAACACCGGACAAGGCACACCGGCAATTGACGGCGATAAACGTACCATGTGGATTTTTGAACCTCACGTGGCCGAGCAGGTTTTTGAGGATTTTATCAGCGAGAACAATATTCGTGTTGTCAGAGATCGCTGGCTCAACCGTGAGAATGGTGTGGAAAAACAAAACGGCAAAATCGTTTCCATTACCATGCTGAACGGCGAGAAGTACACTGCAAAAATATTTATCGATGCCACTTACGAAGGTGATTTAATGGCGGCTGCCGGCGTGAATTACCACCTTGGCCGCGAAGCAAACGCGGTGTACAACGAGCAATGGAATGGAATACAAACGGGCGTCCTTCATCACGGACACCATTTCGGCAGCATGAATATCAGTCCTTATGTTGTGCCCGGTGATCCGACAAGTGGCGTTTTGCCCCGTATTTCAACCGATGATCCGGGGGAAAAAGGAGATGGCGATGAACGTATCCAGGCTTATTGTTTCAGAATGTGCCTAACAAAAGTTCCGGATAACCGTGTTCCTATCGAGCAACCTGACAATTACGATCCCGCACAATACGAACTGTTGGTTAGGGTGTTAACCCACGGATGGCGCGAGACATTTAATAAATTTGATCCGATTCCGAACCACAAAACCGATGTAAACAACCACGGGCCATTTAGTTTCGATAATATTGGCATGAACTACGACTACCCCGAAGCCAGCTACGAACGGCGGGCAGAGATTATTCGCGAACACGAAAACTACCAGAAAGGGCTGCTTTATTTTTATGCTACCGATCCACGAATTCCTGATGAAATACAAAATGAAATGAAACAATGGGGTTTGGCAAAAGATGAATTCACCGATAACGGAAACTGGCCTCATCAGATTTATGTACGCGAGGCCCGGCGTATGATTGGCGAATTTGTAATGACCGAGAATGAAGTGCTGGGAAAATCGCAGGTTCCTCACTCTATTGGAATGGGTTCGTACACGATGGACTCACACAATACCCAACGATACATTACACCCGAAGGTTTTGTGCAAAACGAAGGCGACATTGGTGTTCACCCGCATTTGCCTTATCAAATTGCACTGGGATCGATTCTTCCAAAACAGGAAGAATGTGAAAATTTACTCGTTCCGGTTGCTGTTTCAAGCTCGCACATTGCATTTGGCTCCATTCGGATGGAACCCGTTTTTATGATACTTGGGCAAAGTGCTGCAATGATTGCTGCAATGGCATTGGAAGAAGAAACGCCAATTCATGCACTTCAGTATGAGGATATAAAAACAAAACTTGAAGGTGCGGGACAGGTGCTGGAACTTGAGGAGGCAGAATGAACTTCCTCTTAGCAAGCGAACGAGGTATCAATAATAATTTAGTTTAATAACAAGCGTCGAAGTATAATTCAGTAGTCCCGATACGCTCAGCTATCGAGATTAGTTCGACCATCAAATTACAGTTCGTTTCTCTCCTGTTATTTGGGTCTCGCTGAATAAAAAATCCCCGCAACCAACGGCTGCAGGGACTTAAAATAATACATCTCAATTATGATCGCTAAAGCGTTACGCCTGTTTTAAAAATGGCAATTTCTTTAAACCCGGTTTTTTCGTGGTTTAACTTTTTGCCACTGGCAACTTCAATAATAAACTGTACAAAGTCTTCCAAAAGCTCGTCCATCGTTTTGCCCTCAAGCAAAGTGCCGGCGTTAAAATCTATCCAGTTTTTCTTTTTGTTGAATAAATCGGAATTGGTAGAAATTTTCATGGTAGGCACAAAACTGCCAAACGGTGTTCCGCGCCCTGTAGTAAACAATACCATCTGGCAACCGCTAAATCCGAGTGCCGATGCAGCCACCAAATCGTTTCCGGGTGCCGACAATAAATTCAATCCTTTTGTTTTTAAAGGCTCGGCATATTTCAACACGTCGACCACTGTTGCAGTACCCCCCTTTTGGGTACATCCCAGCGATTTATCTTCGAGGGTTGAAATACCGCCCTTTTTATTTCCCGGCGACGGATTTTCGTAAACCGGCAAATTATGTTGCAGATAATAATCCTTAAAATCATTGATCAGGCTCACCGTCTTATCAAACACCTCTTTGTTTTGAGCACGCTCCATCAGCAAGGTTTCGGCACCAAACATTTCAGGCACTTCGGTAAGAATAGTCGTTCCACCCTGCGCTACCAGAAAATCGGAGAAAGCACCCACCAGCGGATTGGCAGTAATTCCTGAAAAACCATCCGAGCCACCACATTTTAATCCAATATTCAACTCCGACAAAGGAACAGCTTCACGTTGATCAGTGTGCATCACAGCGTAGATTTCTTTCAAAATCTCCAGCCCGGTTTCCACTTCATCCTCTACATCCTGCGATGCTAAAAAGCGTACGCGGCTTTCGTCGTAATCGCCAATAAACTTTTTCAGGTGATCGATCTGGTTGTTTTCGCAACCCAAACCCAACACAAAAACACCACCGGCATTCGGGTGATTGATCACATCAGCCAGTGCTTTTTGCGTATTCACATGATCGTCGCCCAACTGCGAGCAACCATAGCTGTGTTTAAACACTTCTACCCCATCAATATCGGTAGGATTTACTTCCTGCTTAAACAAATCGATAATCTGCTGCGCCTGTCCGTTCACACAACCAACTGTTGGCACAATCCACAGCTCGTTACGAATTCCCACCTTTCCATTGTCACGTTTATAGCCCTCGAAAGTAAGCTCCCGTTCAGCAACGGCCAGTTCGTTCAATTTCTGATCGAAAGAATAATTGATGGTGCCCGAAAGATTTGTTTTCAGGTTCTGAACATGTATGTGTTCTCCGGCTTCGATGGCTTGTGTAGCATGACCAATCGGCGCACCATATTTGATAATATCCTCGTTTTCGGCAATTGCAACAAGTGCCATTTTGTGGCCTTTCGGAACATCACCAACAACCGTCAGTTTCTGTCCGTCAACCTCAATGATTTTACCTGCCGTAAAATCCTTTAAGGCGATGATCACATTGTCGGTTGGATTTATTTTTATGTAGTCTGCCATTTCTGTTTTTAAAAGTTTCTCGCAGATTTCGCGGAAAACGCAGATACGTTTTTAATTAATTTCAGCGAAATCAGCGAGAAAGACATTGTTTAATTGCTCATTTTATCAATGGTTATCTGCATCAGCGGATTGTCTTCGCTAAGCACCGCTTTAACCGCTTTTTTCATGCCCACCTGCGTAATCAGAAACAGGTAGTGACTAACGGTAATCGTGAGGTTTGGAATATCATTCAGGTTTTGTTTCCAAACTTTATCAAGGCTCAATACTTTTTCGCACAAATTGTAGATTGAAATCGGACGACCGTCACATTCGGCCCAGGCTTCTTTGTAGAAATCAACAATCCACTCATCATCCTGCACATTGTAAGCTTCGCCATTGGCCTCTCCTTTAAAATAAGCGATCATGGCAGCCAGCGAGAACACCAGCTTTTGTGGCAACATGCCGTGTTTTTGTTCGAAGTTAATCAGTGACGGCAGGTTCCGCGTTTCCCATTTCGACATGGCGTTTAAGGCAATACTTTGCCACTGGTGACGAATAAACGGATTGGCAAAACGCTCCAGAATCTTGTTGGCGAATTTCTTCAGTTCCTTTTCTGTTCCATCCAGAACCGTCAACACCTCATCGTAAACCAATTCCTTCATAAAACTACCCACCTCAAGGTTTTCGTAGGCATCGCGAACGGTTTCAATTCCGCTAAGGTACGACACCGCATAACTTCCGGTGTGACAACCGTTCAGCACCTGTACTTTTTGCTCGCGGAAACGTTTCATATCTTTTACAAACTTCACTTCCAGGCCGGCCTTTTCAGCTGGAAATTCATCCTGCACCCATTCCGGCGCTTCAATTACCCACAAGTGGAAATATTCGCCAACGACAACCAGGTTATCTTCGTAACCCAACTCCTCCTGAATTTCTTTGATCTCATCGCGTGGGAAACCCGGTACAATACGATCAACCAGTGTGCTACAGAAACAACAAGCTTCGTTCACCCAGTTGATAAAATCGTCGCCAAGATTCCATTTTTCGGCATGCTGCAATACAAATTTCTTGAGTATATCGCCATTACGGTCGATCAGCTCGCAGGCAAAAAAGATCAAACCTTTTGATTTGTCGCCATTAAATTCGTTGTAGCGCATGTATAACATGGCAGCCACTTTTGCCGGAAACGAATTCTGTGGATCCATATCCAGCGTATCGCTTTCTTCCCAGCTGATACCGGCTTCGGTAGTATTCGAAAACACAAAACGAAGATCGGGATTCAGAATACTTTCTTTGTACGATTCAAACTCGCTGTATGGGTTAATTCCTTTATTGATACAGTCAATCAGCGAAAATTCGGTTACCGGCTTTCCGTTTTTAATCCCTTTCAGGTAAACGTGGTAAAGCCCGTCCTGGTCGTTTAGCATATCAACCATACCGTTTGGCAGCGGCTGAACCACATCAACACCGGCGTTAAAACCGATCTCTTTGTTCATTTTATCAACGATCCAGTCGGTGAAAGCACGTAAAAAATTTCCTTCTCCAAACTGAAGTATGCGTGTTGGGTAACTATTTGTTTCAGTTGCACTGGTACGATTTAATTTCTTCATCATCAAAAAATCTATAACCTTATTTTACAGGTATAATTAGTACTTTATTTATTGTTTTGAGCGGGCAAATATAAGTTTTAAAAGTCTTCCGTTAACGTTAACGGTTTGAAATATTTTGGGCTACTTTCATGAAAAACTGAATGAAAAAATCGCAGAAAGTGCCTATTATCAGGGAGTCTGAGAACTATTTTTTAGCACAAAAAAGTTTATCCGACTTGTTGGCGGGTTAAGCGAATGTTAATCGGAGTAAAAAAGGGAACAAAAACAGTTTTTTAACTATTACAAAAAAACAATTATATTTAATGCACTAAAAACCAAAATTGCCGAATACATTGAACCTTACTCTGCACAAAATAAAAACTCAAACCAGCGCATTTTCACACAATAAAAAACTACATAACAACACATTACAGACGTGTATGATAATAAGATATATGTGCACCTTACACATATACATACGTTGTAGGTCATTTAAAAAAAGCACACACTAAATCATAATAAAACAATGGATAAAATAGCACTTATATTTTTCACTGTAGGGATTCTAATATTTCTTATAATTGCTTTATCTCTTACAAGTGGGGTTATGAAAAAGTCTAGGTCTTTATTAGTTTCACTTAGCAATCAAAACCTTTGTAATATTATGGTTACTTTCTTTCAGAATGGCTCATCAAAATCAGGTGCGTCGACATTCGGATTCCCTTTAAAATCTAAGATGTTTTATAATAATGATGTTATTATAATTACTCCAAAATCGATTTTCTCTTTAAGTAGTATGTCTTATATTAACTTACCTTTAATTCTGACAAACAACGTTGAAAAATATAAAGAATTAACAAAATCAAATTATATATTTCGTCCTACATCAATACAATCAAATGGATTAAAGAAACTAATAATTAAATATAATGGTAGTGGTTTTGTAAAAAGCTATACAGTACAAGTCAATTGTAAAACAAGAGAGGATAAGGAAAAAATACTATCTGTTAATTTATAACAAAAAAAAGGAAAAACGACCTACAACAGGCTAGCATAGATAATATGGCAATGAGGCTGTTACACGACTTTCAGTAGTTTCTAGCAGCTCCGCCAAATCAGAGATTTGACAGAGACTGAACTTTGAATTTCTCAGTAAAATCTCTGATTTGGCTCTGTGGGGAATCCGAAGAGAAATTGGTTTCTAATGCCATACTATCCATCTAGCAATCGTTATGTGGTATTTTAAAAACTAAGAAATGAGCAAAGTAATTCTATTTATAATTTCACTCGTACTGCTTTTATCGTGCACTGGAGAATTGACAACAAGAAATTATAAAAGTCCTGAGAAATTCACTGGTGGATTCAATGACTTTGAATTGAATTTGGGAAAAAATGGACAATTAGAATTATTGATTGAGACTTCGATTGAAGAAAGTCAAAATGAAGCTGGCACAACTTGGAGTACAAGACAAAAACGAGTAACTGGTAACTGGACTCAGAAAGACCAAACAATTAAATGTAATTTCAATGAGTCCAAAGATTCCATCGACATAATTTTTAAAAGTTCTCCCTTTGAAACATTTACAGAAAGAGAATTAATCCGTTTTAATGCCAAATTGGACACCGTTTATATTTACGGATTACCATGTATAGAGACAGACAATGAGAATTGATTTTAACAATAAAAGAATAAGAATAATTGTATTCTATGCACTTAGTGCCATAATGTTGATTTCTTATTGGCTTTTAGACAACTCTGAAATATTAACTGATTTTTTAGAGAAAACCGATAGAGTTATGACAAATTGGGCGATGGGATTTAATGCGATAATTGGATTTGTAAAACTTGGACTTATCACAGCAGGACTTACAATCCCTATAATCTTAACGATAATGATAATAATAAATAAAAAAACACCACATAACAATTTGTAATATGGCAGGCGGGGGCTTTAGCGGTCTGACAAGTCAGACCTTGCGCCCACTCTTCTGCGGGTCTGACACTCCCGATTGCATCGGGACCGCCCGACCACATACAAGTGACCGTCAGACTGTCTAAAAACCTAACCACAATTTGTTAAGAACTCCGCAGGTTGTTAACACCTTTGAACCCAGCGATTAAGTATCTTCAGGCATGAAGTATTTGCAAGGACAAAACAGGGAACAAATCCAACTTTTCCCGGTGTCGCTCGACCAGGCTATAGATGCCGATAACGAAGTGCGCTTAATCGATGTTTTTGTTAACAGTCTGAAGCTGGAAGAATTCGGGTTCAGGGTTGACCATATTGAAAACGGGCGTCCTGCTTACCACCCAGCCGACCTGCTTAAACTATACATTTATGGCTATCTCAATCAGTTAAGGTCATCGAGGAAACTGGAGAAGGAGTGCAAGCGAAACATTGAATTAATGTGGCTATTGAAAACGCTGCATCCCGATCACAACACTATCGCTAACTTCAGGCGCGATAACCCAAAGGCCATCAAAAAAGTATTCCGCGAAACCGTAAAGATTGCAACGTATTTTAACCTTATTGGCGGAACGTTGATTGCAGGCGACAGTACAAAACTACGTGCCCAGAACAGTAAAAAGAACAACTACAACCAAAAGAAAATAGACCGTCACCTGGAGTACATCGAAAACAAACTGGCTGAATACAACAAAACACTGGCCGAAAGCGATGGAGATAAAAAGCAGGAAATTGAAAACGAAATTGAAAAGCAAAACCAGCGAAAAGACGGTTATAAAAAGATTGAACAAGAGCTAAAAAAATCGGGGCAAAGGCAAATCTCAACTTCCGATCCCGACAGCCGTCACCAGATCACGCGCAACAACATTACCGAGGTAGCCTATTCGGCGCAAACTTCGGTCGATGCAAAAAACTACATCCCTATCGATTATAAAATAACCAATGCCAACGATAAAAAGGCAATGGGAACAATGCTCAGAAGAGCAAAAACAATACTTCGGCACAACGATTTTACTGCCCTTTACGATAAAGGCTACCATACCGGAAGCGAACTGGCCATCGCCGATACGCTCGGTATTCCGGCAATTGTTGCTATTCCTCCGTTTTCAGGAGCCTCCCATGCTCCCGACCTTAGGTACGATGTGGAACATTTTGATTACGACCCGAAAACCGATACCTACACCTGTTTGCAGGGTCACACCCTAAGAACCACCGGCTACTGGCACCACGCAAAAAACGGTGCCGGAGAAACAGCCTATCGCTTCCGCAACTACACAACACCTAAATGTAAAAGTTGTGAGGTCCGCCCGCTGTGCACAAAGTCGGCTGCAAACGGCAAGCAGGTAAGGCGAAGCGAGTTTGCCGGCAATATTGAAAACAACAAAAAACGCGTTCTGGAAAGCGAAAAACTTTACAAACGACGGCAGGCCATTGTGGAACACCCCTTCGGGACCATTAAACGTCAGTGGGGATTCAATTATATTATCACCAAAAAGTACATGAAAAGAGCTGAAGCCGATTTTGGTTTTATAATGTCGGCATACAACCTCAGACGAATAATCAATATTGTGGGCATAAAAAAGTTAGAAAAATACATCACAAGTATTTTTTCTGTTTTATGTTCAATTTTTGATCTTTTAGAGCTATTTTTAAACCAAAGAAACCGAATACAATACAAAACAATAAAAACCATCTGTTATGAAATCCGCATCCCAGGCCACTTAATAAAGCTCAATTTTAATGCCCCGGAAATGGGTTTTTAGACAGACTGCCGTTATGCACAAGCTTAAAAAAATATGAAACGACTGATTAAAAAGTATTCCATCTTGCTAATTTCAGCAATAATACTCTCTCACTTATTGACTGGTATTATTTTGACAGTCTGGCCAAATTTATTAACGACTGAATTACCTGGTGGAGGAACTTCAACTTTAGGCAATGGTTACTTAATTTCTGCTTTGGATTACTTAATAAATGTCGTTTTCATAATTCTGTTAACGAAAGAAATGAATAAAGAAAAGATAAAGTCAATTCCATTATTGATATTGACCTTCTTTTCAAGTTTATTAGGAGTAATTTTCTTTCTTTTCATAGTGGCGCAACAGAAATTAAACATAATTACAACTAACACATATGACTGATTTACTAAAAGTATTGAATAAGTATATAATCTTATTGATTATTTCGTCCTTATTTGGGATGCCTTGGTTTTATGTTCAAAACTTATTGTTTGATATAAGCAATCATGAAACATATGCTCTGGCCAGTTCAATACCTAATTACGTAACATATCTAATTCGATTGATTATCATTATTCTATTGATAATTGATTTTAGAAAAGAAAACTTGAAAAATATTGTTTTAACATGTATAGCTACTTTGTTTTTCCCTATGCTTGGAGTTGTGATACTATCTCTACTAATTTTAGAGAAAGGAAAAGAAAAAGCCAGTGCATAACAAATTGTATATGGCAGGCGGGGGTAAGAGCGGTCTGACAAATAAATTTAATAAAGAAAATGTACCGAAATTAATTAGTGATTTTTCTGACTGGCAAAATTGATAATTGAATTGATAAATCATTCTCGACTTGATAATTTAATCTCAATCAACAAAAATAAATTTGATATGAATAGTAAATTTTCTTGCAAAAAAAGTCGCTCGTTTGGAGGATTTCTGATAGCTGCTAGTTTATTTATTACTTTGGTTGTCTTTGGACTACCAGCTATCTTCAAAGACACATTTGATTTAATCGAGTTCATTGTATCAAGCTTATTAGTTTTAATAACAATAGGATTATTTTTATGGTTATGGTTTGGGACTTATTATTTAATTGACAATGAAATACTAATTGCGAAATCTGGACCACTAACTTGGAAAATTCCTATCAAGGAAATATTATTCATCCGGTTGAATCAAGATACAATTGGAGGAACATGGAAGCTGACTTTATCGTGGAAATGCATTGAGTTAAAATATAAAAAGTCTCGTTCAATATTCATTTCGCCAAATAATGAGAGTGATTTTTTAGATAAGCTAGTTAAAATAAATCCTCAAATTGAGATTAAACAGAAATAGAATAAAAAAACAACTAAACACAACACGTTACATATTGCAGGTCGGGATTTGGTGGTATGCCAGCTGCGCCCCGACAACATGTACCAACCGTTACCGTGCATTTCAAAAAACACAAACATTCAACAATGAATAAAATATTAAAGCTTTCAATTTTCATTCTAACCTTAATCTCAACAATAAGTTGTAAACAAAGCCAACTTGAGATTTTAAAATCAGTTTTAGATGAAAACACTTTATTTGTTCTAAATGACAAATATGTGATTATAAATCCCCAAGATTTTCTAAACAAAATTGAAAACTCTTCATTGTTGAATTTCGAGATCTCATACACTGTTTCAATTGGTTATAAAAACACATACTCTTCAATGGCAAAAGTGTTTACTGACTCAACATCTCAAACAGCATTTAATAATAGCAAATGGATAGAATTTCGATTCATTGAGAAAGTTGCCCCAAACAAGGAAATGTTTTTCATGATCGACGGCATGCCAATTCATCAATACGCTGGAGTGAAAAATTACCTTACAAATCGAATTATAACTAAATTAAATTTCATTCCTCCGAATCAAGCTGTTGCGATATGGGGAAACAGAGAAGGGAAAAATGGAGCAACACAGATTTGGACAGAGAAAAATGAAGATGAAATATTAATACCTATAATAATTAAATAAAAACGCACGGTAACAATTTGCAAATTGCATTGCGGGTGCAGTGGGGTGCGTTGTCTCTGCTCCTTTCTTGACCGTCATTTGCTATAGGACAGACGCTCTCCGAAATCCGCCCCGACAACATGTACCAACCGTCAACAATGAATCTGACCCGTCCTAAAAAAAGGCTACACAAAATGTAGCAAATATGTATAAAAATGATGGTATCTTAAGAAGATACAGCGAGGGTTTTAAACTCAAAATTTTAGCCGAACTTAGTACAGGAAAATATTCCAAAAGAGAACTTGGGGACATTTATGGCGTTAACCGGACCACCATAAATGAATGGGTGAAGAAGTACAACCGGAAAGATTTAATGAATACACGAATACTAGTGGAAACAGAAGGAGAAACATCACGACTGAAAGCCTTGCAAAAGGAGATCAAGCAACTAAAAGAGTTGTTGATCAAGAAAGACCTTGACAAGTTGGCCCTGGATTCATATCTGGAAGTAGCAGCAGAAAAACTGGGGTACAAGAACGTGGATGAGTTAAAAAAAAATTTAAACATCAAGCCCTGATGAAGGCTACTGCAATTACGAAAAAAACAGGTATAGCAAGCATATCAAAAGTATGTGCTTGCTTTAACCTGAAACGCGATGCATACTATAAATACCAGAGGCGGTGGGAACGCTACAAGTCTGTCGAATCGCAGGTAATACAACTTGTAAGAGAAGAACGAAAAGAACTGCCAAGGGTTGGCGTACGTAAGTTGTATGAAGCCTTGCAGCCTTCTTTTGAGGCTGCACACATTAAGGTCGGAAGAGATTCATTATTTGATATTTTAAGGGCTAATGAAATGCTGGTAAAAAGGAAAAGGGCTTATGCCAAAACAACCAACTCCTACCACCATTTCCATAAATACAACAACCTGATAAAAGACATGGAAGTTACAAAGCCAAATCAGGTTTGGGTGTCAGATATTACCTATATCCGAACGGTAAAAGGCTTCTGCTATTTAGCCCTTATTACTGATATGTATTCACGGAAAATTATCGGATATGACCTCAGCGATTCGCTGGAGCTGGCTGGGTGCCTACGGGCCCTCAAAAAGGCCCTGTGGCACACAAAGCCAGCGGCCGGGCTTATTCATCACTCCGACAGAGGGGTGCAGTATTGTAGCCATATGTATGTAAATGAGTTAAAAAGAAAAGGGATAAATATCAGTATGACAGAAGAAAATCATTGCTATGAAAATGCTATTGCTGAAAGGGTTAACGGCATTTTGAAAGATGAATTCTATCTCGACCAATGCTTCTTTTCTAACATCCATGCAAAACGTGCTGCAAAAAATGCTATTAAACTATATAATAACAAAAGGCTTCATGTATCTTTAGGGTACAAAACACCTAACTCGGTGTTTCAAAACGTAGCTTAAAAAAATGATTAACCTGTAGCCGTATTCTAGGACTAGACAATCAAAACACGCCGGTCGCGCCCATTCATTAGAATGGTAAGCGGTTTATCAAAGTGCACATGTTTAATAAATTCGGTTTCCCGAAGTACTTCCTGCTTTTTCAAAGCCTCCATTTTTAGTTTTGCCTTACGCGAATTATGCGGCACCGAAAAATAGCCTACATTCATTGAAGTTACATTGTGGAAAAAGTGTGAGCCCAGCGAAGCATCGAGTGGAAAATCGGGCAAGCCCATTTCTACAATTATTTTGGCTTTCGAGATGTTTGCCCACAACACCGGGATTCCGGTATACGGATCGCGCGAGCCCCAGCGCCCCGGCCCGATGAGAATATACGGGCGGCCCTCTTTTTCAAACCAGTCGTTTAATTTACTGATCTCCTGCGCCATTTGTTTGGTTTTCATCTTATCAAACTTATCCGGATCGACAAAAACCACATCGTGAATGTCTTTTATTTTACCATTGCCCATTCCGTGTTCGGCATACATAAAAACTTTGTCTTCATCCACCATTTCAATATCCACTTCCACCTGTTCCTCGATGCGGATTAGCGGTTTAATCTGTAATAAATAAAGCGTTGGTTTGCCATTTTCTGCCGGCTCCAGATCCAGGGCATATTCAATCTCCACCGGCGATCCCATGGCTTCCTTAAACAGTTTTAGCAGCAGCTGCAGCACATCGGCAAGCGGCAAATGGTTGTACTTTAATATATTGGCAAAATCAATCACTTTTGGCCCGGGCCCCTGAATTCCCGGTATCAGATCGTCATTTTCGATCAAATACGTTGATGCCGAATGCTCCAGTGTCCCGTCTTTTTCAGCTTCTTTTATGCGGTATTTTTTTATGGCTGCATCTTCGCCGTCGCTTGCCAAATCAAAGTCAGGATTTGAAAGATCGATGGCATAAAACTGTTTCTGCGTATCGCGCAACTGATCTTTTAACGACGAAGCATTCAGGTTTGGATATTTCGGACAGAACCGGAATGCATTCTCTCCACCAACAACATACATTCCGAGGCCAACGGCAGCTACCGAAAAACCGTCGTCGGGCTCCATGTAAGCAATGGGGTAATAATTGTACGACTGCGCCACTCCCGAAAGCGTAGGGTAATATTTATCGTTGTACTCGTGGCCAATCACTTCCTGAATGACCACCGCCATTTTTTCCTCTTCAATTTTATAGTTTACCGCATCGAAATACGCCTGTGCCGACTCGGTAAAAATACTGGAGTAAACCAGCTTGATGGCCATCTCAAGGTGTTGGTAACGCACCTCCAAATCAGGATGATTATTCGGAATTAGGTATGTGGCATAAACGCCCGAGAAGGGTTGCAGCAACGAATCTTCGAACAATCCCGACGAGCGCACTGCCAGCGGCCTTTTTATCTTTTTAAGGTATTCGATCAGCCTTTTCCTTATTTTATCGTCGAATTCCGACTCCAGGAAATGTTTTCGGATGGCGCTATAATCGTTAAACGAGTAAATATCGTCGTAAAGGTTATTGGTCTCAATAAACTTATCAAACTCCAGCGCTCCAATTACCGATGTTGAAGGAATACGGATATTCATTTCAGGGATCAGTTTCGAAAAGTCGATGTTCTCGATAAAATTGCAGATAAAAGCAATACCTCTCCCCTTTCCGCCAAGCGAACCTTTTGCCATACGCACAATAAACCGGCTCGACGACACAAACTCCGAGTCGAAATTTACAATGGTACCGCGCAAACGTTCGAAGCGCACTTTTTTAAAACTGTCGAGGCAAAACTGCCGCAGTTCTTCAGGCGAATCAAAATCCGACATTTGAATCGGCATCAGCAATTCAGCTAGGTTAATTTCGCCACGCGCCATTAGCCAGGTGGAAAAAGAGTTTCGGCTTCCGTGATATTGCAACGATTCTTCGGGAATATCTCTGAATTTCTCCTGAAACTCGACCAGGTTTTTTGCCTGCGCAATGGGCAAACCATCCATGCCTTTAAAAACAAAGTTTCCGAAGCCCAACCGCCGGTACAGGAAATTGAAAATATCCATCGACAGGCTTTCCGAATTTTTATTGATAAAATCGGCACCCACCTCTTTTGCGCGTTGAGCATTGGAAATGTCGTGTGATTGCAGCAATAAGGGAATAGGAAATTTTCGTGTGGATTGGGTAAACTTCAGCAGATCGATACCGGCGTCTTCGTCTTCCACACCACCCTTTTCAAATTTCACATCAGAAATTACACACAGCATGTACCGCCGGTAGCTGTTTATAAATTTCACTGCTTCCTCGTAGTTGTCGGCCAGAATTACTTTTGGCCGGGCCCGCATCCGTAGAATTTTATGCAGTTCATCAGCAGCATCTTCATTCACCAACACCTGCGTTTGGGTCATTACCGTGGTGTAAAGCATTGGCAGGTACCGCGAATAATATTGAATACTGTCTTCCACCAACAAAATTATCCGAACGCTACCATTTTGTGTATCGCGGGCCACATTGCTTTTGTCCTCGATGTATTTGATCATGGCCATAAAAACATTCGAGTTCCCGTTCCACACAAAAATGCGGTCGATAAAATCGAGCTTTCGGCGCTCGGCCTGGAAGAAACGCAGATCGGCATTGTTATTTACCAACAACAACAAAGGCACTTTGGGCCGCACATTCCGGATGGCTCGGGCTGTTTCAACCGGTGTATTTTTGTCCATGCCGGCCATCACAATTATCAGGTCGAAATCGCGATGTTCCAAAATCAGCAAAGCCTCTTCCTTGGTATGTACACTGGTAAAACGCGGTGCGGCATACAAGTTCAGTTGAAGGTATTCGCCAAATATTTTATCGCTGAACTGCCCTTCGCGAACAATGGAATACGAGTCGTAAAGCGTAGCCACCAGCAGCACTTCTTTGACTTTGGTGGGCATTAATTCCTGGAAAATATCGCGGTCGTTTTTACGCTTTTTGTAAATGGTAGATAGAGATATATTGTCGATGTCCATTGCTGTTGTTTTCTTTCAGTCTCGTCAAAGATGTTTTACTAACTCCGTCCTTTAGGGCGGAGGTTTTAAAGCCGTGTGACAAGCACGGATTTATGAAGAATTTTATAACATCCAAAGTACAAAATTCTTCATAAATCCTTTAGGTTCTGTCTTCATTATTCCACACCCTAAAGGGCGGGGTTAAACAAACTTTTACGAAATACTGGTTTATACTTATTTAGCTTTTGAAGTTAGGGAATTTTTGGTGTTTGAAGAATGACAGGCATAAAAAACATTTATGACTCACGGAAATCACAAACAGGAATGCAAGGAGGAGATTATCGTTTCAAGTAAAAAAAGGAAGAAGATCAAAGTCCGCTAAGATTTATGTATCCGGGAGAGTCAATATTGCGTGCTTTGCGAAAACTTCGCGTCCACTGCGTGAACCTTCTATCTTTTATCTCTATAAGACTTTCAAAAAAAATCCCGATCTGTCGAGTGACAAACCGGGATATAATATTTTTTAGTCCGCAGTAAGGATGTCATCTTTTTGAAAGATGACATCCTTCGACTTTTAATGTTTAATCTAATTTATGAATCACCAAACCTGAGCGCAATTTTGGTTCGAACCAGGTTGTTTTAGGTGGCATAATGTTTCCGCTGTCGGCAATGTTAATCAGTTGCTGCATGGAAACCGGGTACAGTGCAAAGGCTGCTTTCATTTCGCCCGAATCAACACGGCGTTTCAGCTCAGCCAAACCACGAATACCTCCAACAAAATCGATACGTTTTGACGTACGAAGATCTTTAATATCCAGAATCGGATCGAGCACCTGGTTAGAAAGAATAGTTACATCCAGAATTCCAATCGGGTCTGAATCATCGAAAGTTCCTTCTTTTGCTGTTAGTTTATACCAGCTTCCGGCCATATAAAGGCTAAACTCGTGTAATGCCGATGGTTTGAAAATTTCAGTTCCCATGTTCTCCACATCGAAACCTTTCGAAAGCTCAGCAAGGAAATCAATTTCCGACAAACCATTCAAGTCGGTTACTACTCGGTTGTAATCGATAATCTGCAATTGGTTATCAGGGAAATGAACCGCCATAAAATAATTGTACTCTTCATCGCCTGTATGATTTGAATTCTGCGCTGTTTTTTCGGCACCAATTCGCGCAGCGGCAGCAGTTCGGTGGTGACCGTCGGCCACATAAGTAAACGGAACTTTCTCTTCAAAAAGTTGCTCCAGTTTTGCATTTGTTTCGGCATCATCGATGGTCCAGAAATGGTGACCAAATCCGTCTTCGGCAGTAAAGTCGTAATCGGCAGCTTTGCTTTTTACAATGTTCTCAACAATGGCGTCAATTTCAGCCACGGCTTTATAAGCAAAAAATACCGGTTCGATGTTGGCGTTCAAATAGCGCGTTAAAACCATGCGGTCTTCCTCTTTCTCCGGACGGGTAAGTTCGTGCTTTTTAATAATGCCGTTTTCATAATCGGCACAAGCTGCGGCACCTACAATTCCGTATTGGGTAACACCATTCATGGTTTGTGCATAAATATAATATTTGGCCTCAGCATCGCTTTGCAGCCAACCTTTTTCCTGAAAAGCTTTAAAATTTTCAACGGCTTTGTTATACACCGTTTCAGAGTGAATATCTTCCACTTCCGGGCATTCAATTTCGGCTTTTGTAATACGAAGTAACGACTTCTCTTTTCCTTCAGCCATCACAGCTGCTTCTTCCGAATTCATCACGTCGTAAGGAAGACATGCCAGTTCTTCAACAATTTCTTTTTGAGGACGAAGTCCTTTGAATGGTTTTATTATCGCCATGTTAATTTCTACAGTTAATGTGTTAATGAGTAATTGAGTAAATGCGTAAGCTGCACCTTGTTACCCTAACACAGATTTTGAGACAAAAGTAGTTATTTATTCAGTTTCCTATTTAAAAATTTCTTGTATCCGGCCGCTAATTTCGATAATTCGGTAAGGTAAGTTCTTGACTCCATATATTTCTGTTCATCAATGTAATTTCTTCTGAAGGCTATTGTTGAACAAGCTAAACATTCGCGAATTGAGCCACGCACAATGCGCAAATATCTTAAAGACAATGGAATACTCTCACCATATCCTTCCGCAATATTTAGTGAAATTGAAGTAGCTGCCCGGTTCAATTGGCTTCCTAATTCAAACCTTTCTTCTTTGGGAAACCGGATTATTAAATCGTAAACAAAATCAGTGAAATCGAGTGATTTTTTGTACAACTCCAACGATTCGAAATCGAAGAAACTGGAATGAGGATAATTTTTCATAATAATTGAATTTTAGTATGATCATAAAAGTTACAAAATACAAAGCACTTTTACCAACCAACTTCTTCTCCTCAATCACTCATTCACCAAATTACTCACTCACTATTTTTCCTTATTCACCTGATGCGTATTATCTCCGTTTTCAAAGAAATCGACAATTTGCTGTGCAGCTGCCAGGCCGGCATTTAAGTTGGCCTCGGCGGTTTGTGCACCCGCTTTTTTAGGTGTAAAGAAAAATCTTCCGGGGAATTTCTCCACGAATTCAGCTTCACAGTCGGGCGTAAGATCCGACATGTATTTTATGCCCGGTTTTTCTTCCATACATTTTACCAGGTCTGACTCGTTGATGACCTCCTTTCGGGCGGTGTTTACCAAAATGCTGCCATCTTTTAAATGCGCAAGCACTTCGTCACTAACCGACTTAATATGCTCGCCACGTGCCGGAACATGTATAGAAACGATGTCGCTTTTTTCGTAGAGGTCTTCCAACGATTTGGCAACTTTTAGTCCGATTGCAGCGGCAGCACCTTTACTGTAGCGGGTGTATACAATTACTTTCATTCCCATGGCGCGTGCAATACGGAAAACATTTCGGGCAACGTAACCAAATCCGTGCAACCCGAGTGTACGGCCACGCATTTCGCCACCTGGTTTTCCCGAGTACATCTCGCGCAAACCCATTATGGCCAAACCAATAGCCAACTCTGCAACGGCATTTGCATTTTGTCCGGGCGTGTTCATTACCACGATGTTGTTGGCTGTAGCAGCATCCAAATCAACATTGTCGTAACCGGCACCAGCGCGTACTACGATTTTTAGTTTTTTACCGGCGTTTAGTACTTCCTCATCAAACTTATCGCTGCGAATAATGGCTGCATCAACATCGGCAACAGCTTCCAACAGCTCTTGTTTTTCGGTGTACCTCTCGAGCAATTGAAGCTCGTAACCGGCTTTCTCAAAAATTTTACTGATTTTTTTTACAGCAACCGGGGCAAACGGTTTTTCTGTAGCTATTAAGACTTTTCTCATCACTCATAAAATTTAGGTTCACCCACGGCAACTTGAAAACAGCGGGTGAAAAAAATGCAGGACTACCGCCCTGCATTTCATTTGATTATTTTTTGTTTACTTCATTTTTTCAAACTCTTGCATGGCATCCACCAAAGCCTGAATACTTTCAACAGGCATTGCATTGTAAATTGAAGCCCTGAAACCACCAACTGAGCGGTGTCCTTTTATTCCCAACATACCTTTTGCAGTTGCGAATTCCAGAAACTCTTTCTCAAATTCAGCATACTCCGGAGTCATTATAAAAGTTACGTTCATTAACGAACGATCTTCTTTTGCCAAAACCGTACACTGGAACATTTTATTACGATCGATTTCATCGTAAAGAACTTTTGCTTTTTCGATGTTCTTTTGCTCCATTGCTTCTACTCCGCCGTTTTCTTTTAACCAGATTAAGGTTTGCAAACAAGCAAAAACAGGAAGTGTTGATGGTGTATTGAACATCGATTCTGCTTTAATATGCGTAGTATAATCCAACATTGTTGGAATCGGGCGCTCAACTTTTCCAAGGGCTGCATCCTTTACAATTACCAAAGTAGCTCCTGATGGTCCAAGGTTTTTCTGTGCACCTGCATAAATCAAATCGTATTTCGATACATCGATCGGGCGGCTGAAAATATCTGAAGACATATCTGCTACCAAAGGCACATCAACTTCCGGAGTAGGAATTTGTGTTCCGTAAATCGTGTTATTTGATGTATAATGGAAATAACTAACATCCGATGGTACTTCGTAACCTTTTGGAATGTAGTTATAAATGGTGTCGGCCGATGAAGCAACTTCAACTACCTCGCCAAGAAATTTTGCTTCTTTAATGGCTTTTTTCGACCATGCACCTGTATTTAAATATGCTGCTTTTTTATCCATTAAGTTGTATGGAGCCATTAAAAACTGTGTGCTGGCACCACCTTGCAAGAAAAGAACCGAATATCCTTCCGGCACTTTAAGTAATTCTTTTACCAAAGCAACTGCCTCGTCCATAACAGCAACAAACTCTTTACTACGGTGCGAAACTTCCATTACAGAAAGTCCGGTTCCGGCAAAGTTCATCACAGCCTCAGCAGTTTTTTCCTTTGTAAATTCCGGCAGAATTGAAGGTCCTGCGTAAAAATTGTGCTTCTTCATATAATACAACAATTAAGGTGAGTAATTAAATTTTTTACCTTTTAAACACCACTATAAAGTTCATGAATAGTGATTGTTTAGCCGATGAGAAAAATCAAGTTTATTTTATTTTTATGAGTTTTAAAACACTGATTAACAACACAAAAACAGATGATTAATATCATTTCCACTGTCTCCCTGACGTTAACGTTGTCGGTATCAATCTGTTATTTCATACAAAAATATCTTATTCCAATCAACAAAACCATGTTTTGCCCAATAAATGATTTTTTCGGTGTAATATTTAAAAAGAATTTAAATAGAAGGCGAATTAAAGATATAGAATGATGAATATCGATTAACGATTGTTGATTGTTGATTGAACCAAAGTGATTACTCATTTATACAAAAGCGCATCAGGTATCGTAAATATCAATATGGGTGTAGAATGAATTCAGGGATTCAAAATTTTTGTAGAAAAAAAGCCGCCTGCAAATTACAGACGGCCAAGTTTAGTTCGATTTGTTTTATTGGTTAGATAAAAGGCAGTTTTACAATTTCTGCAGGAATTACTTTATTACGGATTTTCACAAAAATACCGGTTCCAAAAGCCGAGTATTCTTTGGCAACATATCCCATTCCAATTCCTTTATTTAAAACCGGCGACATCGTTCCCGAAGTTACCTCGCCAATTGTTTCGCCATCTGAATTTACCAGTTCGTATCCATGGCGCGGAATCCCTCTTCCGGTAAGCACAAAACCACGCAATCTGCGGGTAACACCTTCGTTTTTCTGCATGGTTAAAAATTCGCGATCGATAAATTTACGACCGTTATTGAATTTGGTAATCCATCCCAATCCGGCTTCCAGCGGAGAAGTTGTATCGTCGATATCATTTCCGTAAAGGCAATATCCCATTTCCAAACGAAGTGTATCGCGGGCTGCCAAACCTATTGGTTTAATACCTGCTTCGGCACCGGCCTCAAAAATGGCTTCCCAGATTTGCTCGGCCACATCGTTTCTGAAGTATAACTCGAAACCACCTGCTCCGGTGTAACCTGTTGCTGAAATGATCACCTCATCAACTCCGGCAAATTTATCGGTAACAAAAGTGTAGAATTTTATTTCTGAAAGATTTACATCGGTTAATTTTTGGAGTACCTCGGTTGCTTTTGGCCCTTGAATAGCCAACTGGCTGATTTCATCTGAAGCATTCTCCAGTTCAGCGCCAATCTCTTTATTCTGCTGAACCACCCAGTTCCAGTCTTTTTCAATATTGGCAGCGTTAACTACCAGCATATATTTTTCCGGCTCGTAGTAATACACCAACAGGTCGTCAACAATTCCGCCTTTACCGTTCGGGAAACAGCTGTATTGTGCTTGCCCTTGTGTAAGAATCCGTGGATCGTTTGATGTAATTTTGGCTACCAGATCCAGAGCTTTTGGGCCTTTTACCCAAAATTCGCCCATGTGTGATACGTCAAAAACACCAACGCTTTCGCGCACGGTCATGTGTTCATCTTTTATGCCACTATATTCAATGGGCATTTCGTACCCGGCGAATTCCACCATTTTGGCGCCCAGTGTTTTGTGTATCGAATTAAATGCAGTTGTTTTCATCTTAATTTTTCAGTTATTAACGGATTCATCCTGTTTCGCAAACCGTTATTCTTCGAAGTATGATATCGTAGAGCAAAACTATGTATTCAAAAACGGTACAAATATGAATTTTATCAGCAACAGCACAAAAAGCTTTCCCGATTATTTTACTAAATTGCTGGCCGCAATCATAAAAAAATGGACAACACATTTCAACACATCGATCCATCTCAGATCGAATCACTTGCAGGTGGCGACACAGAGTTTATCAAAGAGATGGCTGAAATTTTTCTGGAACAAATTAATGAGTTCGTGACGAACATGAGTTCATACCTACAAGAAAAGGACTGGGAAAAACTGGCACGCGAGGCACACACCGCAAAATCTTCGGCAATGACATTTGGAATGGAAGGTACGGGAACTTTGCTAAAAAATATCCAATTGGAATGCGAGGCCGGGAACCTGAATGATGTTCCGAAAATGGTTGAGGATGCAATCAGTCAACTAAAGGCTGCCACTCCTGAAGTGAAAAAATTAAAGTAAAAAGAAAACGGCTCCCTAATGAGAGCCGTCTTTAATATATAGTACGGTATTTTAATTGTTGAAAATCAAGGAATCATTCTCATAATCGATTATAATCGGTTTCGACTTATCGACTTTACCCGAAAGTATCCGTTTCGACAATTCATTCAATACGTATTTCTGAAGTACACGTTTTACCGGACGAGCTCCAAAATGCGGATCGTAACCAACTCCCGACAACCACTCGTTTGCTTTTTCGCTTAGCTCTATTTTCAGATCACTTGAAGACAAACGTTTTACGATCTGTTCAAACTGCACGTGCACGATCTTTTTTATGTCTTCTTTCGATAGCGGTGTAAATACAATGGTTTCATCAATACGGTTTAAGAACTCGGGACGGATGGTTTTTCGCAACATTTCCAGCAACTGGTTGCGTGTTTTCTCCAACACCTGAAATTCATTCGAGTCATTCATGGTTTCGTAATTCTCCTGAATAATATGCGATCCCAGGTTCGATGTCATTATAATAATGGTATTCTTAAAGTTTACTGTGCGGCCTTTATTATCGGTTAACCGCCCATCATCCAAAACCTGAAGCAACACATTATATACATCGGGGTGTGCTTTCTCAATCTCGTCGAAAAGGACTACCGAATAGGGCTTGTGGCGCACAGCCTCTGTTAACTGACCACCTTCGTCGTAACCGACGTATCCCGGAGGCGAACCGATCAAACGGGTTACCGAGAATTTCTCCTGGTATTCCGACATGTCGATACGCGTAATCATATTCTCGTCGTTAAACAGGTATTCGGCCAGCGCTTTTGCCAACTCCGTTTTACCAACCCCGGTTGTTCCCAGAAAGATGAACGATCCGATCGGACGTTTTTCGTCCTGCAAACCGGCACGACTACGGCGCACTGCATCTGAGATTGCGACAATCGCTTCGTCCTGACCAATTACCCGGTTATGTAATTCGTCTTCCATGTGCAGTAACTTTTCGCGTTCGCTCTGCAACATTTTCGAAACCGGAATACCGGTCCAGCGGGCCACAACCTCGGCAATATCTTCCGTGTCAACCTCTTCTTTAATCAGGTTTTCACCTTTTTTCATTTCCTCCAGCTCGGACTGCAGCTTTTCAATTTCGGCCTCCACCTCTTTTACTTTACCGTAGCGCAACTCGGCCACCCGTCCATAATCCCCCTCACGCTCGGCTTGTTCAGCTTCAAACTTGTACGTTTCAATCTCTTCTTTCTTTTTCTGAATGGCTTCAATTGCCGATTTCTCTGATTGCCACCTGGCACGAAGCTGTGATTGTTCCTCTTTCAGATTCGAAATTTCCTTATTTAGTGAATTGAGTTTTTTTGTATCGTTTTCACGTTTTATCGCCTCGCGTTCAATCTCCAGCTGTTTCACCCTACGCTGAATTTCATCCAGTTCCTCGGGAACCGAATCAATTTCCAGACGCAATTTTGCAGCAGCTTCATCCATTAAATCGATGGCTTTATCGGGTAAAAACCGATCGGAAATATATCGCTGCGACAATTCAACCGACGCGATAATAGCATCATCTTTAATTTGTACTTTATGGTGATTTTCGTATTTCTCCTTAATACCGCGCAAAATAGAAATGGCACTTAAAGTATCCGGCTCATCAACATGTACGATTTGGAAACGGCGCTCCAGCGCTTTGTCTTTTTCGAAATATTTTTGATACTCGGCCAACGTTGTTGCTCCAACGGCACGCAATTCGCCACGTGCAAGTGCAGGTTTTAAAATGTTGGCAGCATCCATCGCTCCTTCGCCTTTTCCAGCTCCAACAAGCGTATGAATTTCGTCGATAAACAGAATTACCTCATCATTCGATTGAACGACTTCGTTAACCACTGCTTTTAAGCGCTCCTCAAACTCGCCTTTGTATTTTGCCCCGGCAACCAACGCCCCCATATCCAGCGAAAATACCTGTTTCGATTTCAGGTTTTCGGGCACGTCACCACGAACAATACGGTGCGCCAGTCCTTCGGCTATTGCAGTTTTTCCGGTTCCCGGCTCACCCAGCAATATCGGGTTGTTTTTTGTACGGCGCGAAAGTATCTGCAAAATCCGGCGGATTTCATCATCACGGCCAATAACCGGATCGAGTTTCCCTGAGCGGGCGCGTTCGTTCAGGTTTATAGCAAAACGATTTAAGGAATTGAATTTATCCTCTGCCGTCTGGCTGTCAACTTTCGATCCTTTCCGTAATTCTTCAACGGCCAGCTTCAGCTCTTTTTTTGCAATGCCATTGTCCTTCATCAAACGGCTGGTATTATCCTTTACTTCGAGCAGCGCCATTAAAATGTGCTCAACCGAAACATACTGGTCGCCCATTTCCTGGGCCAGGCCAAGTGCTTTTTGCAAAGCTTGATTCGCACCGGAAGAAAGGTACTGCTCAGCTCCGGAAACTTTTGGATAAGATTGAATTATCTGATCGAGTGCCTGTGTGAAAATGGCAATGTTAACATCCAGTTTTTTTAGTAAAAACCCGGTAACATTCTCGGCAGAATGAAGTACTCCGCGAAGAATATGACCGGTTTCAATTGCCTGTTGGTTGTTTCCCTGGGCAATTTGAAAAGCCTGTTGAATGGCTTCCTGCGATTTTATGGTGAAATTATTAAAGTTCATGGCTTTATGTATTAAAATTCGAGAATACACGAAACAACATTCAAGCCATAACCAACTGACAGACAGAATGTCACAACAAAAGAAAATATGCAGTAAGAATTTCAGAAAAGTGGAAATTTGTATGAAAAAGTGGCAGATTTGGGCATAAAAAAACAGAGACAATCAACATTATCTCTGTTTCCTAACCTAACCAAATCTATTTCTATGAAAAAAACACTTAAACTATTCAAATCTATGCTACAAAAATACGGTGTATTTTAGTTAACGCGTATCAACGGAAGTTAAAGAATGTTATAACTACGGAATTTGTATTTATCTGAAGAGAAAATATTAAAAACCATAAGCATATTTTCATCAAAAAAATTGGCATAAAAAAACAGAGATGTTTTAAACTCATCTCTGTTTCCTAACCTAACCAAATCTATTCTCTATGAAAAAACACTTAAACTATTCAAATTCTATGCTACAAAAATACGGCGCATTTTAGTTAACGCGTATCAACGGAAGTTAAAGAATGTTAACAGTTCGTTTTCAAGAAATAAACTTGCTGATTGTGGTGTAAACAAAACAGATTTTCATACGTTCGGAAAAACAAATATCTGAACTGAACAAAAAAACATTAGTACTAAAAAAGGTGATTATTCAAACAATATGCTATTAAAGCAAATCAGACATATACAAATAGGACAATGTTTAAATACATTACTATACATGCCTCTAAAACAGGCTTTAAAGCAGTTTAAAAACTTTCTAAAGTGGAAAAATAAAGTTACTTTAGCATTCCATTTCAATAAAGAATCTAATTCTATTTTATTATAACTAAAATTTCAATTTTATGACAAAACATGTATATACTTTCGGTGCCGGACAGGCAGAAGGTAAAGCAGACATGAAAAACCTTCTAGGAGGTAAAGGTGCCAACCTTGCAGAGATGAACCTTATTGGAGTTCCTGTACCTCCCGGATTTACAATTACAACAGAAGTTTGTACGATGTACAATGAAAAAGGTCAGCAAGCAACGTTCGACCTGATAAAACCAGAAGTTGAAGCCGCAGTGGCGCTGGTTGAAAAATTAACCGGAACAGAATTTGGCAGCAAAGAAAACCCATGCTTGATGTCGGTAAGATCAGGTGCACGTGCTTCGATGCCCGGAATGATGGACACCGTTCTGAACCTGGGTATGAACGACGATGCCGTTGAAGGTATTGCTAAAAAATCCGGCAATTCCCGATTTGCCTGGGACTCATACCGTCGTTTTGTACAAATGTATGGCGATGTGGTAATGGAAATGAAACCTGCCAGTAAAGAAGAGCACGATCCTTTTGAAGAGATCATCGATCAGTTAAAAGAAGAAAAAGGTATAGCATTAGATACTCAGTTCACTACTGAAGACTTGCAGGAACTGGTTAAGCGTTTTAAAGCCGCCGTTAAAAAAGTTACCGGGAAAGATTTCCCAACCGATCCGTGGGAACAACTTTGGGGATCAGTTGCAGCGGTATTTAACAGCTGGAACAACGACCGTGCAATTTTGTACCGTCGTTTGGAGCAAATTCCTGATGAGTGGGGAACAGCTGTAAACTGCCAGGCCATGGTATTCGGAAACATGGGATCAAATTCAGGTACAGGTGTTGCATTTACCCGCGACGCAGCTACAGGAGAAGATATCTTCAATGGCGAATATTTGATCGACGCTCAAGGAGAAGACGTTGTTGCCGGTATTCGCACTCCACAGGAAATCACAATCGAAGGTTCAAAAAAATGGGCTGCTCTTCAGGGAGTAAGCGAAGAAGAAAGAGCCTCTAAATATCCTTCTCTGGAAGAAGCGATGCCTGAAATGTACAAGCAATTGAACGAAACTCAGCAAAAGCTTGAGGACCACTACAGCGATATGCAGGATCTTGAATTTACCATTCAGGAAGGTAAATTGTGGCTGCTGCAAACCCGTAACGGAAAACGTACAGGTGCAGCAATGGTAAATATTGCCGTTGACATGCTGGAAGAAGGTCGTATCGACGAAAAAACAGCTTTACAAAGAATTGACGCTGCCAAACTGGATGAATTACTTCACCCTGTTTTTGATACTGAAGCAATGAAAGCTGCAAATGTACTGGCAAAAGGATTGCCGGCATCGCCAGGTGCTGCAACCGGTCAGGTTGTTTTCTTTGCCGACGAAGCCAACAAATATCCTGAAGCTGTTTTGGTACGTGTTGAAACATCGCCGGAAGATTTGGAAGGTATGCACATTGCCAAAGGTATTTTAACTGCCCGCGGGGGTATGACATCGCACGCTGCAGTAGTTGCACGTGGTATGGGTAAATGTTGTGTATCGGGTGCAGGTAATGTAAAAATCAATTACAAAACCCGCGTTATGACCATCGACGGAAAAGAATTCCAGGAAGGCGACTGGATCTCATTAAATGGATCAACCGGTGAAGTTTACGAAGGTAAAGTGGCTACAATGGATCCTGAATTGAGCGGAAACTTCGCAAAAATTATGGATCTGGCCGACAAGTTCACCCGCATGACAGTTCGTACCAACGCCGACTCGCCTGCCGATGCAAAAGTTGCACGCGACTTTGGAGCGCAGGGAATTGGTCTTTGCCGTACCGAGCACATGTTCTTCGAAGGAGAAAGAATTAAAGCTATGCGCGAAATGATTTTGGCCAAAACCGAGGTTGATCGTCGTAAAGCATTAGATAAATTATTACCCTACCAACGTGAAGATTTCGAAGGAATTTTGGAAGCGATGGCCGGCTACGGAGTAACTATTCGCTTACTTGATCCGCCATTACACGAATTCGTTCCACACGAAGAAGCCAACCAAAAAGAGATGGCCGACGAAATGGGCATTTCTGTAGAAGAAGTAAAAGCGCTGGTTGAAGATCTTCACGAATTCAATCCAATGTTGGGTCACCGTGGATGTCGTTTGGGAAATACTTATCCTGAAATTACAGAAATGCAGGCACGCGCCATTATTGAAGCTGCAGTTAACCTAAAGCAAAAAGGTGTCGATGCACGTCCTGAGATTATGGTTCCGCTTATTGGTACCGTAAAAGAATTAAAACTTCAGGCCGACATTATTCACGCTACTGCCAAAAAAGTTTTCGAAGAAAAAGGTGCTGAGTGTAAATACATGGTAGGAACAATGATCGAAATTCCACGTGCTGCGGTAACTGCTGATAAAGTTGCAGAGGTTGCTGAATTCTTCTCGTTTGGTACAAACGACCTTACGCAGATGACTTTCGGTTACTCACGCGACGATGCCGGAAAATTCTTACCTATTTACATTGAAAAAGGTATTCTGAAAAACGATCCTTTCCAGGTGCTCGACCAGGAAGGTGTTGGGCAGATTGTTGAAATGGGTGTTACGAAAGGCCGCAGTACAAAACCGAATTTAAAGATTGGTATTTGTGGCGAGCACGGTGGCGAACCGTCATCAGTAATGTTCTGCGACAGCGTTGGAATGGACTACGTAAGTTGTTCTCCTTACCGTGTACCAATTGCACGTGTAGCTGCTGCACAAGCTAATATAAAGTAGAAATTACTTAAGCAAAATAGTTAAGAGCTGCTCTTTGGAGTGGCTCTTTTTTTATGTATAAATTCCAAAACCAAGTAGAATTACCTGGTTAAAATCGAGTATTTCTACGCTATTTTTTTTGATTATTCTTTCCGAACTTTGCTTCAACCATTAAAAGGATCCATCAATGGAAATAAAGCGTAAAATAAATTCACATTCGTTAGACACATTCACATCACAAACGCTGAACTGTATTTCCTCCCCTCTGTTTAGTTATTTTTTATCCTACAACTTTCAGCACATTTTACTTCAACATACACTGTCCCATTTCCCTGAGTCACAGTGATAAAAAATAAAATGATGGAATCCGGAAAGGAGCACAGATTTTGTGCTCCTTTTATATTTTATAGAGATTGTTTCTTATGGCAAAGATTACAAGGCCTGCAATATTTTTTGTATTTGTTTTTTCGAGCAGGTTATACTTGTGGCCTTCGATGGTACGTGCGCTTAGTCCCAGCTTTTCACCAATTTCGGTGGCTGTTAGTTCCTCACAAATTAGCGTCAGTACCTGACTCTCGCGTTTTGTAAGTTTTAGCTGCAATCCTGAATCTTTTGATGCATTTTTCTTTAGTCCCTGCAAAACTGCGCCCGACAAACTACCCGAGAAATAGAAATCGTTTTTTATTACTTTTTTCATGGCCATTTCCAACTCATCAGGCTCGGCATTTTTTAGTAAATAACCGTTTACCCCCTCGCTTACCAGGTGAGCAACCAGTTGCGGAGCTTCCTCCATACTGAGTATTAAAATCCGAATTTCAGGGTAGTCTTTTCGTAAATGCCCGGTTACCTCAACGCCATCCATTTCGGGCATATTAATATCGAGTAATACCAGGTCTGGTTTTTTATCCAGTTTGCCAAGCAGCTCTAACAACTCTAATCCGTTACCTGCCTCGTATATATTCTCAACAACATCAAAATCATCTAACAAGCCAACCATACCTTTTCGAAAAAGTTTATGGTCGTCGGTAACTACGATATCTATTTTTTGCTCACTCATTGGCTTGCAAAGCTATAATTGCGCGGGTACCTTTTCCCGGCGATGATTTCATTTTAAATTTTGCTTTTGCCATTTCCGACCGGCTTTCCAGGTTTCGTAAACCAAGTCCGGTTTGTATTTTTTCTTCCAGTAAGAATCCTTTTCCATTGTCGCCAACAACAACTGTAACAAGCTGTTTTTCAAATCGAATATCTATTGAAATGCGCGATGCCTCGGCGTGTTTAATGGCATTATTAACCAGTTCCTGAACGATACGGAAAACTGCCAGTTCCTGTGTACTTTCAAAACGAAATTGCTCTCCGCTTTTCCAACACTCAATAGCCAACTGATCCGATTTATTCACCCAGCTTGCCAACTCTTCAAGAGCAAAATACAAGCCCAGTTTTTCAAGCGACGGAGGTAACAACGACCGTGAAATGCGACGTACCTGAAGAATTACATCGTCGAGATACGTTTTGGTTTCGGTTGCCAATTCTTTTGCTTTACCTTCTTCTGCTTTTTTTTCAATCCTTCCCACGGTAAGTTTTACTACCGAAAGCATTGCACCAACCTCATCATGCAAATCCCGCGCTATACGTTTGCGTTCATTCTCCTGCGACTGAATGGTGTTTTTAATTATTTCTTCCTGCTGGTTTTGAACAACACGGTTTAATTCCAGTTGCTTCTGCAGTAATCGTTTCTGATAGGCAATAAAAAAGAGAAAGATAGCACCAGCCAACAAAAGCATGCCGATTGTACCAAATAAATAGATCAATAATATTTCCGAAGTCCCTGCTCCCACTTCAATTCACATTTTATTGCACGCTAAATTAGTTAACAAAATTGAACTTTCTGTAAAATCAAGAGAATAATCGGATTATGCGTTAGACGGGAATTCGATTTTTTCTGAAGATTAATCTACTCCAATTTGTAGTAATTACCGGTCTGATTTCCAAAAACCAATAGCAACAAGAATATAAAACAGAGTATTTAATGCCGCGAAATAGTAGTTTGTAACTTTTGCAAATTCTCTTGAATAATCGAGAATAACATTAAACAATAGGGAATAAAACAGGCTGCCGGAATAATAGATGAGAACTGCAAGATTTATATAAACCAACGGCTCCTTCCATAAATTGGGGATACTGGCATCTATCATTACTTTATAAAAAAACAGAATAGAAAATCCAACCAAAAGTATTTTGCTTAAAGCATGAGGAAAAGCCGCATACGTAAAAATAGATTGCAAGAACAGCGTATTAATTATACAATAGACTACAAACAAAACGACCAAAGTGATTATCACGCGTTTTTGAAGGATATCCTTCAAAATATGAGAATAAAATAAGCCAAGAATTAAAAACTCGGCCAATAAATACAAATGGGTTATCGGGAGCGTATTGGTTTCGCCATTATAAATAATTAAACCGTAACGAATAACAATGCGCGAAACAATCTCAGTAACAGTCCCATAAACCACAAAATAAAGGAACAATCGCAAACTTTTATCAAGATGTTTATACCGATAAATACCAATAAAGAAGGGTATCAGAATTGATACCCAGTTATACATTATAAAGCTCAAAACTAAACGCTTATGAATTATAAATACTTCGTTCGTCGCAAAATGGTGGACAAACCCCTGTGTTATTGAATTCTTCCAGATCATCCGGATCACCAACATCGCCTGCCGATTTTAACAATTGATCGGTAACTGCGCTCACTATCACATCCATTGTCTTTTTAATTCCGAATTCAATTTTTATACTACTGCGATTTTGAGTATTGAACAACTCATGCAATTCGAATTTAGTAAGCAAATAGGCATTGGGATAAATGTATTGGCGGAAAGGTGCTCCTTCGTGTTCTGCTTCAATTTCGCCGGCCCGCCATTTTCGGTATAAATGGATACTTGATATTACTGCTTCGGTATTATTTGAATAATCTTCATTTACTTCGCTAAGTTTGTATACCGGGGTTTCATAGTCGGCATAAACATCGCCACTTCCCAAAAGGAAAGAGGATACAGCATAGCCGCAAAGTACATATTTATTACCATTTTTTTCAGGCTCCAATCCCAGGTAAACGCGTACCCGGTTTTCGTTCTCTCCAATCAACGATTTATAGGTATCCTTTTGCAGAATAATTGGTGACAATTTTAGATTGAAGGTTTTATCGGCTTCTTCTTTAAAGTTACTTTTCCAGTTTTTTGCTTTTTCTACCGGAAGTTGATCCCGTTTTAATTTATCTTTCATATTTATTGTATTTGGACAATTAAAAATAGACAAAATGTTTGACATAAAAACAAGTTCAATAACATATTATAAAAATATACACATCAGTAACTAATTCTAACACAAAAAACTGCCCGCCAAATTTTAGCTGACGGGCAGTGCTGTTAGAAACAGTATAAAATCTAAGGTCTAGCCTGCTTCGTAATCTTAACTCAAATTTCTGTTAATAGGGTTCGTAATAGTAATCATCAACATAGCCCTGGTTGTAGTAATCGTTGTTGTAGGCGTAATACCTGTCGGGAAAGTGTACCAGGCTAAAACCTAATGCCGACGATTCGAAGAATAAATTTCCAACCCTAAAATACAGGTAGCCATTTATATGAACTTGTTCGTAGCCGTAAGGCAAACGTTCGAATGAAAATCCAAATGGCAGATTAACCAACACATAACCAACTCCCCGGTAATAACGGAAGAAGTGTCCGTCGTAACAATAGTAGCTATTATGGTTGTGTACAAACACAGTTGGACGGTAAATAAACTTGCGAATTACGTGCCCGTAGTGATTATTGTAATAATAATATTTGTGATAACGATATGAGTAAGGATTGTATCCTCCGTAATAATCGCGCCAGCTGTTTTGGTTCCAATGGTAGTGCTCCCAACGACGATCCCAGTGATTATTTTTATGGTACTTATAATTTGAATAATACTTCCTGTCGTTATGATTGTAATTCATTGCTTCCGGGCGGTTTCTACTACTCCACTGCTGGCTGCTTCCCCGGTAACTTTTATTCGGAGTAAACCGCTTGTCATTTCTGTCTACATTGTAGTATCTCCGTGCATCGGAAACTGAATTTCGGCTTGTTCCCCGTCCGTTTGCAACTGTCGGACTTGATTCTTTTGAATTTGTATAAACCCGCGATGGCTGTCTGTTCGCATCTCTATTCCGCTCCTCACCGGTCCTTTTTGGTTGACTTGGACGATAAACACTACCTGAAGAACTGGAAGTACTTTTTTGCGATTTATAGTTGCTGCTTGAACTACTTTTACGCTGAACATCGGGTTTTGCCGAACGAGAATCATTATATTTTTTGTTGCTTGAACCAACGGTTGCACTGCTTCGGCCGGAATTGGTTCTATTTGATGAACGAACGCTATTTTCTGATCTTTGCGGAGTTGATTGCCGATAAGTTTTTGAGGCACTTTTTGTTTTTACCTCGCTTCTGCTACTTCTTTCAGGAGCTTCCCTTTTTTCTGTTCCTCGTTCTCCTCCCCTGCGCTGGGCCTGGGCCGGAACTGTTGTTGTAATTGTAATTGCCGCCAGAGTAATTATCGTGGCAAACAATTTAAATGTTGTTGCTTTCATGACAATAGATTTTAAAATTCAACAATTTGTTTGCTATGCTCTGTTGGCGCCAAAATAAAAATCGATATCTGCCTCTGTAAATGCAAAGCATGTGCCAAAAACTACACTGCCGCGTGTGATAAAACTTACAACTACTAGAGAACAGGCATTTATGCACTTTTTTTTCTAAGCAATTCTCTCTATTTTTGCGGCGATTTAATTAAAGTATGGCCCGGATATTAGCAATAGATTACGGAAAAAAACGAACAGGATTGGCAGTAACCGATCCGGGGCAGATTATTGCCACTCGTTTAACAACAGTTCCAACGCATACCATTTGGGATTTTTTGAAAGATTATTTCGAAAAAGAAGAGGTGGAAACAGTTGTTGTGGGATATCCCAAGCAAATGAACAACCAGGCATCGGAGTCTGTTAGATTTATCAATCCGTTTTTGAAAAAGTTTCAGCTGAAATATCCGGAAATGAATTTGGAGATTTACGACGAACGTTTTACCTCGAAAATGGCCTTTCAAACCATGATTGACGGCGGACTGAAAAAACAAAAACGGCAAGACAAAGCATTGGTTGATGCCATAAGCGCAACCATTATATTACAGAATTATTTAGAACAAAAACGCAACTCGCTACGATAAAAAACCAGAAGATACAAGATTTACAATAGGTTAAAGAGTTGCCATTGATATAAAAATATAAAGAATGAAATACCCGGTAACAGTATACGGAGACCCTTTATTACGAAAGAAAGCCCAAAGAATTGAAAAGGATCATCCAAAACTTGATGAGATAATTGAAAATATGTGGGAAACCATGTACTACTCTGATGGTGTTGGTTTGGCAGCACCGCAGGTTGGGCTGTCGATTCGTTTGTTTGTAATCGATGCTTCATCGGGTGCCGACGAAGAGCCGGAGTTGGAAGGTTTTAAAAAGGTTTTTATAAATCCCGAGATTATTGAAACCAAAGGCGATGAATGGACAATGAACGAAGGATGTTTGAGTTTGCCCGAAATAAGGGAAGATGTAAATCGCCCCGACGAAGTGACCATTAAATACTTCGACGAAAATTTTGTGGAACACACCGAAACCTACAAAGGATTTGCAGGCCGCGTTATCCAACACGAATATGACCATTTGGAGGGCATTTTGTTTGTCGATTATTTATCGCCACTGCGCAAACGTTTATTAAAAAGTAAACTGATTGCTATCTCAAAAGGAAAAGTTCGCCCACACTACCGAATAAAAGTTCCTAAATAATGTAACCATTTTTCAAAACCTTCGTTACAGGGCTAATCCTTCAAGCGTAGGTTTTGGAAAATACATTTAAAAATATACCCTTCTTACGAATCACAGTCGCTTTTGCCACTGGTATTTTCCTTGCTTCGATTTTTACGATAACCAGTACAATTCTTATTTATCCGGCTGTTGGCCTTTGCGCTTTTTCAATTCTAATCCACAAACGTTATAAATTTTATCTTTCTCCTGTTTTTGGAGGAATGACTTTTATTCTACTCGTTTTATTCGGAGCCATTACGTACCAGCAATACAACCATCTACCTCCTCCCGAAACAAAAGGATTAATGGCGGCCACAGTGCTCGAAACGCCGCAGGAAAAAACCAGCACCTACAAAAGCCTGCTTCTTTTGCATTCGGTAAAATCAGGGGATACTCTGATTGGCACACGAGAAAAAGTGCTGGTTTATTTTGAAAAAGCGGAAGACATCAAACAGTTAAAGCCGGGAAGTCAGATTATTTTTGAGCAGTCGCCCGAACCAATTGAAAACCGCGGAAATCCTTACGAATTTGACTACAAAAAATACCTCGAAAAGAAACACATTTTCAGGCAGGTTTATCTACAAACCGGAAACTGGCATTTAACCGGATATGGCAACTATACTCCGCTTTTACGGGCCGAAACAATTCGCGACAAACTGCTAAAAATATATCGCGACCAGGAAATAGGAGCACAAGAAACCGAAATACTTTCAGCGCTTACATTGGGCTACAAGCGCGAACTCGACCGCGAAACAAAACGCGTTTTTTCTTCAGCCGGAGCCATGCATGTACTCGCTGTTTCAGGATTACATGTCGGCATAATTTTCTTTGCTTTTTCGTTCTGCTTTGGATTTCTGCAAAAAAGAAGAATTGGCAAGTTCATTTACGTAGTGCTTTCTATCAGCTTTTTGTGGGGGTATGCTTTAATTACCGGTCTGTCGCCATCGGTATTGCGTGCTTGTACCATGTTTAGCCTGATTATCATTGCCGGCAATATCAACCGTCGGGCAAATATTTACAACACACTTGCAGCCTCAGCCTTTCTGCTTTTATTGGTTAATCCCAATAACCTCTTTGAGGTAGGATTTCAACTCTCGTATATGGCTGTTTTTGGAATTGTTTTTCTGCAACCCCGAATTGCCGGATTATGGACGATAAAAAACAAGGTGGGGCTGTTTTTCTGGAATTTAATAAGCGTTTCAATTGCAGCCCAAATAGCCACATTCCCGCTTTCGGCCTATTACTTTAATCAATTCCCTACCTACTTTTTACTGAGCAACATCGTAGTAATTCCAGCTGCCATGCTTCTTATACCCCTCGGGCTCGGGTTATTGGCTTTTTCAAAAATACCGCTGCTGTCTACTTCAATCGCTTTCGTAGTAAAATGGATTATAAAAGGCGTATATTTTTTACTGTCCTCCATCGAATCATTTCCACATTCAACACCCGATGTTGTGCTTCACGTACCCGAACTACTTTTCGTTTTGGTCATGCTGTTTTCCATCTTTCTTTTTCTGAATTCGCATCGGGCCGTCTTTCTAAAGTCGGCACTTTCGTTTGCAGTGGTCCTTGCTGCATTTATTCTGTTTTCAGCTTACAAACAAATCAACCGGCGAGAAATAATAGTGCTAAACTCACAAGAACAGGTAACTTGTTTTATTTATGCGAACAAAATGTATGTCATTTCAGCCGACACACTTTCGGTTGACGATTACAATTATAGCTCTGTGCAAGATATAAAACGCCAGAAACGAATAACGAATACGATTTTCCTGACTTCCGAATCGACATTCAACGATGCGTTGCTGTTTCTCGACAAAGGACTGGTTGTTTTTGAAGGGAAAAAAGTTCTGATGGAACAACAAAGTAAGCCTGCAACAAACACTGTTTCGCCCGACATAATCATTAGTTCGAAAACTGCATACACCTTCGAAACTATTTCAGAAGATTGTTGTGTTATAAGGTACTATCGCGACCGAAAAAACTCCTCTTCCGAAACAAAACACCACATTCTTTCTGCACAAGGAGCATTTACAACCACCTGGTAACCGTACATTTCACATTAAGCCCTGTTCGTAATCTCATATTTGGTTGAGAAATATTTTGGTAAATTCCTGTAAATTACACGGGGCATTTTGTAATTTAGAATGTTAATTTAATGTTGGAAGCAGAAAATTATAAAGCGTTTTCCGTTGGGTTTAAAAACAGAATGCATTATTTTGCTTTATTAAATAATACAGACAGGTGAAACGAGCATGTAATCATTATGCTTACAGAATAGAAGCTAACAAGCGAGTTCCATCGAATACTTTTTAGAATTAACACTTATAATGAAATGAAAGTTGTTATAGCGGGTGCCGGCGAAGTAGGAACACATTTGGCGAGAATGTTAACCAATGAAAACCACGACATTACCTTACTGGATGATTCTCCTGAAAAACTGGCAAATATCAGTAGTGAAGTAGACCTGATGACCATTGTGGGTTCAGCTCATTCATTTCAGGATTTAAAAAGTACCGACCTGGCAAAATCCGATTTGTTTATTGCAGTCACTCCCTTTGAGGAACGGAACGTTTTGGCCTGTTCAATGGCGTCGTACCTTGGAGTTAGCCGTACAATTGCACGAATAAACAACTCCGAGTACCTTCAGGAAAGATACCGGTCAAAGCTTAACAACCTGGGGATAAATGAATTGATTTACCCTGAAAGTCTGGCAGCAAAAGAAATTGTTGCCTCGGTAAAACAAACAGCTACTCGTCAGTTAATCGAGTTTTCAGGCGGAAAACTGATTATGATGGGAATTAAAGTACGCGAAAATGCACCGGTTCTGAATAAAACATTTGAAGAACTATCTCAGGAAAATCAGCATTTATTGGTAGTGGCAATTAACCGCGACAATGAAACGATCATCCCGAATGGTAATGATTTTATAAAAAACGGTGACATCGTATTTTTTGTTACCACACCGGCCGAGCAAAACAACGTTTACGAATTAACCGGCAAAACACTTTTCGAGGTTAAAAACATTATGTTTTTGGGAGGTAGCCGAATTGCCCAGAAAGCAATCGAAAAACTGGGCGAAAACTATCGCATAAAAGTTATTGAAGGCGACCGAAAAAGATGCGAAAAAATTGCCGATAAGTACGAAAATGTGCTGGTAATTAACGGCGACGGGCGTAATCTGAATTTATTACGCGAAGAAGGAATAGAAAAAATGGATGCTTTTGTGGCAACCACCGGAAATTCGGAAACCAACATATTAGGCTGTCACCTGGCAAAAACATTTGGCGTTCGCCGAACAGTGGCCGAGGTTGAGAACTTAGCCTACATGAACCTTGCAGACAATATGGATATCGGCAGTATTTTTAATAAAAAGCTGATTGCTGCGGGTTACATTTACCGTTTTACGCTAAATGCCGAAATCTCGAAAGTAAAATGTTTAACAGCCTCCGACGCCGAAGTTTTTGAGTTTATTGCCAAGCCCGGAGCTAAAATCACACAAAAATCCATAAAAGATCTTGACTTCCCCGAAGAAGCAAAAATAGGAGGTGTGATTCGTGGCAATATGGGGTACATTGCCCACGGTTACACTCAAATTCAGGAAGGCGACAAAGTAGTTGTATTCACCCTGCCTTCAGGAATTAAAAAGCTGGAGAAATTCTTTAAGTAAGCCAAACTACCGGAACATGAATCTAAAAATCATAATCAGAGTACTTGGTTTTTTATTATTTGTAGAGGGAATTGCCATGGGCATCGCTCTACTGGTTGCTCTGCTTTATGGGGAATCCGATATTAGTGCGTTCTTAATTTCAGGCGGAATAAACCTGGCCATTGGAGGACTGATTGTTGCCGCTACTTCGAAAGCCAAAAAAGATATTGGCAAACGCGAAGGATTCATCATCGTGTCGATGGTGTGGATTGTGTTCTCGTTTTTTGGGAGCTTACCTTATGTTATAAGTGGCTCCATACCCAGTTTTACCGATGCATTTTTCGAAACCATTTCCGGTTTTACTACAACAGGCTCATCAGTTTTAAATGATATCGAGGCACTTCCCCACGGAATTTTGTTCTGGCGAAGTATCACCCAATGGCTTGGCGGTATGGGTATTATCGTTTTATCGCTGGCTATTTTGCCGGTGTTTGGAATTGGCGGTATGCAGTTGTTTATGGCTGAAGTTCCGGGGCCAACACCCGATAAAATCAGCCCCAGAATTAAACAAACGGCAAAAACACTTTGGGTAATTTACCTCACATTTACAGTTGCCGAAACGCTGCTGTTATGGGTTGGAGGAATGACCTTTTTCGACTCTATTTGCCATTCGTTTACCACCATGGCTACCGGAGGTTTTTCAACCAAACAGGCTAGTATCGCACACTGGCCATCGCCATTTATTCAGTATGTAATTATTGTTTTTATGTTTTTGGCTGGCACAAACTTTACACTTTCCTATTTTGCTATCAAAGGAAAGTTTTCGGTGGCATTTAAAGACGAAGAGTTTAAATATTACAGCCTTTTTACACTCGGATTTACGGCACTCATCTTTATCGGACTTTTAATTTCTACCGAATTTGGCGTTGAAAAAGCATTTCGCGATTCATTGTTTCAGGTAGTTACAATTATAACAACCACAGGATATGCCACGGCCGATTATCTAACCTGGCCACCGGTATTAACCATGCTCATCTTTTTGCTTTTCTTTTTTGGAGGTTCCGCCGGATCAACAGGTGGAGGAATAAAGATTATGCGAATTGTTGTGCTGCTTAAAAACGGCTATTACGAGCTAAAACGGTTGGTGCATCCCAACGCTATTATTCCTGTTCGTTTTAATAAACACTCGGTTGATGCAAAAATCGTTACCAACGTGCTGGCATTTTTTATGATCTACTTCGTAATTTTTGCAATCAGCACCGTTATTTTCACACTGATTGAACCGGATATGGAATCATCGATGGGAGCTGTTGCTACCTGTTTGGGAAATATCGGGCCGGGCTTGGGATCTGTTGGGCCGGCAGAAAATTTCTACCACATCAGCCCAATCGGGAAATGGTTTCTATCATTTTTAATGCTTCTCGGCCGACTGGAGCTGTTTACTGTTTTGGTGCTCTTCTCGCCATCGTTCTGGAAAGAATAGCAGACTTAATATTCCAGTTCACCTTTTCCCTGACGCACCAAAGTTGGTTCGTCCGATGTGCAATCAATAATTGTTGATGGAATTAATTCCCCAAAACCACCGTCGATAACAATATCAGCCAGTTCTGCGAATTTTTCATGGATCAACTCCGGATCAGTGGTATATTCCAAAATCTCGTCGTCGTCGTGCACCGACGATGAAAGGATTGGATTTCCCAGTTCATTTACAATCTCACGAATAATATTGTTATCGGGAATACGGATTCCTACCGTTTTCTTTTTCCCTTTAAAATACCTTGGCACATTGTTATTGGCATTTAATATAAAGGTAAACGGGCCGGGTAAATTTTTACGAATGAGCTTAAAAATATGATTGGGAATTGGTTTGGTATAATCCGATAAATGGCTGAAGTCGCTGCAGATAAACGAAAAATTATTCTTCTCTACCTGGATACCTTTAAATCGAGCTACCTTTTCAACTGCTTTTTGGTTGGTAATGTCGCAACCAATTCCGTAAACCGTGTCGGTTGGGTAAACAATAACTCCACCTCCTCGCAAAACATCTACAATTTTTCTTATATCGCGGGGATTTGGATTTTCATTATATAAGCGTACCAACATAGTTTTTCCTATTTTTGGCCGATAAAATTAGTTTTTTAAGTCACAAAAGGTGCCTTTTTGCTGCTTTTTAGCTGAATACTGATTGTACAACATAGGATTTTTAGGAAATTCGCAAGCCATGCAACGAAAAATTATAACTACTGAAGACGGATCGAAAACGCTGTTTATTCCTGAGATGGACGAACAGTACCACTCGGTAAACGGAGCACTAACCGAATCGGCATATGTGTATCTCGACAAGGGCTACCGGCACAATCAATCGACGGAGCCGGTAATTCTTGAAATTGGCTTTGGAACCGGATTAAATGCCTTGTTAACGGCCATTGAAGCAGAAGATAAAAAGCGTAAAACCACTTATATTTCCTTAGAAAAGTACCCAATCGAACCGACAGAAATAGAGCAGCTCAACTATGGAATTTTGATTTCGGAACAAGCAGAAAAACTATTTTCAGCGCTGCACAATAGTGAGTGGAACCAAAAAACAAAAATTTCGCCGTATTTCGATTTATTAAAACTACAGGCCGACCTCACTCTGTTTTCGTTTGAAAATCTCCCAACGGTTGACGTGATCTACTTCGATGCGTTTGGCCCCGACAAACAACCCGAGATGTGGAACGAGGAAATTTTTAGAAAGCTATTTAGCATTAGTAATGCAAATGCAAACCTTGTAACCTACAGCGCCAAAGGCGAAATTCGTCGCCGAATGGAACGATCGGGTTATATTTCAGAGCGGCTTCCCGGTCCTCCGGGAAAAAGGCAAATGCTTCGGGCAACACGACCTTGATGCAAAAATCGCGCAATAACCCGCAAAAAAACACAAGCTAACACACTGTATTACTACACCTTACAGACTATCGAACAAGACTATTCGACAAGCCGAACAATAAACACGAATGTTCGATTGTTCCTGACTTAAACTTTTTTAACATTTTTTAATTTCACCAATTTCGTTTCTGTATTTTTCACAATATTTTGCCTATAAATGCCCCGAAAAAGGTTAAAAACCAACCTTTTGACATTTTGTTAAAAAATAACCAATGTCCGGAAGAAGACCTTTTTGATAGATATTTTCAATTTATTCTGCATTTAAATTCTTGGATTTTGTAAAAATTCCTGTAAAATTTGAACTTCATTCAACGTGAAATTTATGATTTATCAATTTCAAATTGTTTCACAAGAGGCCCAAAACTTCCGATTGGAAGTAGCTCTGGATGAGAAACATTCATTTTTCGATTTTCATAGTATTATACAGAAAAGTGTTGGTTTTGAGTCACACCAACTGGCATCTTTCTTCGTGTCCAATAAAAACTGGAGAAAGCTGGTTGAGATTTCGATGTTAGACTTAGGTATAAATGGTGCAGCATTTTACATCATGCAAAAAACAAAATTAGGTGACTTGCTGCAAGATAAAGGACAACAACTCATTTATACATTCGATTTTTTGAACGACAGGTCTTTTTTTATAGAACTAACTGGAATAATTATGGAAAAAAATCTTAATGAGCCATTAGTCGCTTTAAAACAAGGCGATTCCCCCGTTCAGGTTTTAGGAGAAGAAAAAATTGAACTTGAAACTGGTATAGGCCAGGAAGAAGAAGTTTATATGGATTTTGGAGAGCTTGATGATTACACTGAAATCTTTGGCGAAATGGACGATTTCTAATCACGAAAGACGACTGTTTAATCCATGTTTAAAAAAATTCCAAGGCTGTTCATTATTTTGAACAGTCTTTTTTTTGTCATTAATTTGCCAAAAATCATGCATTCATGCCAAAAACGCTTGTTGTAATTACCGGCCCAACCGGAATTGGGAAAACCGAAGTAAGTATAAAAGTTGCCCAACATTTTAATGCTGAAATCGTTTCAGCCGACTCCCGGCAAATTTTCAGGGAGCTCAATATCGGAACCGCCGTTCCTTCGAAGAATGAACTTGCTGCTGTGCCTCATCATTTTATTCAAAGTCATTCTGTTGAAGAAAACTACAATGCCAGTCGCTACGAAACTGAGGCGCTGACACTGATCAACAAGCTTTTCCAACAGAAGGATATTCTTTTGCTGGTGGGCGGCTCAATGTTATACATTGATGCTATTTGCAAAGGCATTGATAGTATGCCCGATGCCGATCCCGAAGTTCGGGCAGCATTAAAAAAGCAGCTGGAAGAAGAAGGATTGGAAAGCCTGCGCCTGCAGCTAAAAACACTTGATCCTGAATATTATAAAAAAGTCGACCTGAAAAATCCGAACCGAATTATCCACGCACTCGAGATTAGTATTCAAACCGGAAAACCATACTCATCATTCCGTACCGACACACCAAAGGAACGCCCTTTTAAAATACTTAAAATCGCCCTGAACTGCGATCGACAAGTACTTCATAAGCGAATTAATTTAAGGGTAGTTAAAATGATGGAAGCAGGGTTGGAAGAAGAAGCCCGGAGTGTTTACCAAAAAAAACATTTGAATTCGCTTAATACAGTGGGCTACCAGGAGTTGTTTGCCTATTTTAACGGAGAGATCCCGCGTGAGAAAGCCATTGACCTGATAAAACGAAACTCGCGGCGTTATGCGCGTAAACAAATTACCTGGTTTCGCCGCGACGAAGCCGTGAAATGGTTTGAACCTGCCGGCTCTGAAGAAATAATCGCATGGATTAACACACAAATCAACTGACATGGGGCAATTTATAATTCGGGTCTACGGACTGGTTATCAACGAAAAGAAAGAGATATTGCTTTCGGATGAATTTGTATTGAGTACAAAAATGACCAAGTTCCCCGGTGGCGGGCTGGAATTTGGAGAAGGGTTGATGGATGGCTTAAAAAGAGAGTTTATTGAAGAATGCAACGGACAGGAGATAGAGAACATCAGGCATTTTTACACCACCGACTTTTACCAAAAGGCATTGTTTTTCAACGATGCTCAATTAATCAGCATTTACTACCTCGCGGACCTGAAACAGCCGTTAAAATTTAAAATCTCCGAAAAGTCATTTGACTTTGAAATTGATGGCGGAACAACACAAAGCTTCCGCTGGGGAAAAATAAAAGACCTGAAAGACGACGATATTACTTTCCCAATTGATAAATTTGTTTTGAATAAATTAAAAGCAACTTTTAATACGTAACACCTTAAAGCGAATTAAGCAGCTTGCGGCATCTCGTAATCGGCGTTAACAAAATGAGCCGCTTGTGCAGCTTATCGACAACATAGCCGACACGATCGTAAAACCCAACAAAAGAAGAACAAAACTATTTTTTGCGGAAACAGATGCAGCTCGAAAGAAGCCCGTCATCTGCGAAAAAGTTGATCAAACTTTATTTGAAAATGATAGCTAACAATAAAAACAAGGCCCTTTTTCTCGACCGCGACGGAACCATTAACATTGAAAAAAACTACGTGTTCCGTAGAGAAGATTTTGAATTTATTCCGGGCATTTTCGAATTGCTGAAAAGTTACCAGGACAAGGGATTTCTATTAATCGTAATTACCAACCAATCAGGCATTGCGCGACAATATTATACCGAAAACGATTTCTTTCGTTTAAACAATTGGATGATCCTGCAGTTTCAGAAACAAGGGATAGAAATAACAAAAGTTTATTATTGTCCACATCATCCTGAAATAACAGGAAAATGCAGCTGCAGAAAACCCGAACCGGGAATGATTCTGCAAGCCATTCAGGAATTTAATATCGATCCTGTTAACTCAGTGTTGATAGGAGACAAAAAAAGAGATATTTTAGCAGGAGAGAAAGCAGGGATAGGAAAGAATTTATATATTCAAAACTTATTACAGACAGATTTAAATTAAGGATCAGACAAAGGCAAAGTGCAACATTTTACAAAAGCAGAAATAAGACATATTGAAGACCGCTATCAGGATTTTTTGAAGGTCATTAAAGACAAGTTTGATGAAGGGCGGCTGGCACGTATCGATAAAGCATTTCGATTCTCGAATGCGGCACATCATGGCATAAAACGCAAATCGGGCGAACCGTTTATTATTCATCCCATTGCAGTTGCGCGTATTGTTGCGGTAGATTTGGGATTGGGTGCCACATCGATTGTTGCAGCCTTGTTACACGATGTTGTTGAAGATACCGATTACCGTTTGACTGACATCGAAAATATGTTTGGCACACGCGTGTCGCGTATTGTTGACGGACTAACCAAACTTTCGGGCGACTTTGATGCCAAACATGCACTTACACTGAAAAAGATGCTGATGACCCTTTCGGACGATGTAAGGGTTATTCTGATAAAAATTGCCGATCGTTTGCACAATATGCGAACGCTTGATTCGATGCCGGCGCACAAAAAAATAAAAATTGCCGGCGAAACACTTTTTCTTTATGTGCCACTGGCGCATAGGCTGGGTTTACATGCTATAAAAAGCGATCTGGAAGACCTGAGCTTTAAGCATAAACATCCGGAGGAATATGAACAAATTCAATACCTGCTGCACAATCAGGAAGATAAGCGTAACTACCTGGTAAACGAATTCACCAGCCCGATTATTGAAAAACTGAAGGAAGAAGGAATTGATTGTAAGGTAGAACACCGGCTAAAAACAAGTTACTCCATCTGGCAAAAGATGCAGAAAAAAGCGGTGGCCTTTAACGAAGTTTATGATATTCTGGCCATTCGCATTATTATCAACTCGAAAAAAGGGATATCTGAAAAAAGACAATGTTTTGATGTCCTATCGATAGTTACTGATATCTACAAGCCAAAACCCGACCGGATTCGCGACTGGATTACCATGCCAAAAGCAAATGGTTACGAATCGTTGCATGTTACCGTAATGGGACCGCAGGGGCATTGGGTTGAAATTCAGATCCGAACCGACAGAATGGATGATGTTGCCGAACACGGTTTTGCCGCACATTATCGTTATAAAGACATCCGCAACTTTGAAAACGAATTGGATCCTTGGATTGAACGTATACGCGAATTATTGCAAAGTCCTGATTCTGATGCTTTTGAATTTCTGGATGATTTTAAACTCAACCTGTTCTCTTCAGAGATAAATGTTTTTACACCAAAAGGCGACATGTTTTCGTTGCCACTGGGATCGACCGTAATCGATTTTGCCTACGAAATACACACCGAACTGGGCAATAAATGTATTGGAGCCAAAATAAATACCAAGCTGGTTCCTATCAGCCACATACTTGAGAATGGCGACCAGATTGAAATTCTGACCTCTGAAAACCAGTCACCCAAACTGGAGTGGCTGAAGTTTTCGGCATCGCCAAAAGCAAGAGGTAAAATCAAAAATGTATTCCGGCTCGAAAAAAGCAAACATACCGACAAAGGCAAGGAAATTATCGAACAGCTTTTTAAAGACATAAACGCTCCCTTTACGTCGAATAACCTAAAAAAATTAACGGCACACTTTAACCTGAACAACAAAGAACAGTTGTATTCCGAAGTTGGTATGGGATTTCTGGAGCTGGATGATGTAAAAGACATTATCGGCAAAAAGTCGGAAAGTAAGCTGGTAAAATACTGGAATATTACATTTGGATCGGGCAACAAAAACAAAGATGAAGAAGAAACGCCTGAGAACGAAAAAATAGACAAGAGAAAACCATTTTTATTACGAGAAAACCAGGACAACATTAAATTCTCGCTGGCTAAATGCTGTAATCCAATTCCCGGCGAATCTGTTGTGGGCTACCTTACAACCGACGATCACGTTATTATTCATAAAGTAAAATGCCGCGAGCTGGAAAAATTTATTGCCAACCAGGGCGAAAAAATCATTCAGGCCGAATGGACAAAATTTAAACGCCAGTCGTACCTTACACGGTTGCATTTGCAGGGGTTCGACCGACTGGGAATTGTAAACGAAGTAACAACGCTTATATCTAAGGGCCATAATATTAACATGCGTTCAGTAAAATTCGACACTCACGATGGAATTTTTATGGGCGACCTGTTTTTATACATCCATAACACAAACGATTTAGACAACTTAATCAACAAGCTTAGAACGATTAAAGGCATTGATAGTGTTAATCGTGTAGAAAACCTTGAGGATTAATTTATATTCATTCTAAAAGAATAAATTTTTTTTCTATTTTTGGCCTATTTAAAATTGGTTTAATTATGAATAACCAGAAGACCAGAGAAACTGTGCGCAACATGTTTACCGAATACCTTGAAAAGAACGGTCACCGGAAAACACCCGAAAGATTTGCAATTCTTGACGAGATTTATTGTCGCGAGGGGCATTTCGATATTGAGTCCTTATACATTTCGATGAAGAACAATAACTACCGGGTAAGCCGCGCCACATTGTACAATACCATCGATCTGTTACTCGATTGCAAGTTGGTTGTAAAACACCAGTTTGGCAAAAACATTGCACAGTTCGAAAAGGCTTTTGCAACACTTCAGCACGATCACCTTATCGATACAACCAACGGAAGTGTTGTTGAATTCTACGATCCGCGTATTCGCGAGATTATTGAAGATGCCTGCATCAAAAACGATTTTAAATTGTCGCATCACACGCTTTATATCTACGGCGAAAGCACTAAAAAAGAATAAAGCTGTTAATTCTTAATAGATTATAAATTAAATGCAGGGTGCGGGTATTTTTATTGCAGAGCATAAAATATTTAGTACTTTTAACTGCTTAATTTGAAAGCCGTGAAAGGTTAATCTTGAACGATTAAGTTTTCGCGGTTTTGCATGTAAAATAAAAATCAAAACTCAAAATGAAGGTAGATGTATTGTTGGGCCTGCAATGGGGCGACGAGGGAAAAGGTAAGATTGTTGACGTATTTACTCCGGAATACGACGTTATAGCTCGTTTTCAGGGAGGGCCAAACGCCGGCCACACCCTTGAATTCAACAATATTAAACATGTTTTGCACACGATTCCTTCGGGCATTTTCCGCGAAAACAAAATCAATGTAATTGGTAACGGTGTTGTTATCGACCCAATCGTTTTCAAAAAAGAAATTGAGTCGTTGAGTAAAATCGGTGTCGATATCTCGAAAAACCTATATATCTCGAAAAAGGCACATATGATTCTGCCTACTCATAAGATTTTGGATGCTGCATCGGAACAGAAAAAAGGTGACACTAAAATTGGTTCAACCTTAAAAGGCATCGGACCAACCTATAAAGATAAAATTGGCCGTGATGGTTTGCGTGTTGGCGACCTGGTTCATGGTTTTGAAGAAAAATACACCGCACGAATTAACAACCACAAAGTAATGTTAAGCGAGTTCTTTAAGTACGACTACGAAAAGATGCTTAACGAATGTGAAAAAGAGTGGTTTGAAGGTGTTGAAGTGCTGAAATCGTTTAACCTGGTCGACACCGAGCACATGATTAACGATGCCTTAAAAGAAGGCAAATCAGTGTTAGCCGAAGGTGCTCAGGGAACCTTGCTCGATATTGATTTTGGATCGTATCCATTTGTAACCAGCTCGAACACGATTTGTGCCGGAGCTTGCACCGGGTTAGGACTTGCACCAAATGCCATTGGTAAAGTTTTCGGTATTTTTAAAGCGTATTGTACGCGCGTTGGAATGGGGCCGTTCCCTACCGAGCTTTTCGATGAGACAGGCGAAAAACTGCGTACTGCAGGTAATGAGTTCGGATCAACAACCGGTCGTCCGCGACGTTGTGGCTGGCTTGATTTGGTAGCATTAAAATACACTTGTATGCTGAATGGTGTATCGGAACTAATTATGATGAAAGCCGATGTGCTGGATGATTTCGATACGATTAAAGTTTGTGTAGGTTACGAAATTGATGGTGAAGTTGTTGAGCACTTTCCATTTGAATTAGACGACCATGTAAAACCTGTTTACGTTGAACTACCAGGCTGGAAAACCGATCTGACCAAGATTAAAGATCAGAACGAATTCCCTGAAGAACTGAATAACTACATTAACTTTATTGAAGACGAAATGGGTATTCCTATTTCGCTTGCATCAGTTGGTCCGAACAGGGAACAAACAATTATGCTCGAAAAAGAATAAACAAAGATATTTTGGATTGAAAACGCTGTTCATTTATTTGAGCAGCGTTTTTTGTTTTCTTACGCTGTCCCATGTTTCAAAAATTACTACTCCCCCCTTCAACTATCTGTTTCATTAAATATCAAAAGCAGACTAACTTACACTTCCGCTTTCCATTTCAGAACATAAACATTCGGTTAAATAATTAAAAGATCATTTAAATAGTTATAATTCTTAATTATCTTTAAGCATCTCACAGGGGGCAAAATGGGATCAATATTTAAGGAAAAATTAGGACTTTACACCGACTTGTATGAGCTGACTATGGCTCAGGGCTACTTTTATTGCCATAAAAAAGACCAGCACACTTCGTTCGACTATTATTTCAGAACCAATCCGTACAAAGGTGGTTACACTGTTTTTGCGGGTTTGCAGGATTTTATTGATGCCCTACAGGAATTCACCTATTCAAAATCAGACCTGGAATTTCTAAAAGCAAACGGCTTCAAGGATGAGTTCCTTGAGTACCTGCGCAACTTCAAATTCTCAGGAGATATTTACAGTGTAAAAGAAGGCGAAATTGTTTTTCCGAACGAGCCGCTTTTGTCGGTAGAAGGAAACATTATTGAGTGTCAGTTGGTAGAAAGTATTTTGCTGAATATTCTGAATTTCGAATCGCTGATTGCCACAAAGGCTTTCCGGATCAAACATATTTCGGGACAAAAATTGTTTGCCGATTTTGGCCTGCGCCGTGCCCAGGATTTTGGTGCCATTCATGCCAGCCGGGCCGCCTGTATCGGTGGCGCTTCATCAACATCGAATACCCTGGCCGGGAAAATATATAATATTCCTGTTAGCGGAACAATGGCGCACAGCTGGGTACAAAGTTTCGATTCGGAGCTGGAAGCTTTCAGAGCGTTTGCCGAAACGAATCCCGACAATACCATTTTGCTGGTTGACACCTACAATACCCTAAAATCGGGCGTGCCCAATGCGATTACAGTTGGTCATGAAATGGCTGCCAAAGGTGAAAGACTAAAAGCCATTCGTCTGGATAGCGGAGACCTGGCATACCTTAGTAAAAAAGCCCGAAAACAATTGGACGACGCAGGATTACAAGATGTTCAGATTCTGGCATCGAACCAGCTGAACGAATATGTTATTAAAACTTTACTGCTGGACCAGAATGCCGCCATCGACGGTTTTGGAATTGGCACAGAAATGATTACAGGAAAAAGCGACGCTGCCCTGGACGGTGTTTATAAACTCACTGAAATTGACGGAGAACCAAAAATGAAATTCTCCGAAAATATCGAAAAAATTACCCTGCCCGGAAAGAAACAACTGGTAAGGTATTTTGATGAAGAAGGCATGTTCTACCGTGATGGGATTCTGCTTCAGGATGAAAAACCGGAAGAAGTGGGAACGATCTATCACCGGATTTACCCCGAAAAAAATACGGAAGTCTCGAAACTAAAATTTGAATTGCTGCGTGAAAAAGTGGTTGAACAGGGAAACATTTTGCTTCAGCACAAAAATCCGGTAGAGATACACGAATACCTGAAAAGCCGGGCCGCTTTATTGCCCGACGAACATAAACGTTTTATCAGTCCACACCTCTATAAAGTTGGTATCTCGAATAAATTAATGGCTACCCGCAACGCTCTAACACAAAAATTACGAACGTTACACTAAGTTATTTTATGACAGAAATTACACGACCTACACTTATTATTGACAAAGAAATTTGCCTGCAGAACATTGAACGGATGGTAAAAAAAGCCGAAAACTATAATCTTCGGTTGCGTCCCCACTTCAAAACACATCAGGCAGCAAAGGTCGGTGAGTGGTTTAAACGTTTCGGAGTCAGCCAAATCACTGTTTCATCGGTGTTAATGGCTGAATATTTTGCATCGAACGGATGGAATGACATAACGCTTGCTTTTCCGTTAAATATATTGGAAATGAGCAGAATTGACCGTTTGGCAGACTCCATCAAACTGAATGTACTGATTGAAAACAGGGAAGCAGCAGAAGTTCTGGCCAGTAAAGCGACCAATAAAATTGGTGTGTATTTAAAAATCGACACCGGCTATAACCGCACCGGTATTCCGGCAGGCAGAACCGGCCGCATCGATTCAATTCTTGATATTTTGCGGAAAAACAGCAAACTTACTTTTAAAGGATTTCTTACACACACCGGCCACACCTACACAGCACTGTCAACCAACGAAATATTCAGCAGTCATTTTGATGCCTTGCTAAAACTGAAAAAACTAAAAAACAGGTATCATAAAGATTATCCGGGAATGGAACTGAGTATGGGCGACACACCGTCGGCCAGCATTTGTGGGAATTTTGACGGAATAGACGAAATTCGTCCGGGTAATTTTGTTTTTTACGACCTGATGCAACACAACCTGGGCGTATGCGAAATAAGCGACATTGCCGTAAGAGTTGTATGCCCGGTGGTGGCCAAACATGTTTCAAGAAACGAAATTGTGATTTACGGTGGTGCCGTTCATTTCTCAAAAGACACGCTTCAAAATACCGATGGGAAACAATTATATGGTCGGGTAATTATTAGTCAGGATAAAGAAAAAGTTCTGCTCGATACGAAAAATTACCTGTCGCGACTTTCGCAGGAACACGGCGTAATTAAAGTTACACCCACCCATTTCAAACAGATAAAAGTGGGTGATCTGGTGGAAATTATTCCGGTGCATTCGTGCCTTACAGCAAATATGATGGGGCACATGATTACCACTGAAGGTGAGTTTATTGAAATGATGCCAAAATATTAGTAAAATGAAACGAGCATGTAAAATAGTACACCCAAGAGGAATATTAGAATACGTGCGGGTTCCAAACTATACCGTTAAAAACAAACCATTTTAATAGTATGAAATTAAACGAACTGCCAAACATTGGAAAAACGCTGGAGCAGAAATTAACAGAAGCAGGTATTACAAGTCCGGAACAACTTAAGGCAACAGGTGCCGAAAATGCTTTTTTAAGACTTGCTCTCGAAGACAGATCAGCCTGTTACAATATGCTTTGTGCGCTAGAGGGTGCCATTCAAGGCATTCGCTGGCATCAACTGTCAGCAGAAAGGAAGAATGAGCTGAAGGAATTTCTGCGCTTAAAAAGCGTTTAACTCAATACAAAACAGTTAAAGCAATCCAAATTAAATATCCAATGAAATCACGTTTAAACATTGTAACGCTTGGCGTAAAAGACCTGGGTCAATCAAAAGCATTTTATCAAAAAGCATTGGGCTGGGAGCCTACAAAAGACAGCGACGATAATATCGTATTCTTTAATCACGGTGGAATTATTTTAGGCCTCTACCCTATTGACAAGCTGGCCGAAGATGCTGAAATAAGTCCTTCCAGAAGTGGTTTTTCGGGAGTTACATTAGCCATCAATCTCGACACAAAAGAAGCCGTTCAGGAATTGTATAACACGGTAATTAAAAACGGAGGTAAATCGCTGGTTGAACCACGCGAAACTTTTTGGGGTGGTTACGATGCTTATTTTGCCGATCCGGATGGAAACGCCTGGGAAATTGCGTGGGCACCGTTTTGGAAATTTGATGAACAGGGCAGCCTCCTTGCGGAATAAAAAATACCCTATGGGAGTGAATAGTGATAGTATGACTTTGAGTCATACTATCACTATTTTTATCTGAAATTCTATTTTTCAGGAATAGCTTCCAGTGTAGCCACCAAAAACTCCCAGAATTTTTTAACCGTTTCAATATTTACTTTTTCATCCGGCGAGTGTGGGTAACGAATGGTTGGTCCAAACGAAATCATATCCCAATGCGGGTAGTTCTGTGCCAGAATACCACACTCCAAACCGGCGTGAATGGCCATAATTTTTGGCACCTTCCCCCACTTGGTATTATACACATCCTGCATGGTTTTTAAAATCGGCGATTCCATGTTTGGCTTCCATCCCGGGTATGCACCCGAGAGAGTTACTTCGGCACCGGCCAGTTCAAAAACAGCTTTTAAACGTGTGCCCAGTTCATCTTTTGCCGAATCAACCGAACTACGCATCAAACAACCACCATTAATGGTTTTGCTTTCAGCATCCGATTTTAAAATGGCCAGATTGGTAGAAGTTTCCACCAAACCTTCCATGCTGTCGCTCATACGGATTACTCCGTTGGGGCAGGCCACCACAGCACGTGTTACGTTTTTCTGAGTAGCAGCATCGATCAATGTTTCGGGCAATTCGGTTTGCTCAACGGCAATATCCAAATCAGGTTCGGTAGCGGCAAGTTCGGCTTTTACAGCATCGGTAATTTCATCAACCAAAGCGATAAAATCGGCCACTTTTGTCTCTTCAACCACAACTACACCAAATGCTTCGCGCGGGATGGCATTTCTTAAACTTCCGCCGTCGATACCGGCCAAACGAACACCCAGCTCTTCGGCTGCATGAATAATCCGAAAAAATGTTTTTATCGAATTTCCGCGGCCCAGAATAATATCCATTCCCGAGTGACCACCTTTTAAACCGGTTACGCTTAATTGCAAAGCCACAAAACCAAGCGGCACTTCCTCGTCGGTATAATTGAAAGTAATGTTTACATCTTCTCCACCGGCGCAGCCTACGTACAATTCACCCTCGTCTTCCGAATCGGTATTAATCAGTATTTCGGCATCAAGCATACCGGCTTTTAACCCGTTTGCCCCGTCCATTCCGGTTTCTTCGGTAGCGGTGAGCAACACTTCAATGGGTCCGTGTTTTAAAGTTGTTGACGCTAAAACAGCCATTGCGGCCGACGAGCCGATTCCATTATCGGCACCCAGCGTTGTTCCATTGGCTGTTACCCAATCGCCATCCACAAAAGCCTCAATCGGATCGTTCTTAAAATCGTGAACTTTATCGCTGTTTTTTTGCGGAACCATATCGAGGTGCCCTTGCATAACCACCGTTTTGCGGTTTTCCATACCGGGAGTTGCCGGCTTTTTTATAATTACGTTTCCGGCATCGTCTTTAATGGTTTCCAACCCCAGTTTTTCACCAAATTTTACAGCCCAGTTCTGGATCTGCTCTTCGTGGTTTGAAGGACGTGGGATCTGGGTCATTTCAGAAAAGATCTCCCACACATTCTGTGGCTCAAGATTTTTAATATCTACACTCATAATAATGCGTTTTTTACTTCAGGTTAAATACCTGCAATTTTATGTAACAAAGTAAGCAACAAATGAAAAAACATTTTGTGCATTTTCGGCTTAAAAGTTTTTAAAAGAGTATAAAATTAGGCACAAGAACAGAAAAGCTGATATGTTTCACGGAAATCTTTGAAGATAATTGATATTTTAGCGAGCTTTAGAAAGAAATAAAAATCTATAATTATTATGAGTAGAGATGCAAATAAAGCCTTTTTTGGTCACCCGATAGGGCTTTCAACACTATTTGCCAGTGAAATGTGGGAACGCTTTAGTTACTATGGAATGCGGGCCTTGCTGGTTCTTTTCCTTACGGCAACTTTTGCTTCGGGCGGATTTGAAATGGCAGAACTTGATGCCTTTACCATTTATGGTATTTTCACCGGTTTAGTTTATGTAACCCCGATTTTAGGCGGAATGCTGGCCGACAAAGTGCTGGGACAGCGAAAATCGATCTACATCGGAGGTCTAACCATGGCCATTGGACAATTCCTGCTGGCCGGAAGTGCGTGGTTATACGGTTCTGATGCCAGTATCGAATTCCGTCAAACCATCTTTTACGCCGGTTTGGGAATTTTAATTTTGGGTAATGGTTTCTTTAAACCTAACATTTCTACCATGGTGGGCGAATTGTACGACAATAACGACCCGCGCAAAGACGGTGGTTTTACCATCTTTTACATGGGTATCAACCTGGGAGCTTTCTTTTCGCCACTGGTAGCGGGGAAATTAGGCGAACAAGTAGCCTGGCAATATGGATTCCTTGCAGCCGGAGTGGGAATGTTATTAGGAACAATATGGTTTTTTGTACGTAGTCATACACTTGGGCATATAGGAATGCCACCAAAAGTAAAAAGCGAAAGGGTACGTTTAATCCTTAATGACTGGTTTAGCATCTTACTATATGTTGTTGGCATCGTTGGTTTAATTTTCGCGATAATTGTAGGATGGAGTGTTATACCATCTGCAGTAAGTACAGCAATTATTTGGGTACTAGGCATAGGTGGGGTGATTATACTTACCACAACAATATTCAAAGGAACCAATGGTAAAGCCGAATGGTCGCGTGTTGGAGTAATCCTTGTTTTGGCCCTCTTCAATATTTTATTCTGGAGTGGATTTGAGCAAGCCGGAACTACCTTTAATATTTTTGCCCGCGACAATACACAACGAATGATTGGCAGCTGGGAGATCCCGGCAACATGGTTTCAAAGTATTAATGCCATTTGGATTGTAGCCTGTGCACCTATATTCAGTGTGTTATGGCTAAAGCTCGACAAAATAAAACTGAACCCTAATACTCCAATGAAATTTGCCTGGGGTTTAATTATGCTTTCGCTGGGATTTGTGATTATGGCAATTGCTTACAGCAGATCTACAGGAGGTGATACACTACGTTTGGTTAGCCCGTTATGGCTGATTGTTGTTTACCTGTTTCATACTTTTGGTGAATTATGCCTGTCGCCTATCGGACTTTCGATGGTGACCAAGTTATCGCCGCCAAAACTGGTTTCAACGATGATGGGAGTTTGGTTTGGCTCTGTTGCTGCCGGAAACTTCGTAGCCTCGCAAATGAAAGCCATTTCGATACAACTGGAAAAAACACTTGGCACTGAAATTCAGGTATTCTGGTTGATCGCCATTCAGTCGGCAATTATTGCTCTTATTGCAATTGCGCTTTCTCCGGTGCTGAAAAAGATGATGCACGGAATCAAGTAAGAAATAACAAATTTGAAATATATTGGAAGTACCCGGCTTAATAAGTCGGGTATTTTTTTGCCTGTGATTTAAAGATACGCTCTTATTAGTGTCAGGTAAAATTTTAAGATTACCCCTTTGGGACACCTTTGGTGTCTCGCGATTACAGCGATGACAGATAATTCAAGTTTTTTTTTGTAAGGAAAGAGTTTGAATGGACTCGGCCAATCACAGAAGAAGTAAATCAGACCACCCTACCGCTGTAAACGCGGCCCTCCCCTCCTCGCAGGAGGGGAATTGTAAATCAGCGAAGCTAAATTTCCATACGACTTACATTGTTTTTATTTCTATGCCCAAATTTGTTAACGAATTTTCTCCTCCTGCCAGGAGGAGTACGCAGCGAAGCTGTGGGAGGTGGTTATAATCACCGGTCCAACTCATAACGCCCAAATAATTGGGTATACTTAGCCAATAACAAGTTTTTTTCATGGCCTAAAGACTTCTTGCCAAAAAAAAAGCCCGGCTAAACAACCGGGCTTCTCAATGGTATATGTTTAAGAATTCTATTTCATTTGAACGGATTTAATAGCTCCTGTTTCGGGATGAAATTCGATGGAATAATTGCCGCCTAATAAATCTTCTGGAACCGGGGCAATGGTTCCAAACTGCGCAATGGTTGCACGTGCCGAGGCCAGATTGTTCAACTCGTAAATAATCTTAATATTGGCCACTCCGGGCATTCGGTAATAAACACCATCGTAACCGGCATCGGGATTATCCGACGCAGCCTCGGTCTGGTATTTTTCCAATAAACCGGCCACCTGTTCAAACTCCACCATAACTGGTTTCCCTGAAAGATCACTGGCAGGAACAACACCGTTTTCATCCGAAATACGGAAAATCACCGCATTCTTTTCGTTTGCCGCCGGCACATAATCAAAACTGTAGGTTTCGGTTTTATACGTAGTTCGCCCCACAAACAGTTTGATGTAATTCTGCTCGGTACGTTTTAGTTCTTCCAGGCTCACTTCATAGGCTTTTCCATCGGGATACTCGCCGTCGATGCGGAGTGCTGCCAGGTCGTACTGATTCATACGGCAATCAAGCACACGTTGGGCTGCTTCAGCAGCTTTTTGCTCCACACTCACAGCCGTTGGCCTGAAGTTATTGGAAGAATCCCCGGGAATCAAAAATGGTGTATCCGAGAAATAATCAAAGGAAAAACCATCGTCAAGATCCGGTTTCTGAAATGTTTTGTTGGATTGAACCTGCTGCGGCATTGTAGCTGTTCCGGCTGCATTTATTCCGGCCAGGCAACCGTTGGGCGCCAGGCTGATCGTTGCGGCAATACCGCCCATGGCTTTGTATACCTGTTGCGGATCGGGCTCCGAAAAAGTTTCGAGTTTAACTGCCGACACCGACCATTTTACCGATGCTCTGCTACGGGCATCTTTTATCCCCAGTAACTGCTGGGCATAGGCAGCGTATGGTCCGGGTTCAAATTTCTCACGAATGGCTTCAACGTGTACTTTAATTCCCGTGCGTGGTAAAGCGTAGGCGATCCCCTCAACATAGGCGGGAGCGATTCCGTCGTCGTCTTTCTTTTTGCGCTGTCCAAAGGTCGGAACGACTATCATTACAGCAATTATCAAAGCTAAATACCTCATTGTTCAAATTGTTTTTTGTAAAACCCAAAAGTATTAAAATTATTTTGAATGCTATTGAATTAAACACGAAGACACAAAGCCTCAAAGGTTTCTCAAATACACATTCTTTTAACCACAAAGCCCCGAAGTCACAACGATTTTATAAGGTCTGATCCTTCTTTTAATTATTCTTTGTGCCTTAGTGTCTTAATGTTTATTTTCTCAGAAATAAATTCGTGTCTTCTTATATTTGCAGGCATGATACAATTTCCAGATCCGAACCAGGCCGACGATGATGGATTGCTGGCACAAGGTGGCGAGCTTTCCCCCGAGTTTTTGCTCTCGGCCTACTGCCAGGGTGTTTTCCCTTGGTTTTGCGAGGGCGAACCCATTTTGTGGTGGTCGCCCAACCCGCGGATGGTGTTGCTGCCGGAGGATTTTAAACTAAAGAAAAGTCTGCGGCAGGTCCTCAACAAAGGGATTTTTGATTTGCGTATCGACACGGCTTTTCGCGAAGTAATTACAGCGTGCAGTAAAACCAAACGCAGTCACGAAGATGAAACCTGGATTACCAAGGATATTATCGACGGCTATGTGCAACTGCACAAACTCGGTTATGCCCACTCTTTTGAAACCTGGTTTGAAGGAGAGCTGGTAGGCGGATTGTATGGCCTTTCGCTGGGGAATTGTTTTTTTGGCGAATCGATGTTTTTTACGAAAACCGACGCCAGCAAATTTGCCTTTTACCACCTGGTGCAGTTTGCCCTAAAGAACAACTTAGCTTTTATCGATGCCCAGCAACCTACCGACCACCTGGCAAGTCTGGGTGCTAAACCCATTCCGCGAAAAGACTTTCTGGAAATGCTGGAAAAAGCTTTGCAGCGTGATACTTTGCAGGGGAAATGGACAGATAAAACGGAGTACTGATCACATAGATTTTTGGATTAGATAAAATGACTACTTTTTTCTGATTTGGATACTGCTTCCTAAACTGGCAAAAGGCCTAAGCTGCTTCACAAAAAGTTTACAAAAGTAGATGTATAGATTAACAAGAAATACCCTATCCTCTTAGTAATATTGGTAAAAAGGGTAAAAGATTAGTTAAAGCATGTACTAGGATAGAATAGATAATACCATACTTTAACCTTACTCTAATGAAAGCGAAATATAGTCCAGAGATCAAAGGATGAATAAAATATATAAAGGCCGACAAATACAAATCTGAAGTAAAGGATTCTGAATTCAGAATATGTAATACACCAAATGAGAAAGCTAGAAAGTAGAATAGCACCCCATAGTGATGATAAATAAAAGAATTTATTCTGCCCTCTAATTTTCTTATAAATTTAGCAACATAAGGGAGTAACACTACCCCTAATCCAAGTGAAATTGCTAATACTAAAGGCATATTGTCTCTCAAAAATAAAAAGGTTAATATGCCAAGGGAAATAAATATATTCTTAAAGAAATTCTTTAAAGGCAGTCTAAATAAAAGCTCCTCAATAACAGGAGCCATAATAACAATTTTAAAAAATTGTGTCGCTTTCGAACCAAAATCTGTCACCTTCAAGTCTAATAGAAAATACAGAGCTCCGACAATAATCGCGTACAAAAGAGTAAAAATGACATAAAGCCCAATACTTTTAATTATAAAACTAATAGATTTGCCAAAAGATAAAGCATCCGATTTTTCTATAATCGGATGCTTTAAAAATATAACGAACTCTTTAAATATAATTCCCATATTATAACTTAAAGTAATCCCTCAATAACGGATATTATATTTTTCGTAGCTCTAAGAAGCCTACCGAGGTTATATCCAAATTCATATCCATCTTCATATGATTCTTCGCTACCTCCATTAATTAGCATTAAATCTTCAACTAATAATTCATTCATAATTTTCATCTTTATTCTGTTTCTTCCTCCATAGCTTTGATAATCCCTTCAGCAGCTCCATAGATCCAATCAACAGTATTCGCAGCCACTGCGCCAATTGCATATCCTATTTTTTCAAATACACTCATCCCTCCGTTAAGATGAATAAGCTCTTCCTTTGTCAATTCTATATATTTTTCCATACTAAAGTTCTTATTATTTTTTATTCTCCGTCCATCCTTTTTCAATTCCTGCAATCACTTCGCTATCTACATAAATTGCTGTTAAAACAGCAGTTGTAGTAACAGGGTAATTATAGAAAAGATAAGAAAGCAAACTCCCCCCATCAGTACTTATCAATTCTTCATTGCCCAGCTCTATTACCTCAGGCTGATTTAAAACTAATTCATTTTTCATAATTTCTAAATTTTTGTGAGTTAATAATAAATTTTATTCTACGAGTTTCGCGCTAAACTCACCTACTAAGCTACTAGTGTTCTGTGCAGAAAAAAAGCACGCTGAAAATTATTATGAAAAAATCCACCATTAATTGTTTTTGCATCTTGTTTAGAAACTACTTTAATGCCACAATTAACACTTATCTCGTGTCTGTTACTTAAATAAAAAGTTTTTCGTTGTTTCGAATAACTAACTTCTACCCCATAATCTTTAATAAAATTTATATACTCGTATAACTGCCTGCGGCTAATGTGCAAACAATTTGCAAATTCATCAGGAGTTCCGGTTTTCTCTGCCTTAATTAAATCATTAATGCGTTGTAAACGTTCTAATTGTTCTAATGCTTTCATTTTTGTGAGATTTGAGATTAAGAGAATTGAGTATTGAGATTTCTTTCGAAAACTGGCATTTGCTTCTGCCATAAATTAAAGTACTTACCTTGTTGATTATATAGTTCATCATGCGAACCTTGTTCTATTAACCTTCCATCTTCTAGTACCACAATGTTATCGGCCATTAAAACGGTACTTAAACGGTGCGCTATTATAATTACTGTTTTTCCTTCATTTCGTAACTGGTGTATGGTTTCCTGCACATAATTTTCGGCTTCGGAGTCTAAGGAAGAAGTAGCTTCGTCCATAATTAATATTTTGGGGTTGCGGTACAAAGCGCGGGCAATGGCCAGCCGTTGTTTTTGCCCGCCCGAAAGTGTTGCGCCATGCTCGCCAACAAGGGTGTTAAATCCGTTAGGTAATTTTTCAATAAACTCTACTATACCCAGCTGAGTGCAAATATCAAGTACCCGTTGCATATCGGGGGTAAATTCGCCAACGGCAATATTATCAATTACCCGCCCGGTAAAAAGATCAAGATTTTGCGGTACAATCCCCACCACTTGTCGTAAACTCTGATTGCTAAAATACCGGATATTAGTGCTACCAATATAAACAGCTCCTTCGTTTATTGGATATAACTTTTGAAGCAATGCTGCAATGGTTGTTTTTCCCGAACCGCTTTCGCCAATTATGGCTGTTACATCGCCCTGCTTAAAGCACACGTTAAAATTTTCAAAAACATCAACACGTGTTCCATAGCTGAATGACACGTTTTGAAAGATTATATCTCCTAGAACATGTTCAGAGGCGTCAACCAAATCATCATCCGTTTCCTGTTCCAAATCCATTATTTCGAAAAGGCGGTCGGCGGCAATACTGGCATTTTGATAAGTTTTGTTCATACCTATCAATCCGGAAACAGGCCCGGTAAAATACCCAATAAGCGCGTAAAAAGACATGAGCTCTCCCGGAGTAATTTCCTGGTTTAACACAAACAAACTTCCTACCCACAAAAGGATTATGGTAAAGATACGGCTGATAAACAGTGACGTGTTCCCAGAAAAAACCGAATTTAAACCCGATTTATAAGCTGAATGAAGCAGGGAAACGAAACGCACTTCAGTTTTTATATTTGAGAACTCTTCAATTCCTAATTGTTTTATTGTACGTTCTGAATTAATGGATTCCACCAACTGCGATTCCAGCTCTGCTGACTGTTCCATTATTTTTCGTTCGCGTTTTTTATTCAGGTAGTTTACAACGATGTAAAGCCCTGTATAGAGTGGAATTACCAGCAACATGATTAATGCCAGTTTCCAGTTGTAGATAAACATTAATGAAAACGCAAAAACCACAATAAAGATGTTGACAATAAAGTTGATCATCGTATCATTAATGAACGCCCTGATTTTTACTGCATCGTTAATGCGCGAAACAATTTCGCCGGTGCGCATGGTATCGAAAAAACGCTGGGGTAGTTTTAACAAGTGTTTGTAGTAGCCTAAAATTAATCGGGCATCTATCAATTGTCCGGTCTTTAATACCAACATGGTTTGAAACGAGCCGACAAAAACCTGTAGTAACAATATTACAATCATTATTATACTCAGCAGGTTTAAAAGGTTACGATTCCCGTTTATCAGAACATGGTCGGTTATCTTTTGAATATAAATGGAAGTTGCCAGGCCAAGTATGGTAAAAACGGCAGCACCAAATAAAGCTTGTATAAGCGTTCCCCGGTGGGGACGGAGTAAAAAACCGAAGCGTTTAAAATTTGATATTTTTTCGTTTCGTGCAACAAAATCTCCCGAGGGAGACAACAGGATCAAAACTCCAGTCCATTCTTTTTTAAACTCTTCAATAGGCTGTTTTTCCAATTTCCCGGTTCCGGGATCCATTTTCTCAACATACGAGGGAGTTATTTTGTAGATAACTACATAATGTTGCAGTTTTTCTTTTACAATAACATGCGCAATGGCAGGCAATGGTACTTCTGCCAAAGCTTCTGGAGTTGCTTTCACTCCTTTGGCTGTCATACCCATTTTTTCAGCTGCTTTTATCAGTCCCCAGGCATTGGTTCCCTTTTTATCGGTACCTGCCCATTGTCGGATTTTTGAAACCGGAAGTTTAAGTTTATAATGCGCTGCTACCGATGCCAGACAAGCTGCTCCGCAATCGGTAATATCACGTTGTTTTACTTTTATGTTCATGAGGGAAGATATTTATTCTGTAATGAGTTTAGGATTTAGCCAGTTATCTGTTTTATCAAAAAGTAATTGTGCAAGTGTACGTTTTGTTATTTTATACCTTGCTGTATTTGTAAGTCCCTTTTTTAGTTTGCCCTGATAACCATTTTTAAGCGACAAGTATGACTGATTAAGGCTACTCCGTACTTTAAAAAAGGGATGATTATTAACGATATATATTTCATTTGAAATTTCAGTAATAGTTCCTGATGCCATTCCCCACTGGTTGTAGTTGTATGCATCAACCTGAAAAATAACCGGCATGTTTTCATGTAAATAACCAATATCTTGCGGCGAAACAAGGTGCTCTGCCATAATGTGATCGTCGGGGCTTATTATGGCAATGCTTTGTCCGGGTGAAACAAAACCTCCTGTTTTTATGCCATTGTAATTGGTTATATGTCCCGTTACCGGGGCTGTTATGGTGTAGTTTTTTATTTCGCTTTGAAGGCTTTTTATTTCACTCTCAAAGTTTTTGTTTTCTTGTTGATAATTAACAGACAGTTGCTGCCATTCGTTTCTACTCATCTGAACATAAATCTTTTTCGCCTCAAGTATTTTATCCAATTGAAATTGCTTGTCTTCCAACTCAGTTGCAGGAATCACCTCTTTTTCGAACAAAGTTTTTGCCCGACTAAAGGATTTTTGATATAATTCAATCTGCATATCAAACTCTGAGAGTTTTTGTCGATATTGTGCGTGAGTCGTTTTATAAAGGCTGGTTGCTAAATCCGAATAATTATAACTCAGCATAGCTGAGATATCGTTCAAATAGGCTTCGTTTTCTAAAATCCTTTTTTGGATATAAGCAATACGTTCCGCTTGCTTCTTGCAATCGAGCCAAACTAATGTATCGCCTTTCTTTACAGGTTGATTCTCGTCCAGGTTCGACTTTACAACTTTGGCAACCACCGGCGAAATTAATTCTATTGGTTCGGATGATGATCGAAATACTCCCCTGCTTTGTACAGTAATTTCTGTTTTTATTAAAAATAAAGACATCACCGTGCCGGCAAAGAATAAAAGAACTACAACATATAAAAGCTTTGACTTCTTATTAAATCTGGAGAAATGACTTTCAACACTGACATTAATTATCTCCGGAGGAAAAACATTTTTCATAAAACAATGGTTACATTTGTATTTGGTTTTCACTAAATAATTCCGAAATATTGGCAAAGGTAACCCTGTTTTGGTGTAAAAATATGTTAACAAGACAATTCTGAAAAACACTCACTTACGTTTCCACGCACATCAACACTCCAATAATTGACTAATATTCAACACACTCCCAAATTCAACCAATAATATAGACACCCAATAAATATTGTAAAAAATAATATTAAACATAAATCTATTTTCATATTTTGCCAAACTCTTGTTCAAAAACAACTTTGCATTCATAGATGCACAACAACCCACCGACCACCTGGCAAGTTTGGGCGCTAAACCCATTCCGCGAAAAGACTTTTTGGAAATGCTGGAGAAAGCGTTGCAGCGTGATACTTTGCAGGGGAAATGGACGGTGGATTAGGACGCGCAGCGAACCTCGTCCTCCTTTTTTAAAAGGAGGTGGGCACCGAAAGGTGGTCGGAGGATTTAGCTTCTATACAGAAAGGATTAGATATTCTTTCCCGTTTTGCCAGATTGTTGTTCCAAACACTCAACAGCATAATAAATTTCTGCAACAACTTCATCAATCCTGTAGATCACCATTGCTTCCGAAAAACGAATAATCTGATAGCCAAGATTTTCTAATTCTTTCTCTCGAACATAGTCTTCTTCCGACTTTACAAAATGCGAATAACCATCAATTTCAATGATGAGTTTTAATTCGCGACAAATAAAATCAACGATGTAATTATTAATAATAAATTGCCGGTTAAACTGATGGCCTCTCATTTTTCGGGCTTTCAAAACATCACGCCAAAGAGTTGCTTCTCCTTTGGTGCCTTGTTTGCGAAGTTTTCGTGCATATTGTTTTAGATTTTTGTGGTAGGAGGATGTCATTACGGCTTTTCTATTAAAAGTACGAATTATTTTTCAATGATATTTTGCAATCCCCTTAATCCCTCCCGATGTTCAATCGGGACCTAGAGTTTGGCAATTCTTTGCAAATACAATCCCCCTTAATCCCCCTTCGCCAAGGGGGACGGCGCAACGAACCTCGTCCTCCTTTTTTAAAAGGAGGTGGGCGACGCAGTCGGTCGGAGGATTCGATAGTAGCGGCTCTGAAACAATCACCCTTTTGATTCCCTCCCGATGCTGCGATCGGGACAGGCACTTCGCCAAGGGGGATTATTGAAGTTTATAAATAATAAAAAACCACGCGAAAGGATTCGCGCGGGAGCGGTGTCAAAGACGAATTGGCGGTGTTGCCACGAAGAACTGCGGTTGAAATACCCGCTACCCCCCCATTATATATAGCTTTTGTTACCACCTGTTTTTTATTCACAATTAACGTTTATCTCTTTACAATCAGACAATTTTCTCAATTCTTTACCTTTAATATCTTCAGCAGTCAAATCAAGTTGCATAATCCTGTCCATATCAAATTCAATTTCCCAAATTGCCTCTTTTTCTGTTTCGTCATTTGTTGCTTTATACAGAAAACGACTATTTGAATATTTAAAAAATTCTCGTGGTCGGTCGTCAATATCCATCATTTTAAAAATCTCTTTGTCCTTATTTAGGTCAAAAACGCTAAAACCTGCCAAGTCGGAATTATATATAGAAAAAAGAAGTCCGTTTTCAATGTCAACTGAAACACAGCCTCCAATTGTCTGAAACTTTTCTCCTTTGTCATTTATAATGATAGTTTGTCCATCATAGTCCCCAAACTTTGAAATAACAATATGGTCATTTATAATTTCATTGTAAACCAATAGTCCATAATGACCTCCAACAGGTTCAATTTCCGAAAAGTTAATTGAGTCAATTTTCTTCCCATTTCTTAATATTTCAATTTTTGCTTTGCAATATGGAATATCTGGTGACACAATTAAGGATTTATATTGAGTGATTATAACATCAATATTTTTGAGAGATTTTTTAATCTGGGTTTCTTTTATCTCTGTGCTTTTTTGTTGTCCGAAAGAACTAATCACAGCCAAGAAAAGCAGATTAATGATTAAAAGTATTTTTAGGTTTTTATGTCTCATCTTCGGTTTTTAAACTTGGCGGTAACGGATGGCGGTAAGAAATCGTTGCGCATTTCAGAGCTTAAACTTATCAAACCACTACGCTGTTTATTAAATGTAATTTCGTTCAAATTTAGCACTATCCGCGCAATGTTTTTTAACGCGTGTTGTGCCCAGTTATTCTTTATTTAAACTCAATTCTTATATTTTTCTTAGGAATCGGATGCTTAATCATTTCCAGTAATATTTTCAATGCTTCACAAAAGTCAAATTCATCGTTAATATTGTTGAACAGCTTAATCATTGGATAAAATAAAGCGTCTTTCTCATTGAGACTAACTTTTTCGATTTCCTTATTATTCTCAAAAAAAATTAATACAAATTCTTTTTTCTTGAGATCAAATTGAAACTGAATGAAGTTATTATATTCCCAATCTTTTATATAATTTTTATTGTCAGTCAAGAAGAAGTTGTTCTCAATAATCCTTGTTCTATTCTCTACGGAAAGAATAAATAATTCAGCCAATTCAATCGCTTCTGAAATTTCATCTTTTGAGGGTTTTTGGTAATAATGCTCAAGTTTATTTCTTAGTAATCTCGCCTTGGAAATCAAACCACTTGGCGCGAAGTCTAATGCTTTAATTAGTTTTAATTTATAAGCTATATCTGAATTTTCGAAATCTTCTAAGTTTATGATGTTTTGTGAAATCTCTGGAATCTTGTCATAAGTGATTCCAAAAATTGAAAATGCATAATCAATCTGGCAATCTATCGCCCTCTTTGCATTTGTCAGTGCATTTACATTTCCTTTTAACTCTTTTGTTTTAAAATCAGATTTTGCAAATCTTAAAAAATCACGTGGTTCAATCTCAAAGTCCGAACTAATACTGCTACCCCCATCTCTCTCAATGACAGTTGAAGAGAAATCAATTTTCAATCGTTTTTGTATTAGTTCAAGAATCATTTCTGTGTCTTTTTAATTGGGCACAACGTATGTGTAAATGTATTACACTTATATCTCTTATAGCAACAGGTAATTATATTTTATATAAATCGCTTGTTTTCAACAATATATCCGTTTATAAGTATTTGTAAACGTTTTATAAGCATTTACAACGGATAACCAGCAGTTTTCCTGGGGCACGTTCCAACGCAACGAATCTTCTCTGTGACCGGGTAAGGAAGCTCTAAAGTAGCAAAGGTTTACATAAAATAAAAGATTTTGGGGAAAAAGATGCGAGATGCGAGTTGCGAGTTGTCGGACGGAGATTACTTCTCCCGATTCGTTTTACTCATCGGGGGGGCGTAATGACAAGCGCTGTTTATAGCGTCTGGGCAGTGTCATTGCGAACCTCGTCCTCCTTTTTTAAAGGAAGTGGCCCGATGTTGCAATCTCACTCTGTCTTCTGCTCCACCCTTGCGTTAAGTTTATCCATCTCCAAGCCGGGTTTGTTCAACTCCTCAGGGAATACATGATGAATTTGTTCCACGTGCATACTTTGTTTCCAAAGCATGTAATTTATCTTACTAATCTCTTTTGAACATATTTCCTGAGTTCGTGAACCATGCTCAAAAGTAGCGTTGACTCGATAATAATGATTCGTTTTTTCTTCTTTACTAATCGCTTCCAACTCCTTTTTCCACACCTTTAAATCGCGCTCAAACTCATCCAGATTTTCGTAGGTTTTACTGCCGAAAACAATCGTACCATCGTAGCGCACCAATAGTTCCATTGGTTTGGGCTCAGGCGATGGTTTCTCTTCAAAAGGCAACCAGGTACTTGTTCTCGGATTTTTTGGAGTCTCATACGAAAAGCGAATTGGCACGATCTCGTTTACTATCTTCTGTTTCTCTACATCCAGATCGAAATATTTCTTCCCGAACAATATAAATGCCTTTGCTTCCCTGGCGCCGAGGTAAGCCTCTCCTATTTGCCGCAAGGTAAAGTTTATGGCTTCTCTCGACGATTCAATATCATGGCGGTACGAAATCCAGCCTTCAGAAACTTTTACTTTGCCAATTCCCGGTATTTCCTTTTCAATACTTTCAGGAGATGTGCTTCCTCCGGGATTGACTCCCTGTAAAAATCCGGTAGCCATTGTTTTGATACTTTCTTTCGAAGCATGTTCTCCCTGTACCAGGTATTCATCTTTAATATTCATAAGAATAACCAGAATATTGTTTTCTCTTTCCGACAATTTATTCCGATCCATTTCCGGATCAAAAATTCCATCGCCAATATTATCGATGTTCCATTTTGCGAGCCATTGCTCCGCCTTATTTTCCGTGTAACGTACCGGAATAAAATCTGCTGATTTTGTAATTAATTCGGGTCGTGCAAATGCTTGTAAAAGCACTATTATTAAGGGCACAAAGAGAATCATCTTCACCATGCCCCATTTCTGACGTTTTGTTTTTGTCATCATTTTTAATCGTTTTACAATGGGTTTTTGAGTAAAATGGTTTGCCATGGCAAAACGTCTTTCGCCAACGGCTTTCTCCAATACCAGCAACTGGTATTTTTGTGCATCGATGCCTTTATTTAATACAGCCTCATCGGCCTGGTATTCGTGTATTAATTTTAAATCGCGGCGTAACAGCCACATAAAAGGGTTAAAAAAATGTACCGCCGTAAACAGTTCACATAACAGCAAATCCAAAGCATGTTTATGTCTGATGTGCGCATATTCGTGAACCACTACAATAGCTCTGTTCTCCAGGAAATCCTTCTCGGAAAGGACAACTTTATTCAGGAATGTAAAGGGTTGTACAAAGTCTTTAACAACTGCCAATACTATTTTTCGGAAGCGATGTTTCTCTGCCTTTTTTATGATTCCGGAAACGCGATAAATTCCAAAAAGAAGTCGAAATAAGAGAAGCGAAATAATGGCTGTATAAATAATCGCCCAATAGTTCACCGAAGGGATATTCGCAACAACTGGCGCGTGAATGATCGCCGATTGATCCTCAGATGGTATGGCAACAGGTGCTGAAACAATTTCCTGCACAATAGAGGTCGAAGTCATTTCAAGCTCCTTATAAAAAAGCTGCACCGTTAAGAATGGAATGCTCGCCGACACCAGCATAACCGAAAGCAAAAGAAAACGGGTTAAACGATGGTTTTTATCGTTTCTTACGGTTAAGCGGAACAAACAATAAAGCAAAGCCAGACTAATTGTCGATTTTATGAGGTAGGCAAAAAAGGGTGTCATGCTTACTTGTTTTTGCTGTTTTCAATCTCCGAAATCAACTTCCGCAAATCCTCCAGCGAAAGGTTTTCTTCTTCAACCAGCAGCGACACCACACTTTTATACGAATTGTTGAAATACTTTTTTACCACATTTCCGAGGGTGCCCTTGCTGTATTCTTCTTTTGTTACGGCCGCAAAATAACGGTAAGTATTTCCAAACTTCTCGTGCTCGATGAACCCTTTTTCTTCCATGGCCCTAACCATAGTTGAAAGCGTGTTGTAATGCAGTTTCTGATCTGAATACAATTCCTTCAATTCTTTCACAAACATGGGGCCTTTCTCCCAAAATAAACTCAGTATCTCTTCTTCTTTTGGTGTAAGTTTTTTCATGATTCAGACTTTTAAATTGAAACGAGTATAACACTCTTGCTACATTACAAAACAAATGTAACTATATTTTTTAGTTTTACAACTATTATTTATAGTTTTAGAACTATTTTATTTAGTTGAGATTTAAAACAAGAACGTTATACAGAAGAAGCCGAACTACAAAATGCTAAGATTATCGCAAGAAAACCCGAACACGAATAAGCTGCAGGATTAATAAAATTCGTATGAAACACCCAATAAATACACTTCGATCAAGCTCTTCAAGGATTACGACTATTTTGAATAGTATAAATTAAACTTATAGTCGTCCAGGTAGTCAGAAACGGATAACAGTGATAAAAATTATAAAGCCCCTTCTGTTTCAGCCTGAATTACTTCTGGTTAAATCCAAACAGATAAATAGTATATTAGTAAACCGATAAAAAAACGTACCGAGAAATAACCCGGAATAAAAAATCACTTTTTATGCAACGAACATGAACTTTTTAAATCATAGATTCACAAACAAACATGATTAAAAAAGTTTATGTGAGAGCGGAGCGGTTACATCCGTTCTCAAATTTTAAAGTAATTTATTGGAAACTTGAAAATTATAAACGGATGAAAAAACTTATTACCTCACTATTGCTATTCGCTTTTATTGCAGGTGCTGCCGTGCAGGCACAAACACCCGACATGCCAGGCAACAAAACCACAGGAATTAAAATTGTAGACAAACTGCAACAACCGGCTTCGTCCCAAAATTTTAATACAAAAGACCTTGCCGGCTATTTGTTGGTCTATTTTAAAGACCAGACACAAAGTGCTTACATGGCTGTTAGCAGCGACGGTTATACGTTTACCGACCTGAACAATGGCGAACCTATTTTTGATGGGACCAAACTGGCCGAGCAAAAAGGTGTTCGCGATCCGCACATCACCCGTGGCCCAGATGGCGCCTTTTACCTTACCATGACCGACCTGCATATTTTCGGGCAACGTGCAGGGCACCGCGACACACGCTGGCAACGCCCCGAAGAAAAATACGGCTGGGGAAACAACCGCGCCATTGTGCTGATGAAATCCTACGACCTGATCCACTGGACACATTCCGATTTTCGGGTTGATAAGGCTTTCCCCCAACTGGGCGACATCGATTGCTCGTGGGCACCGGAAACCGTGTACGATCCGGAAGAGAAAAAAATGATGGTATATTTTACCATCCGGTATAACAACGCGAATGCAAACATGTACTATTCGTATGCCAACGAAGAATTTACCCGACTTGAAACCACTCCAAAAATGATTACCGAGTTGGGCGGAATAGACGGCGATATTACTCAACTTGGCGATACCTACCACATGCATTATGTTTCGGGAGCCAAGATTTTGCACGCTGTTTCGGATAAAATAAATAAAGACTATGTTACAGAAACACGGCGCATCGACCCTGAAAGTAAACCTACCGAAGCTCCTAATGTTTTCAGGCGTTTAGGCACCGACACCTATGTGCTGATGTATGATGTGTATGGTGGGCGCCCCAATAACATGGGTTTTAGCGAAACCAAAGATTTTGTTTCCTATACCGACATTGGCCATTTTAACGAGGGCGAAATGAAAACCATTGGTTTTGAACGTCCCAAACACGGTGCGGTTAGCTATCTTACCCGCAAGGAATTAAAAGCTATTACGGACTATTGGGGTGTTAATATTGATATACAATAAGCAGGTATTATTCAGCAGGTCACTTAAAGTCACCTGCTGAATCTTTACAAAAACAAAAGATGCCATCCGAAACTGTATAACACAGTTGGATGGCATTTTTTATTTTAATCCCTAACTTTCTAATCCTCCGTCCCGATTGAAACATCGGGACACCTCCTTTAAAAAAGGAGGATGAGCTTCGTGGCTCGCAACTCTTTTACTCTTTCCAATCCGGTAAACGTCCCGGAGTCCATGGAGCATTCATTTTGTTGAGTTCGGCTTCCAGCGCCGGAACTTTATTTTCAACAATATTTTTTAATGCATCCAATACCGGAGGGAATTCTGCTTTCAGAATTTCGTACGCTTGTTTTTCGGTGGTGGTAATTCCCGTTGTCGATCCCATGTGCGTGTAAGTAATAATACTCAATCGGTTGTTTAACGGCACTTCTGCAGGAGGAATTTCTTCCCAGCTTGCTTTAGCCGGCACACCATCCATTTTAAAGTTCAGCGCTTCCAGCTCCACACCAATTGCACGGGCTTTATCCATTAATTCCTGGCTGGCTCCCGGAGTAGCATAAATGGCTTGTTTTATCTTCTCCACTTTTGAAGTGGTTTCGCCAATCATTCGGTTGGTTCCCACAACAGCCAATGCCAGTTTATTTACTTTTTCGGCAAACTCAACATTTTCGTTGTAGTCTTCGGCAGGCAATACGGTGTTGTTTAGTTTTTTGCAGGTAAACGAAACCGGCTCAACCAATTCGGTCAACTCGCCTTCGTGCCATAATTTCATACCCACTTTATAGGTTCCGGGCATCACCATTATTCCGCGACCGCTGCTTGTAATTGGATTGTATTTATCGCTGATACGTGCATTTGCTGTAGCTGCGTAGGTCATATTCCAATTCACGCGGTTCACACCTTTTGAAGGCGCTTTTGTAAACTGGCCGATCACATTCCCGTCGTTATCATAAATGGTAAATATCAGGTGTGTTTTTTCCTGCTGACCTTCCAGTTGTAATTCCCTCCATGTTGGTTGCGGAATCGGCTTTCCTTCTTTAAACAACTCTTTCTCTTCCTCTTTCCGAATTTGCTTTTGTGTTTTTGGCACTTCATTCAGGTAGTAGGTAAAAGTTGCTCCGTATTCCGGATTATCCGCTGTAAAATAGGTACTTCCCTGGTTGCTTTTCCCTCTGGTTTGTGCAAACATCAGCGCATCTTTTATCGGGAAGATCTCCGCTTTTATATTTTCCAGCTCGGCTGAAATTTTACGCAAGGGGCTGTAATCGTCCATGATGTAGAAACCACGGCCAAATGTTGCAGCAACCAGGTCGGTTTCGCGTTCCTGAATAGCAATGTCGAATACAGGAATCGTTGGTATTCCTGATTTTAGCTGCACCCAGTTTGTACCACCGTCAACCGTAAAGAAGATGCCAAATTCTGTTCCCACAAACAATAATTCAGGGCGAACAAAATCCTGCATAATGGTATGAACCGAGCCATTTTCAGGTAGATTACCCGAAATGGATGTCCATGTTTTTCCTTTGTCGGTACTTTTATAAACGTAAGGTTTAAAATCGTCACGTTTCAGATTATCAAAAGTGGCATAAACCACATTCGCATCAAAACGGTCGGCGCAAATATCACTTACAATCGTTAACTCCGGCACTCCCGGGAAGCTTTTTACCTGTGTCCAGTTTTCACCATCTTCAGTAACCGAAATTACACCGTCGTCGGTTCCGGCATACAACAGTCCTTCCTGTAGTTTTGATTCTTCGAGTGCCACAATGGTTCCCCACTGCGAAGTAGACACATCGCGAACAACCGCCTCGGCAGGCCAGTATTTTCCCATTACCGGAATTGATGTGCGGTCGATTTGTGCCGTCAGATCATCGCTGATTACTTCCCAGGTGTTACCACGGTCGTCGCTACGGAAAACCTTGTTGGCCGCCATGTACAAACGTGTATTTTTATGCGGACTAATAATCAATGGCGTGTTCCAGTTCCACTTGTAAGTCAGTTCACCTTTGCGTTCAATAGGTTTAATACTTATACTTTCGCCGCTTTTTTTATCGTAACGCGATACATTTCCATACTGGTATTCCGAGTACACGATGTCAGGATTTCCGGGCTCGATAGCTCCCCAAAAACCATCGCCACCGATGGTTGGAAACCACTCGTCGTTGGTAACGCCGCTTCGGCTGATTGTTTGCGAAGGACCTCCCATTGAGTTGTTATCCTGTGTTCCGCCGTATACATTGTAAAACGGTTCGGCATCATCAAGGTACACCCGGTAAAATTGAGTTATGGGTAAATTCTCTTTAAAATCGAAAGTTGCTCCGGCATCCCATGTTTCGTAAATACCACCATCGCCACCAATAATAAAGTGATTCGTATCTGTTGGATCGATCCAAATGGCATGATCATCAACGTGGCGTCCTTTCGTGCTGATAGTATTCCACGTTTTTCCACCGTCGACAGTGATTCTGGAAACCGTTTCCGTTGAATATACTTTATCCACATCTTTCGGATCGCATACTATTTCGTTGTAATACTGACCGCTTGAATGGTAATCGCTCATTTTCGACCAGCTTTCGCCTTTATCCGTCGAGCGGAAAAAACCACCCTTATCTTCGGCAGCCTCCACAATCAGGTAAACGTAATTCGGATCAACCGGCGAAACATCGATGCCCATTCCGCCAATATCAACCGAAGGCAGTCCCTTCATAACTTTTCGCCAGTTTTCGCCGCCATCAGTACTTTTATATACAGCCGATTCCGGGCCGCCACCAATTTTTGTGAACGAAGTACGTCGACGTTGCTCCGATGTTGCATACATAACATCCGGGTTACAAGGATCCATCACCACGTTATTTACGCCGGTGTTTTCGCTAATCTCCAACACTTTATTCCAGGTTTCGCCACCGTCGGTACTTTTGTAAAGGCCACGCTCCTCGCCCGGTCCCCATGCCGATCCTTCTGCAGCAACAAAAACAATATCAGAATTTCGCGGGTCGATTACGATTCCACCTATCTGACGGCTTTCTTTTAACCCCATATTTTTGAAGGACTTACCACCGTCAAGCGATTTATATACACCATCACCATAACCCAAGGCACGCTGGTGGTTGTTTTCGCCGGTTCCTACCCAAACTACATTTGAGTTATTCGGATCGAGCACAACAACACCTGTAGAATACGCCCCATAATTATCGAAGATCGGGTTCCACGTAGTACCGTTGTTGGTGGTTTTCCACACGTTACCCGAAGCAACAGCCACGTAGTATTCTTTATGATTATTGGGGTTTACGGCAAAATCAGCAATCCGGCCGCTTGCCCATGCCGGACCAATACTTCGCCATTTCAGGCCACTAACCAGCCCCGAATTAACAAAAGGCTTTTCTTCTTCTTTTTTCTCCTCTTCTTTCTTTTTCGAAAAGGCCACTGTTGAGATTAAAAATACAGCAGTTAAAACTAATGCGAGTTTTTTCATAGAATATTTATTTGAATTTTCGAAATCATCAGTATGAAACAATGGGCGAATATTACGCGAAATGCCATTTCATTGGGTTATTTAATGCGTTACCCTTAGGTTTAGTTTTGCTGTGCTGAAAATAATAAATATATACTATGTGAAAAAAGATATAAGTCACAATCCTCACAGAACAATTATTTCGTTGAAGTCATGACACAATTATTTCCTGTACGGGATAAAATCTGGAGGCTAAAGAGTTTTCTTTTGAGAATAAGTTCCCTTAGAAATTCAACACGCCTTTCAGGTTTTTATAACCTGTTTTACTGACTTTCAGTTTTGTTTTGTCGTGCAGAATAACAATGTACGATTCCTTTTCGTATTGCTGGATTTCCCCGATCTCGTCGACCTTTACAATGTAGCTGCGGTGAATCCGTACAAAGTTTTTCGGGTTCAAAGCGTTCTCGAAATACTTCATGGTTTTTTGTTTCATCCAGCGGCCATCGTTGGTATAGATCATTACATAATCGTCCATCGATTCAATGTAGCGAACTGCATCAACCGGGGCAATATGAATTTTATGACGATCCTTCACCACAATACGGTCGAGGTATTCATCTTTTGGAAAATCGCTTACTTTTTCGGCCACATCCGACTCTTTTCCTTCGGTTTGTATGCGCTCCAGAACTTTTTGAATAGCCTCATCCAAACGATCTTTCGAGTAGGGTTTTAATAAATAATCGGCAGCATTAAAATCAAAAGCTTTTAAAGCATATTGGTCGTACGCCGTGGCAAATATTATCTGTGGTTTGTGCTCGAGCAACTCCAGCAACTCAAAACCGGTGATCTTTGGCATTTGAATATCAAGAAAAACCAGGTCGGGTTTTAAGTCGTTGATTTGTTTCACGCCTTCAAAGCCGTTTTCGCATTCGGCAATCAGTTCAATCGCTTCGTTATCGGCCAGAAACGACTTCATCAGGTTACGGGCCAGTTCTTCATCTTCAACTATAATTGTGCGCAATTTTTCAGTCATGGTTTACAATTTTTGAGGAATGGTTAAAGTTACGGTAAATTCGTTTTGTTTATTTTCAATTTTCAGCAAATGCGGGTTTCCGTAGATCACCTGCAGGCGGTCGCGGATATTACGCAATCCAATTCCTTCGCCCTTTTTGCTTAATACATTTTTATCGAAGGTATTGCTGATGGTTACCACCAGCTTATCATCGTCGCACCAGCAATGTGTAATTACATCGATGGTTTCGGTAGCTTCGTACACACCATATTTTATAGCATTTTCATACAGTGGCTGAAGTATCATATTAGGAATTACGGCCTTTAAACAGTTCTCTTCAACCGCAAAAACCGGGTTCAGCTTTTTCCCGAAACGCACCTTTTCAATCTTCAGATACAGCTTGTTATTATCGATTTCCTGCTGAACACTTACTTTTTCGCGTTGGTCGTGCTTAAGCGAATAACGCATCAGCTGCGAAAGGTTGATCACCATTTCCTGTGCTTTTGCCGGGTCGGTCATTGTAAGCGACGAAATGCTGTTCAAACTGTTAAACAAAAAGTGTGGATTGATCTGCGATTTTAAGGCATGCAATTCGGCCTCTTTTACCAGCGCTTTTAGCTTGGTTTCGTTTTTGGTTTTTTCTTTAAAAGCCAGGTAATAATTTACGGCGTAGAAAAACACCACGTTAAATGTATAAAGCAAATATCCGTTATAAAGCCCGGTGAACAGATAATTATGATCATCCTGTAACTGCCCCGGATTTATGAGTTTTGTAATTACCGTACCAATGTAAAGCCAAATTAAAACGATTATGGTGGCAGCAATAACATGAGCCAGAATTACACGGCCAACGCTGTTATCTTCGAGGGTACTGAATTTAATGACATACCAGATGGCAATTCCTAAAAATCCGAAAAGGATAATGTAGGCGAAACGTTCGGTCATGGCGGTAATAAAATCACTTTCGCCAACCGAAACAACCACTAAAACCATTACCACTGCCAGTATCAACCAAAACGCAACATACGAAATGGCCAACCTTGGCGATTTTATAAAGGGATGCCTAAAATCCATTTTTACAGGTATTTGATCTCTACGCCGCCAAAGGCCGCAAAACCTTTTATCACCAGCGTTTTCGAGGGATCGGGAACGATTTGATTCAGCGAGTTTCCGCGTTTATCAGTATAGCCGCCAAAAATAGCGGTAACTTCATTTTTTACGGTCCAGTCGGGTGGCACTTTAAAACCACAGCCGCCAAATAAAGCCAGCGAGTCGATAACAGCACCATTGGCCGAAAGTCGAGCCTGACGCAGATCGTACTCCGTTCCGCCAAAAACCGAAGTGGTTTTTCCGCCCATAAAGTTCTGCGAATTTACGTACACTTCGCGACCTCCGAAAATCACAAAATCATCGAAGTAGTCCTGCCCTTTTTGCTCTCCCGGATTAAAATTGGGTCCTTCAAAAGGGTTTCGTTTTCCGGAGTGTGTTACCAGAATTGCCACACCAATACCTATTATTAATACCGGCCAGCCTATTCGTCGTAATTCATAAGGGATATGAGCCACTTCCGGAATCAAAAAGAAAGCTCCGATCACAATTAAAACTGTTCCTGTGGTTTTGTTCCCACCGATTATGGAGAAGACCCCAATTCCGATGAGTAACATTTGCCACGAAATCAGAATATCGTTCCAAAATGATGGAATAAGATCGAGGCGCTCGAAAATCCACAGTGCACCTACCACAATTAGAAATAAGCCCAAAAAGGCTCTCCTGTTTGTACTCTCCGGTTTATTATCCATGATAAAAGTTTTAACTGTCCTAAAATATTGATAATCCTCTAAACACTGTCCTTTTTTTTAGCGGATTTACTTTCTTTCGCAACTACGGGCTAAAACAAACGCGCGATTAACGCAATTCCCAATACAATTAAAATTACCGGGAACAAAAACACAATTGCCGCTCCTGAAATGAAAATCAGTTTTGGTAACAAAAATATGCCTCCAATAATAAGTAACACCAGGCCACCCGAACGTTTACCGGCCATTAATACTGCTCCGATAATGATTAAAATAACAGGCCATGAAAAAACAAAATGCCCAAAGCCATGAAAGACACTTCTTACAGGACTAAAAATTTCATGAAAGTTTAAAAACGGAAAATCAAAAAAGAAACCGGTTTGTTTTAGTATCCATACCAAACCAATACCGATTAAAACTAAAGCCAATACTTCTTTTGAGTTTTCCTTTTTATGCGTTCCTTCCTGTGGCACTTTTTCCATGATACTGATTTTTGCATTTACACATCAAAAGTAGAAATCGCAACCCGGCCAAACAGTTAACATTCGGTTAACAAAGGTTATGAATCGGTAAATGGGTATATGTTGGTATTAACCGGAAACGAGGTTGTGCGGGAGGAACTGACAAAATCCAATAGTTAAAGTGTTAAAAATAGAGGATTTCGAAGTGACAACAGTGACAAAAAAGCATATAGTAGAATTACATTACCCCTCTCCCTATCGGGAGCTCCCCTTGGAAGGGGAGCAGGATTCTTGCGACTTTCTGCGCTGCATCATTGCTGTCCCGATTTTATCGGGATGCCGACAGGCAAAGGGGTAAGATGATGAAAGTGCTAATGAATTAAAATGCCGGATTTAAGGCATAAAAAAAGGTTGTTCTCAATTTGAAAACAACCTTTTGGCTTTTATTTCTTTTGTGCTTTTGCCCACGAATCGCGCAATGGAACCGTTCGGTTAAACACCGGTAGTTCGGGTGTTGAATCCGGATCCATGTTAAAGTACCCCATTCGTTCAAACTGAAAATGATCGAGTGGTTTAGCTGTTTTTACAAATGGCTCCAGGTAACAGTTATTCAGCACTTTTAACGAATCAGGATTCATAAACTCTTTAAAGTCTACATCCTTGTGTCCATCCGGTTCTTCATCATTAAACAAACGATCGTACAGGCGTACTTCTGATTTTACAGCATGTTTTGCCGATACCCAGTGTACCACACCTTTTACTTTTCTGCCATCGGAAGATTTTCCTCCTTTTGACTCGGGATCGTAAGTACAATGCAGCTCAACGATTTTGCCGTTTTCGTCTTTAATAACTTCGTTACATTTTATCAGGTAACCGTAACGCAAACGAACCTCACGATCTGGGCCCAAACGGAAGAATTTACGTGGAGGATCTTCCATAAAGTCGCTTTGTTCGATATAAACCTCGCGCGAGAATGGTACATCCCTGCGTCCCATCGACTCATCCTCCGGGTTGTTTACGGCGCTTAATATCTCTTCTTTATCCTCAGGATAATTGGTAATTACTACTTTTAGCGGATCGAGCACGCCCATTACCCGCTGTGCAATTTTATTCAGGTGATCGCGAACGCTGAATTCCAGCAACGACACATCGGTGGTTCCATCCACTTTGGTTACTCCAATTTTATCCGAGAAATTACGGATCGATTCAGGCGTGTAACCTCTTCGGCGTAAACCCGAAATAGTTGGCATCCGCGGATCGTCCCAACCTCGAACGTGGTTGTCTTTCACCAACTCCAGCAATTTTCGCTTGCTCATTACCGTGTAGGTAAGGTTCAACCGCGAAAACTCAATCTGCCGCGGACGGTAATCCGAATCTTTTAACTGATCAATAAACCAGTCGTACAACGGACGGTGCACCTCGAACTCCAAAGTACAGATCGAATGTGTAATTCCTTCCCAGTAGTCGCACTGACCATGCGCAAAATCGTACATCGGATACACACACCACTTATTTCCGGTGCGATGATGTTCAGCTTTCATAATCCGGTAAATAATCGGATCGCGCATGTGCATATTTGGCGATGCCATATCTATTTTTGCACGCAGCACTTTTTCGCCCTCATTAAATTCACCCATTGTCATTCGCTCAAATAAATCGAGGTTGGTTTGAACCGAACGATTTCTGAACGGACTTTCCGTACCGGGTTTCTGCGGTGTTCCTTTTTGCTCGCTTATGGTTTCAGCATTCTGATCGTCGACATAAGCTTTGCCCTCTTCAATCAATTGAACGGCAAAAGCATGTAATTTTGGGAAATTATCGGATGCATAATACAAACGATCCTCCCAGTCGAAACCCAACCAACGCACATCTTCCATAATCGATTCAACATATTCTGTTTCCTCTTTCGATGGGTTTGTATCGTCGAAACGAAGGTTTGTTTTGCCTCCGTATTTTTGCGCCAACCCGAAATTTAAACAGATCGATTTGGCGTGTCCAATATGTAAATAACCATTGGGTTCGGGGGGAAAGCGTGTATGCACACGTTTATCATTTTTACCTGCGGCCAAATCGGTGTCGATTTGTGCATGAATAAAGTTGGCCCTTTTGGGCGCTTCAGCATTAGTATTGGTATTTTTTTCTGCCATTTTCTTGAATTATCCCCTATTGAATAAGGCTACAAAATTAAAAAATGATTTGTGAGTACACTTAACACCTGTTCAAATTATTACTTTTGTTGCAATAATATTAATTAGGGATGGGAGTAATTGAAATAGAGGGAATGAAATTTTATGCCTATCACGGGCATTTTGCTGCCGAGCAAATTGTTGGCAACCACTTTGAAGTGTACCTGCGACTGGAAACAAACTGCGATGCCGCAGCCCAATCTGACAATTTAGATGATGCACTGAACTACCAGGCTGTTTATGAAACCGTAAAAGAAGTGATGCAGATAAAATCGGCCTTGTTGGAAAATGTAAGCAAACGTATTCTGGATACCCTTTACGACCGATTCCCTGCAATTGATAAGGCTCGCGTCAAAATCTCGAAAATGAATCCGCCAATGGGAGGAGAAATGGAACGGGTAAGCGTTACAATGGAACGTTAAAAATCAGTCGCAGTCTCAGTTAACAGCTAAAAGTGCACCCTAATTTGTTACTAACAGCTAGTGGCTTGCGGCTCGAAACTAATCAATTCCATGTTATTAAATATTTAATCCCCAGCTCAATACTGACATTTATCAAATTATTCGAACTTCTTTTTCGTATTTTCGAAAAAAAATAATTCAACCTTATACTCATGTTTTATAGTTCGACTAATTTAAACGAAGGGAAGTGCAGAAAATCGTGTGCTACCGAAAAGAAGCGAGAACTTCGCGAGGGAAATAATCCAAAATCGACAGAAGCCGGTTGGCAGGTAGGTGCCAGCGACTTGCATGTAAATGCAAACTGGCAAAAACGCAGAAAATAACACGATTTTATTTTTTGTGTTGCGAGAACTGCAAAATTTTATATTTTTGCAGTCCGAAAACGTACAAGGTTCCTTGGCCGAGTGGCTAGGCAGCGGTCTGCAAAACCGTGTACGGCGGTTCGACTCCGCCAGGAACCTCATAGCAGGAATGCAACGAACTAAAAAAGAGAATCTTAACGATTCTCTTTTTTCTTTTTGGGCAACTATTGGGCAACCTAAATATTTTAAAGCGTTTCTATCCACATCCTTCACAATAGAACTACCCATCGAATTTTCAAGAGAGACCATTCAATAAAAAAGACAGGTTATTTCCTGCCTTTTTCTCAGATCTGAATACTATAATTAAGATCTAAGAAGTAAAAAATCAGTTGAGAAAATCAATCTAACTTGACGAGCCAACCAAAGTATTATACCTCTTAAGCAATTTATTAAATTTAGCCAAGACATTGTACTTATCTAACAACCTTAAGAACCTTTCATTTGTAAAATATTTTGAATAAAACTCATGATAATAAAAGAAACCTTCAATTCCATATTTTGTTTTTAGGGCCAAATCTAAATTATAGTAGAATTCGTTTTCCTTATTATCCTTAGCACTTATTTCTGCTAAGGTTGTCATAAATGTCGCATTACCACTATCTTGCTCCAATGCCTTGTAAACATAATTGTATGCAGACGCAAGATCTCCAGCCTCCTGAAAATTAACGGCCATTGAATTATAAACCATTTGAGAATTTGGAAATCTATTTAGAAGATCTTGAAATAATGATTCAACTTCTTCATGACTCAATTTATGTACCATTTTAAGTCCCTGACAGTAAAGAACCTCAACAAAAACATTAATTCTATTATTATCTTTTTCTGTCGCAACTGCCTTTTTCAAATAACCTAATCCCTCTACCCCCAAATCATAATTATCTGACAAATGATAAAGCAAAACGAGCGCATACCCTAAATGACTCAATAGAGTTGGATTCTTCGGTTCAATCCGAATGGCTCTTCTCAGTACAGAAATTTCCTCTTCCTTTTGGAGATTTTCATAATAATAGATTGCCAACTCTCTTAAAACATCAACATTATTCTTGTTTAGTTTTAAAGCATACTTCAACTCATTCTCAAACGCTTTATCTCTCGGAAGTTTCATTGCCTTTGAATAAACTTCATCAGATTTTAAAATTGAATTATAACTTTCCAATTCTTCTTGAGAGAAATTGGCAATAACTTTTAATATTTTAAAATAATCATTGGATATTGAGACAGAGTCTGGCTTAAAGTCTCCTGTTATCTTAAAAGATTCTTCTATCTCAAGATCCCTGTCTGTATGAATTAAATAAATTTCATCAACCAGTTTTTCCTTTGAATCATTTCCGGAATTTAGTTGATAATATACCTGTGCAACAATTTTGTTCTTGATAGTTTTTTCTTCCGGGGAATTTCCTCCTGGTATTCTTGTTAATACAAAATGAGTTTTAATATTGTTTCCAGAAATACTTTTTGTCCTTTTAATAGACTTAATAATCTGTTTTGAACCTTCAATATTCTCAAGATTATTTGCAGAAAAAACCATCACCTCATCAGCCAATATAGACATTGTAATAGCAGAGGTCTCCGTATATCCTGTTCTGGAATCAATCAACAAATAATCAGGATCATATCTTTCCCTAATTGCCTCCTTAAGATTCAAGAAAAATTCCACCCCCTCACTTTCTTCTTGATAAAACATATCTCCCCAATTAATTGAAGAAAGCTTCTTCCAATATTGAGAAGAGGTGCTATTTCCTGCACACATCAAATTTATAGCATTTCTATTTCGAATGTTGACAATAAATGATTTAACATACTTTGACAAGTCTTCATCAACCAGACCTTCAGAGTAAAACTTATAAATATAGTCAACCAGCCCCTGCTTAACACTATCGCGTAACACAAAATCCTTAAACTTATAATGCACTCCCGGTGCCTCAAGGTCAAAGTCAATAATGAAAACTTTTTTACCAAATTCATTTAATCTTTTGGCGATATTGGAAAGTGCCAACGTTCTGCCCACTCCCCCTTTGTATGAATAAAATGTAATTGTTTTCATAATTACTCTCCAATTGACATTAATAAACCTTCTTTGGAAATTTCATCTTTTTTTTGATCAAGTTTTTCTTGAGATATAATTGTCGGTTTTAAATGTATTACTCTTGCTTCTGTTTGAGGTTTAAGAATTATTGACACATTCATATCCAAAGCATCAACGATCTGCACAACACGCTCCAGGTTTGCCTTATTATAATCCTGTATCTCATAACGCTGTATTTGCTGCTCCGCAATTTCAATTTTCTTTGCCAAATCACCTTGCGTATAGCCAGCTTTAATTCTTGCTTTAACTATTGCCTTAGGGAATTCACGCATACTGCTAATTGCAATTTCCTTACAATTCAATAACTCTTCATATTCAGCAGCCTCAAGACTCAACTTATCTCTTTGCGCACTCATTAGGTTAGCACTCATCTCTATCTCAACAGGATGCCGCCCCTCATCCTTTAGGAGACTAATCTCTTTTTCAATTAGAGAATCAAATTCTTTAAGTTTCTCTTTGGCTTTTTTATACTGACTATTACTCCTAATCATATCTAAAGTTTTATTAGTAAAATACCTTTGGAAGTTCCTGTACGATCCTTTTGAAAAAAATCGATAAAGGGAATTTTCTTCCCATGATCAAAACCTGCGGGCGCCTGTGAAAGAAATGCCTCCCCACAATATTTCTTTTTTTGCTCTTCGCGAGGAGGACTAAATTCCATCAACTCTGGGTACATATTTTTAACTTTATCCCAATCTATCTTAACACTGATGTCCCAACATGCGTCATAATCTCCTGGTTCCAATTTATTTGTAATAAAGCTACCATCTAAATAGAAATTCTCGCATCCAACATCTCTTAAGGCTGCGAGCATCTTCTTAAGCCCCCGAATCAGTTCTTTTCTCTTTGGACTAAAACTATAATGCTTTTCGATCTCGTCGATCGTTACTTCATAAATACCAGGTGGCAAATTACCGTTACCATCATATTCTATACTACCATCTTCTTTCAATCTCAGTTTCACAACAATATTGTTTGGTTAGCGCAACTAAAGTATGAATTTATAGCGACTAATACAAACTGTTCCTGATGCTATACAATCCCTTTAACGCAAACACAACACTATTGTTTGGTTTTTAGTGCAATAAATTCATTTATGAAAGAACGGAACATTGCCTAATTGAACAAATCTCAATCCCCAATCAATGGCAGGCCAATGAAGTTAACCCCCTTTTTGCGATTTTAAAATCCCTGAAGAATATCTCTAAAATAAACGATCCTATCTCTTTATACTATTCGAGTCCATTATACTTAAAGCTAAATCAATATCAGTAAGATAATTTACCTGGATAGGATTTTCAAAGTATTCTTTTTTCAACTTTATAGATTCCTTCAAGTATAAATCAAGACCAAGATCAAACCTTCGTGAAGTCGGAAATGAAAAAAGATGCCCTAAAAACTCTACTTCATAGAAACCATAGTCATCAAGCAAATACCCAAATTTATCTCGACGCGAAAACCCTGGTTCCTCCAGTTCTTTATCCATCATAAGCATCATTGGATTCTTCCTGGGAAAATACAAAAGAGGATAATCACCAATATTTCGTCGGGCAAATTCTCTTATAAAGTCAAACCTATCTTGCAATGAATCACCATTAACTCTCTCATTTTCTTCTAAAAAGACTTTGTATATCCCTCTTTTAAACTGCCTACATAATTTAGCCTGAAATCCTGGCTTGAGCTTAAATGATTGTTTCAACACTAAATTTAATGGGTCTGTTTTTATTTCAAAAAAGATTGACTTAAATCTACTTAGTGGCTTGTTCTTCCCAATATTTTCTTTTGTAAGAAGACGATACCTTGTAATATTAAAGGCTTCTTTAAAAACTGTTTCTATTGGCGGTGTACCATTGGATCCAAAATAGTGGTTGCATTCATCACAAACATTCTCACAAGTTAGTTTCCCTCCCAACGACTGTGGCACAATGTGAGCCATTTTATCAAAGGTAGTCGACCTTTCGTCCCTATTACACCAAATACAAACTCTCATAATACTATATTTTAAATAAAACACCTACAACCCACTCATATTAAACAAGTAAAACACACACCTCCTTTCGAAAATTTCCAATATAATTTCATGTTTATCCTACAACATGAATAAGACATGAAAATTAATGGCAATTTATTACATTTACCACATTGATCAACAACATACTCTTGAACTATGCTCGAACCTGAATCAACACAAAAAGCTATAGAAACAGTAACACTATTTCTTGAAAAGATCGTTAATCCTCCTTTAAATGAATTAGGATTGCTATTTCAAGATAAAGTAAGGCTCTGGCGGTTTAACAATCAACTCAAGATAGTTGCCAAAGCGCAAAAAATGGTTGAAGAACATAATATCTCAGTCCAACCGGTATCCTTAAAAATATTAGCCCCTTTATTAGACATGGGATCACTGGAGGAAGATGAAAACTTACAAGATATGTGGGCTCATTTGTTAGCTAATTATGCAAACAAAGAGCTTCATCTAAAGTCAACAATATTCCCATTCATTTTGTCCCAACTTTCCAATAGAGAGGCCGTAGTTTTAAACTACAATTTCCAAACAGAAGAATTAGGGTATTTTGAAAATAAATCAGATGAAAACAACTTTTTCGAATTAGAAGAATATGAGCTGATGAATTTACTGCGACTAAGACTTCTTGCTGAACAATATTCTACTAATAAGGCACTCGCCGGTTTTGCACCAGGACTATCGTCTTCACTTAGAGTAAAAACTCATTTAACGCCTTTGGCTGATGAATTTTTGAAAGCTTGTACTAAAGTTAGTAGATGATATTCTATCACACCTTCAGCACTCATGTTTTTACAATTAAAGACTAATCCTCCCAAGCCTCCTGCTTTTTTTGTTCTTTTTTCCTCTCTTTCCTTTGAAAATATATTGTGATAACAACTACAATGAAAATATTGACAACAACATTTACAAGGTAGTTAATCCATGGCATATTGTTAATCACAGGTATGAAGCCAAGCAACCACTGGAATAGCCACAACCATAAGGCCAGAAATGGAAAAACCATAAAAAGACCTATGAATGCACTTAGCTTATTTCCTTCCTTCATGTAGAAGGGAACAAATAACATTAGAATGAAAGCGAAAATCGCTAATGTTATTATTAATATTCCAGATGTAACAGTGTGCCACAGTCTTGATCTATATCTTATTCTCTCATTTGTCGAATGAGCTAGAACCACATTTTTTTCCGGTTGACAATTATTATCCAAAATTGAATCCCAATTTACTCCAACCCGAAATTCATAAGAATATACTGAATCTCCCAAAAGAAATGTTGAATCGGTTAAGGAACCACTATTCTCTCCACTTGAAATTGAATCAAGAATCAAGTATTGAGTTATATCCTTTCCGGGGACCCTATCAGGACGATGAGCTCCTACATCCGGTTTAAAATCTTCTCTACTAAATAACTCAACAAAACCATTAATAATATTCTTTCTTTCAATCACCTTTTGTTCCGCCTCATCAATAAATTCAATAAGAACATTATTATCTGGCCGTTGCTCTTTTAAATTTTCAAATTCTTTTACCAGAGCTGTCTTCTGCCTGAGTTCATAGTAAAAAGTAAATCCAAATAGATTATCAAAAAGTAATGCAATCATGACAATCACAACAAATAAGATAATTCGAGATCCTTTTGAGATATTATTGTCAAAAAATACATTAACTACCTTAGAGAGGGCATCCCACATATTTCCTTATGATTTATAGTAAATATTAGATCCGTATTCCCGAATTTAAGACGATAAGACATCATGACATATTTTTTGGTTGTCAAAATCACTTTTTAATAGCCTTCAATATCCTCTCCTCCTTAATCAGTACATCTTTCATAAGCAACTGATATGGAAACTGCTTATGCTTAGAACTTCTGAAACACTCAAGAATATTCATTAATGAACCGGCAGTAATTAGTGACAAGTTAATTTCAAACTGCAGGTCACAATCATTTACAAATTCATCACTAAACTCAGGCGCAATGATCAAGGATTTAACCACATTCAATCCATTTGATTTTGCAAGATCTACATAGGATTTAACCTGTCTTGAGACAGAGCTGAATTTATTATATCCACTTTCCTTAACAGTCTTGCATTCAACTATCATGATGTTGTCTTCTCCCAAATTCAGCACAATATCGATTTTGTTTTTTGCGGTATTCAGTTTCTCTTTAAGAGCCTCATCTACATTCATGCCAAGTTGAGCAAATATTGTTTTTGTCAACTCTTCGAACTTTAATCCTAACTCACTTTCTTTGATTATTATCCCATTCTCTTTGAGTTCAGCCAGATTCCTAAAACCAATTGCTTCATAGTTCTCTATTAACAGATTCTCAGAATCTTTGTACTCTTCCAGTATATTATACACCAGGTCGCCTCTTGATTTTAATCCCTGAGATGATACAAAGTCTTTAATGAGTTCAATAGGCAGAATGTCAAGAATATCTCTTGGCTTAATATTATAATCCAGTAAAGTTGAACTATTAAGAACTATCTCTTCCGGCATTTCAAATTCCTTCAAGACAACCTTTCGGAAAGTGGTTAATCCTTCGTTCAGATCGATTAAAAGTTTCTCATAACCTTCAATCGAGATGCCAACCTTTTCATCCTTCTCTGCTTCTTCAAAATAATTGATAATATTCTCAATTTTATCCTCAACAGTGCTTCCGCGAAGTGGCGATTCCATCTTTAGGCCTTTCTCCCAAATCTCATTGATAACCTTCTTCTTCTCCGTCAGGTTAGTTCCATTTTTGTATATTTCGTCTGACAGGACATCGGAAAATGAAACACCTTCGTTTATAATTCTCTTTACTTTTGTATCAAAATCAATTTCACGTGTATCGATTCCATGCTCCCGACATATCATATTCACCTGAGGTTCTCGCAACACCTTCAATACTCTTCTGAAGTATTTATCGGCGATTTCCTTTTTTCGAATCTTTCTTAGACTCCGGACCACCTCATCAGCAACAAATATTGTATTTAGCTTTCTGGAATAAAATATTACTCCAATATTTTTCAGAGAATTTATTACATCATCAATATCCATCTTAACCGGAGGAATAATCATGTAATTTATTAATTTGATTTCTTCTTGCGACAAACCCAATTGTTTGTTAAGGGTAAGAAGAATTGATAATTCATCATCTGTGATTTTTGCATCCCTATTGTTTTCGCTATCATTAAAATAAGCGGTCTCTACACAAGCTCTATAGACCTTATAGTCTCTTTTACGACACTCTTCAATATCTGATTTTTCGTCGTTTATTTTGGCTTGAAGCTCCTTAACCTTGTTCTTAATGTATAGCAATTCCTTATCGTACAATTTCGCAAACCATTCTCTTTTCAATATGCAATTACCATCCCTGATAATAATATCCATAAGTATATCGAGCTGAGATGTTGTATTGACAAATTCAGATTTCACGGTATTCGCAAATTCAGTCTCAATAAGGCTGAAGACCTTGGCAATATTAATACTGTCTACACTTTTTAAATCATAAGATCCTTCTGAAAGAATTTTATCTATATCCTTACTGTTTTTAGGATTATTGGATTTTATGCTGTCTACGATTTTTAGGAATGCGTTCTTCTCTAAAGAATTCACATTATCAAGAATTTTTTCGAGTTTCATTGCTATTTAGTTTTGTTAAAATTTCAGATACTTTTGAGTTTAGATCATCCACCTTTTTTTCTAAATCATCATTGTTGTCGCTAACCATGGAGTCAACAAAAATCGAATTGACGAGAGAAAGGCCAAAAATCCCTCCAGAAAGTACAACGAAAATAAAATAGAGGTAGGTAAGCGACATTGAGACCGCAGAATATCCTTCAACAACTTTTTCCGGAATCTCAGACCATCCTTCAACTGTAAATATTTTAAATATGGAATATAAAGACATGAGAGGATCTTCAAAATAGCCTGAATGAGCATCCTTGAAGAGATAGAAAGAAAATATGCCGATAATCAAAATATAGATTACAAATCCTGCAAAAACAAAAACAGATGCCTTCAATGCTCTTTGAATACCATTAACCAATTCTCCAACATTTGGGATAAATTTAAAGAATCGAAAAACCTTGAAAACACGTAATATTCTAAAAACTAATAAATAACTTACATCAAATAACTGTACGCCAAATACCATAGTAAAGAGTGCCGGAAGAGCCAAAAGCACCAGAACGAAGTCAAGCTTATTCCAATTTGATTTCAGATATGATTTAAATCCAAATTCATTAACTTTTATTAGTAACTCAACAATAAATAAAACTGTAACGGCATTATCCAGGATACTAATTAAGGTATGTAAATGACCGGGCAGCGAATAGCCCGCAATGATCAATACAACTGTATTGATAACGATAAGCAATAAAATAAACCTGTCATTAAGAAATAGTTTCTTGATCATAAGCAAGATTGATGGCCAAACATTAAGAATGTAGATTAGACCTACCAAATTATTAAAAATCAAGTCTCTTGCATTATGAACATCAATTAGAATTATTCTAAATTATGTTGACGATGTAAAATCCCGGATCTAATTAGAAACTGAAGATTCACTTAGTAGTAATTTCGATAAAAAAACATTTGGTTTATCTCCCCAATACTGCAACAGTCCCCTGCCGGATGTCTCGGGTTCGAATGACAAGAGAACTACCTATTGCAAGTTTTTCAGTCTGGCCACCTTTCGGCATCATACCAGCTGTTACCATTTCCCGGACCAGTGCCAGTAAGTCAGCCTCATGGATGATCACGTAAGTACTGGTTAAACCTTTCTTCTCCTGAGAATCGGTTTCAATCTAGATCGCATCTTTACAAGTTGGCAACTCATCTCAATCGATATCCACTGTTAACTCGCCCTAATATCACGCGATGAATTTCCAAGCAAAAGGGTATAGCTTCCCGGCTCCACATCCCAGGAACTTTTTCATTCAAATAAACGCAGAACTATATGAACGAATCATTGTCTTCAATCAATTCAATGTAAGGAGAAAAATAAGTTTCTACTGAAAACAAACCGTTTAACGGGTAAATCCGTCATTTTACCATAGAACACATTAGAATTTTATATTTTAGCACGTTCGGGAACAGATTGACGGAAATTTAACTTCAATATCTTTGATGTTATTCGGGAGAGGAATATGGCAGATTTTGAGCAGGATATCATAATCAAACTGAGGAGTGGAGATGAGAATAGTCTTCGCGAATTGTTTGATTTGTATTATAAACCCCTGTGCCTTTTTGCCCTGAAGTATGTTGATTCTATTGAACAGGCCGAAGACATTGTTCAGGATACATTTATCAATTTCTGGAACTCACGCAGTTACGATAATATTCATTCCAACTTAAAAACCTACTTATTCAGAGCTGTCAGAAATAATGCTCTGTATGCCATCCGGAAGGAATCAAAATTTAGGTTTGAAGAAATCGATAATCATGTTCAGAGTCTGGTTGAAGACGAATTGCCCGAGGATGAATTAAAGAATCTAAAGGAGCTACTTTTTAAACAAATTGAGCAATTGCCGCCAAAAGGAAGAGAGATTTTCAAGGCGATTGTTTTTGAGAATATGAAATACAGAGAGGTAGCTGAGCTTTATGGAATATCAGTAAATACGGTAAAAACACAATACTCAAGATCGCTTTCAAAGTTGCGTGAATTTCTTGATGTTCTTATTTTACTATTCCTGCCCTGAACTAAGCCAATACTATAATCCGAATCGTGCAGAAGTCGTAGTTGAATAAATAGAATATACGGCCTCTTATAATATGTAGCTTTAATCTGCCTTTTCGTATCAAAGTGAAATTTTATTTTGCATTTTTCATGAAAAAAGAAATATTTTTTGTCACCCGATTACAGAAATGTTGCATCTATATTAAAAATGAATACAAATGATTCAACCAGATTCGAATATTTATCTGCTGATAGCAAAATATAGTCAGGGAAATATAACTGAGCAGGAGTACCATATTTTGAAAGCATGGATGGAGGAAGATGCCGAGAATAAAAGGATCTTCTCAGAATACCTTGTTTTTCTGAAAAATGCACAAAGAGTGCGTTTTTCAGCAAAGGTTGACGAACATTTAGCCTGGAAAGTTATTCATTCTAAGCTTGAAAAACGAAAAACATTCCGTATCAGGCCGTATTTAAAGTATGCGGCTGTTCTGCTAGTTCTTCTTTCTTTAACTGTAACCTACCAGCTTTTACACAAAAATATTGGCAGCGAGGAGGTATTGGCAAATACAAATGCTATTCAACCCGGAAAACCCAAAGCAATACTTGAGCTGGGCGATGGCCGTAGTGTAAAACTCGAGGAAATTAATGATTCGTTGTTAGCAGTGGCTACCGGGTTCAATATTCAGATAAAAAATGATACAATCGATTACAGCAAATCTGATATTATTTCGGAGCTTACCAACACCATTCATATTCCGCGAGGCGGAGAATACAATCTGGTATTGTCTGATGGCACACGTATCTGGCTGAATTCAGAATCGGAGCTTACATTCCCTGCAAAATTTAAAGGAAATCAGCGCAAAATATCTTTAAAAGGAGAAGCCTATCTGGAGGTTGCCAAAAACGAAAAGCTCCCATTTATAATAGAGGTTGAAGGAGCACAGGTTGAGGTACTGGGCACTTCGTTTAATGTAAAAGCATACGAAAATATCGAAACTACATTGGTAGAAGGAAAAGTTAGCATCCGTACAAATTCATTAACCGAGGCTATTTTAAATCCGGGCGAACAGGGTGTTATAACAAAAGAAAGCAATGAAATAACGGTAAAACAAGTAGATACCAGACTGTACACTTCATGGGTGAAAGGAATGTTCGCTTTCCGGAGTTTGACGCTGGACGAAATAATGAAAACTTTTGAACGCTGGTACAATGTTACGGTGACGTTTGAAAATGACGAATTAAAACAACGTCGTTTTACTGGTAATTTAAAAAGAAATGAAGAGATCAATCCACATCTGGATGTAATCAGCCTTACAACCGATGTTGAATTTGAAATCTCAGGAGAAAAAATTCTGGTTAAAAAAAGTTGATGCAAACTTGGCTTTCACTTGAATTATAAATTCTGATCAAACATATGGCATAATACTTTCGTTAAAAATTAAGAGAGAAAAAAGAAGAAAATATGTGTTTCTAGGAAAAAACGGGAAATGCTGGCACATCTCCCGTTCGAAAATGCATTAGAGTTTCTAATACAAATTGTTAAACATTACAAATCTATGAAAAAACGATGTGAAATCTATCTTCCGGAACCATTTTCGGAAGTTAAAAAGCTGTTTCTGATTATGAGGCTAACTGCTATTCTTATCTTGGTTTTCTCCTTTAGCACAATGGCTTCGGTTTACTCGCAGAGTACCAAGCTGTCGGTGTATGACGAAAACACAACACTTGTTGCTATTTTTGATAAACTGAGCGAGCAAAGCGAATTTCAGTTTGTTTATAACGACGAAGAAGTTGCTGTTGTTAAAAATGTAACTGTTGATTTTGAAAATGCAACGGTTGAGGAAATCCTGGACAAGATCTTGTCGAATTATGACCTGGATTACAAGGTGGTAAACAATGTGGTGGTAATAACACCAGCACCCGGAAAAACAGAAAAAGAATCAGAACAATCTCGGCAGGAAAACAACGTAAATGTTTTAGGGAAGGTTCTTGATGAAGCTGGCGAGCCTTTGCCAGGTGCCACCATTATGCTTAAAGGCACAAGTATTGGTACCACTACCGATAAAGATGGAAAGTTTACATTAAGAGGTAGTTTTGACGGAGAACCGGTTTTGGTAGTTTCATTCATCGGTTTTGTATCTCAAGAAATCGCGGTAGATGGTCGCCCGGTAATTAACATTACTTTGAAGCAAGATCTTCAGGATGTGTCGGAGGTAGTGGTTACGGGTGTTTTTACCAGAAAAGCAAACACCTATACCGGTGCTGTTACTTCAGTAAAACGCGAAGAATTGTTAAAAATGAGCACTCAAAACGTATTGAGTGGATTGGCTAATCTCGATCCTTCGTTTGTAAAGGTTGAAAATCTTACTGCAGGATCAGATCCAAACGCAACATCAACATACCAAATGCGCGGAACCAGCTCCATTTCGCAAAACTTTCAAAGTCAGTATGAAAATGATCCGAATCAGCCACTGTTCATTTTAGACGGATTTGAAACCGGCATTGAGAAAGTTAAGGACTTAGACATCAATATGATTGAAAGTATTACTTTGCTAAAAGATGCTACCGCAAAAGCAATTTACGGGTCGAAAGGAGCTAACGGAGTTGTGGTAGTTGAAACACGTCGCCCCCAGGGAGGCAAACTTCGCATTACTTACAGCGGAGGTATTTCACTTGAAATACCAGATCTTACCAGCTACGATATGGCAAACGCTGCTGAGAAGCTGGAAACAGAACGACTGGCAGGTCTTTACCTTTCGGATAATGCGGTAACCCAGCTGTCGTTAAATAAAACTTATAGCAATAAGATGCTTGAGGTATTGCGCGGTGTTAATACCGATTGGATGGCACAACCGTTACGAACCGGCATCGGACAAAAACATTCGCTTTATATCGATGGAGGTGACCAGGCCATGTTATATGGAGTTGATCTTTTTTACAACAATATAGCCGGTGCGATGAAAGGTTCTGACCGGGAAACTTTTGCCGGAGGTATTACCTTAACCTATCGCAAAAAAAACTTTTTGCTTCGCAACCGTTTGGCAATTACCTACAACGAAAGCAACAACTCACCTTACGGAAATTTCGGGTTGTATGCACTGATGAATCCTTACAGCCGTTTGTATGATGAGAATGGAAACATTGTGCAATCGTACAATTATAGCGGAACACTCGAGCCAAATCCAATATGGAATACAACTATAAATACCACCGACCGTTCCACTTATACCGACATCACTAATAATTTATACGGAGAGTGGACCATTCAACAGGGATTAAAAGTGATTGGCCGTTTGGGGATTAGCTCAAAAGAAGCCCGTTCGGATGTATTCAAGCCTGCATCGCATACTGATTTTTTAAACTATACCGATGTGTTGAGAAAAGGTAACTATGCGCAAACCAACGGACGTACACAATTTATTAACGGAGATTTGGGCTTGAATTATTCAGTTGTAAAAGGGAAACACCTCTTGTTTACCAACGGACAATTAAACTTTGCCAGCAACAGTTACGACAGGGTTAGACTCGAGGCAGAGGGCTTCCCGAACGATCATATGGATCACGTAATCTTTGGTGCGCAGTATGCCGAGGGAGAAAAGCCAACAGGTGCCGAAGGTATCAGCCATTCGGCCGGAGCACTGTTATCGGCGAACTATTCCTACGACGAACGCTATCTGTTCGATGCCAACTACCGCTTATCGGGTTCATCAGAATACGGGAGCAATAAACGTTGGGGAACATTCTGGTCGCTTGGTACCGGTTGGAACATCCACAAAGAAGCTTTCCTGAAGAATAATTCAGTAGTAAACCTGCTAAAGCTTCGTTTTTCGATGGGGTATACCGGTTCGCAGGGATTTAATACTTACGAGGCGCTTTCAACCGTTCGTTACTACAATAACAGCGTATATTACGGCAACATTGGTTCGTACCTGGTTAGTTTGGCCAACCCCGATTTAAGGTGGCAATCGAAATATGATCAGAGTATTGGTATTGATTTTGGGCTATTAAAAAATCGTGTTAGCGGGCGATTCGGCTATTATGTGGCTAATACCGAAGACATGTTAACCGACGTAACTTTACCAGCATCAACAGGTTTTGATTATTACAGGGCAAACCTTGGTAAAACTCAGAATAAAGGTGTGGAAGCAAATCTGAATTTACGTGCTTATCAAAGCAGTTCACAACGCGATTTCCTGAACTTTTATATGTCGGTTGCCCACAACAAAAATAAACTGCAAAAGATTTCAAATAATTTGAAAGCGTTTAACGACAAGCAGGATGAGAATAAAAGTGATGATGAAATCACCGATAACTATGATAATATCACCACGCCTTCAGTCCGTTACATTGAGGGACAGTCGATCAACACCATTTGGGCAGTACAGTCTTTGGGAATTGATCCCCAAAATGGAAAAGAGATTTATCTGAAAAAAGATGGTACTACAACTTACGTGTGGGATGCCAAAGACCAGATTGCTGCCGGTGATGGAATGCCAAGTGTAACCGGAAACCTGGGAATTAGCTCTGAAATCTCCAACATTGGTTGTAACATTTCGTTTTATTACCGCCTGGGTGGCCAGATTTACAATACAACCCTGGTTGACAAGGTTGAAAATGCAAATCTTATTTACAATGTGGATCGCAGAGTGCTTACCGACCGGTGGAAACAGGAAGGAGATATTGCCCGCTTCAAGGCAATAACAGATAAAACTTACACGCGGCCAACAACACGATTTGTGGAAGACAATAATTCACTATCACTTTCTACCGTGAATATCTACTACGATTTTCGCGAAACCGGAATTGTTAAAAACAGCTTCCTTCAGCAGTTTAGGGCCAGCGTTAACCTGAATGATATTTTTGTAATCTCATCAGTGAAAACAGAACGGGGAACTTCGTATCCGTTTGCCAGAAACGCAACATTCACCATTCAAGCAACCTTTTAATTCAGAATGACTATGAAAAAATTATCAATACATACAACATCAGTAAAAATAGTTGCTCTTGTAACTGTTGCACTGCTTATGTTTTCTTGTGAAGACTACTTTGATGTGAGTCCTAAATCACAAATTTTAACCGATGAACATTTTAGTGATGAAACCGGATTTTATGATCAACTAACAGGAGTTTACTCGCAAATGGCCAGTAGTGCGCTTTACGGAAAAGAAATGACATTTGGCCTTGCAGAAGTACTATCGCAAAACTACGATATCGACGCAACAAATAACTACCGTTATGCAGCTGAATACGACTATTCCAATGCGGGTGTTCAGTCGCGGATAAATTCAGTGTGGAATACGGCTTATAATTGTATTGCCAACCTGAATATTATGTTGGAATATTATGAAACTGTTGACTCAACTACTTTTACTGGCAACCACTACAATTTGTACAGGGGCGAAGCATTAGGACTGCGCGGTTTTCTGCATTTCGAAATGTTGAAAGCTTTTTCTCCCAGTCCGGTAAGCAATGGTTCTGCCATGGCTGTTCCGTATGTGACCCAGTATGCACCACAGGTTACCGGCCAGAAAACAGTAGATGAAACCGTTGATTTGGTTATCAGTGATTTAAATGACGCTGTAAAATACCTGTCCACCGATTCCTTGCATATTGCCGAAAGCCCACATCTGTTTAGTAATTCAAGGCACTACTTTTTCAACTATTACGCCGCGCAATATATTTTGGCCCGAGCCTATTTGTGGAAAGGTGATTTGACCAACGCCGCAAAAGTAGCTGAAGAAGTAATTGCCGATATTGATAAGAATTCAGGTAGCTCTCCTATATCCTGGGTGCATTTCACGCAGGTTCAGGGTGTGCCAAACGAGCAGGTAAACCGCCTGTTTACTCCTGAATTGGTTTTCCGCCTGGATATCCCGGGGATGGCTGATTTGGTTGATGGTTATTTCACTGAAGAAGCCGGGTCTAATTCGTTCTACTTAACAGATGAAAGCCAGGATAAGATCTTCGAAAAATCAACAAAGGGTTTGGGTAACGATTATCGCTCGTTGTTTGGAATTCAGTACGATGGTGAAAAACAATACATTTGGAAATACCATCAATATGGTTACTACGACAACCAGATGCCGGTAATTCGGAAAACTGAAATCTATTACATTGCTGCAGAGGCGCAAAAAGAAAGCAACCCCGCACGTTCGATTGAGTTGCTAAATGAAGTACGTAGTAACCGGAACATCACTGAAGATGATGCACTGCCCGAAACGCTGACTTCAGCAGAAATACAAAACGAAATTTTCAAAGAATACCGTAAGGAATATCTTGGTGAAGGACAGCTGTTCTTTTACTACAAACGATTGAATATTCCGACAATCGAAGGTTCGCCTGTTGCTGCCAACAACGCGGTGTATGTGTGGCCGATGCCCGACAATGAGATTGAATTTGGCAACCGTTAACATTTAAACGAAGTACAATGAACAAAATTAAATTATACCTGGCATTCATTGCGTTAACAGCCTTGTTTGCCTGCGAAAACGATCCTTTTTATTTTAATTCGGAAGCCCGCCTGAGAATGGAAGGACCCGAAGTATGGACCCTGGGAACTGATTCGCTGGAATTTTCATTCGCGAATTATAGTTCAACCGTTACCGATACTACTTTTGATATTACCGTTTATGTAATGGGAGAAGCTGCCGACCAGGCACGTACCGCTGAATTCGAAATTGATCCCTCATTGAGTACAGCAGAAACAAATATGTACAGTTTCCCTGAGATGGTTACGATTCCAACAGGAGAACTTTCGGTTAATTTACCGGTAACCGTTAAACGAACCGAATCTTTGCAAACTACTCAAGTTCAGCTATATATAAAGATAAAAGAAAATGCCGACTTTAAAATTGGAGTAACCGAACAAAACCACTTGTTGCTGAAATGGTCCGACATTTTGTCGAAACCAAATAACTGGGATGATTTGGAAGAGTTTTTCGGAGTGTACAGTCTGACAAAGTATCGATTTATTATTGATGTACTTAATACCGGAGAATTTGATACGGATACGTTAAGCTGGGCACAAATGAAGAACTATCAGATTGAGCTGGCCGAAGCACTTCGCCTTTATAACGAAGCTAATCCCGGTAATCCGTTAGCAGATGAAAACGGTAACTTAATTACATTTTAATCATGCACTTTTTTAAAATATTGAAAATGAAACGATTACTATTCGCTATATTACTGATATTAGGAATCACTAGTTTGGTATCCTCGTGCTATGAAGACAGTGGAAACTACGATTATACCGACATTGATGAATTAAAAATTGATACAACCGGTGTTAGCCAGTCAAGCAATTATTTTACAGTTAATTTAGGAGACACGATTATTGTAAATCCAACGATAAATTATGCATATCCTGAGAATTTAAGTTACACCTGGTTGTTAATGCCTTTCCCTTATGATACAGAGACTGTGGGTAATACTACCCAATACCCAGTTCCCGATACCATTGGCAGAAGTGTTGATTTAAACTGGATTGTAAATGTTGAGCTTGGATCCTATCGTTATTACCTCGAAGTAAAAGACACTGTGTTAGGCTTATCTGATAATATTTATCCAAATGTTTCAAATTATCTGAATGTGGTCGCGGCCAATTCGTTTTATGCTCTAATGTGTTTAAGTGAGTACGATGGCAACACCGATATCGACATATATTACACGCCCTTAGCACTTATTTTTAGTGGCGAAACACAAATGCATTTTTACAGCGAAAAATCAGGAAGTATGATTCCTGGGTCTCCCAATTCTCTGGGATATTGCAGTAAGGGGTACTATTACGCCTTTACCAACCAGGAAGGACGCCGTTTGGACGAAAATGATTACCTGACAATGGCGAATTTTGATGAGATGTTTTATTCATCTCCAGCACTAGATATGCAGAGATATGATTATGTAAGTAATCAGGAATTGCTTATTAACGATGGGAAATTGCATGTTATCAACAATGCACAGAGCAACGATCGCAAATTTTCAGCTGCAATTTCAGGCGATTATACAGCTTATCCTTTTATTTCGCGTAAAAATCCATATGGTACTCCTTCGCCCATAGCGTGTGTGATATTTGATGAAAAGAGCAAATCATTTCTGCGTTACTATTCAGGAAGTACAAGCTTTAGCAAATACCCGGCTGGCAGTGGAGAAGCTTTTGTTGATGCCAATAACTTGCCATCAATTCCCCTTGCAATCTTCAGTTATGACAGACAGAAAACCGGGGTAGTACTAAGAGATGAAAACGGAAAAATAGCCTTATGGCTTTATGACTTAATGGCCGAAGACGATAGTGATTTGTCGGGCAACGGATCCCGTTCTAAAATAGACCTATCGAACTGCGAAGACATCGAAAATGCCACTATGTTTTATGCTGAAACTTCAGGGAGTTCATTCCATTACGCAACGGATAAAGCAATTTACGGTTTTTCAATAACCTCAGGAGAAACAACGGCAAACAAGGTTTATGATCTGCCCGAAGGAGATGAAGTAACCTGCATGTATAGTATTCCTGCAGCTGGTTTCCCAACGGGTGGCCGTGTTTATTGGTTTGCAACCTGGAACGAAGCGACAAAAAACGGGAAAATTGTTGAAAGTGAGATAGATCCCTACAGCGGCAGGCTCGATTGGTTTTGGGGGCAGATGTTTGGTTTGGAAGGCCCAAATCCATCCGTTACTGAAGGATTCGGGAAAATTGCAAGTATGAAAGTTGGAATCTGATTTGTAAATGCTATTAAAATATGAAAAAAATATTGCTAGGAATTACCGTACTACTCGTACTAATTAATGTTGGATGTAGTGAGGGATTTAAAATAAAAGGCGAGTTGACAGGTGCTGCTGATGGCACCAAAATAGCACTGGTTCCTTTTGCCAGTTATGATGTAAAACCTGAAGCTGAAACGACTATTGAAAACGGGAAATTCAGTTTTGCAGGAGAGCTTCCTGAACCACGTTTATATTACCTGGTATTAGGAGACAAACAAGCTTATTTCCAGGTTATGCTTGAAAATTCAACTATAACTGTAACCGGCGAAGTGGAAGAAAGTACAGGAAAAGAAGAGAGCCCGGTATTGAAATTCATAAACATGGAGGTAAATGGTTCCGACAGTGATGATTATTTCAAAAGCCAGATGGCCGTTCGCCAGGGGTTAAATAAAATGTACGATGATAAAAATGAGCGGTTTGCCGATATTCAAGCGAAACTTCATAAAGCGAGAGTTGAAAAAAATCAGTCTAAACTAGATTCTTTGCAGAATACGCAGGAATATAAAGAAATGGATCTCACAGAGAAAGCATTTTTTGGTGAAGTAGAAAAACGCTACAACGCGGTATTTGAAGCCAATAAAGAGACTTTTTGGGGACCGTTGATGATGTTGAACCTGTATTCTTATCTTACTCCTGATGCACGTCCGACTTTTGAAAACATGTCAGAAGAAGCACGCGAGAGCTACTATGGTAAAATGGTTGCCGAAGGTTTATATCCGGCCAACCGCACAGGAGAAAAAGTTCCTGATTTTACCACCACTGATGCCAACGGAAAAGAAGTGAACCTGGATGATCTTATTAAGGACAAAAAAGTAATCCTGATTGATTTTTGGGCATCGTGGTGTGCGCCTTGCCGTAAAGAACTTCCCAATGTAAAAGCCAATTACGACAAGTATGCAGCAAAAGGTTTTGAAGTTATTGGTTTTTCAATCGATAAAGACCCAAAAGCATGGAAAAAAGCAGTAAGCGATGAAAACTTAGAATGGCCAAATTTTAACGATTTGGATATTTCCACTTTGTATAAAATAAAAGCCGTTCCTACCACTTACCTTATAGATAACCAGGGGCGGTTAATTGCTGAAAATATTCGTGGCGAAGAATTGGGCAAAAAGTTAGAAGAACTTCTTGGAAATTAAAACAAACGATTTCAACAACTGATAAATCAACCGGCAGCATTACAAGTTAATGCTGCCTGTTGATTTCTTATATCAATTCGTTACTTATAGTAATCATACGAAACTTGAGATGGGTGCCGCACTGATCTGATTTGATAACAGAGCTTGTGCGTATCATACGGATTTGCCTCAATATGATGGCATTTTATTCATAAAAATGTGATATCAGATTGCACTTTATGAAGACAACGGGATTTCAATCAGGTAGAAAGAAATTAGGATAAATATTAAAATGTTAAAAACAGAATATTCAGATCTATTAGACTTACTGCATAAAGAAGTAGTACCTGCAATTGGTTGTACTGAGCCAACTGCTGTTGCTTTGGCCATTTCAAAAGCGAAAGAAGTTATTGACGAAAAAATTATCCGCTGCGAGGTTTATTTAAGTTCCAATATCATCAAGAATTCAATGGGGGTTGGAATTCCCGGAACCGGAATGATTGGTTTGCCAATTGCAATTGCACTGGGGGTTATTGTAGGGAAATCGGAATACGGGCTTGAGGTATTAAAAGACTTGAACCCTGAAAAACTGGAAGAAGCCAAACAATTTGTCGACAGCAAACAAATCTTTGTCCATTTGAAAGAGGATGCCCCCGATAAATTGTATATCGAAGCTTGTTGTATTAGTAAAAACAAGAAATCGAAAGTGATTATTTGTGGTACGCACACCCACATTGCCTATGTTGAAGCCAATGATACAGTTCTTCTTGATGAACTGTCGGCGAATAACCAGCAACAAACGGATACAGATCAGGTGGAGCTGAATTTCAATAAAATATATGATTTTGCAACAAGCGCGCCTTTGGAAGACCTGGAATTCATTCAGCAGGCAGCTGTATTAAACAAATTGGCAGCTGATGAATCTTCAAACGGAATCTTCGGGCATTCGGTTGCACGGGTTATTCAAAGTAAATCATATTTAAATATCATGGGCGACAGCGTTTACAATAAACTGGTGGCAGTAACTGCAGCCGCCTGCGATGTTCGAATGGCGGGTGCCATGATTCCGGTAATGAGTAATTCAGGAAGCGGAAACCAAGGGATTACAGCAACATTGCCAGTTGTGGTTTTTGCCGAGGAATTGAATAAACCCAAAAGTCAGTTAATTCGGGCTCTGACCTTAAGCCATTTAATGGTAATTTACATTAAACGGGGTTTGGGGCGTTTATCCGGGCTTTGCGGAGTAACAGTGGCCGGAATTGGAGCAGCATGCGGTATAACTCATTTAATGGGCGGAAGCAGAGAGCAGGTTGCTTTTTCAATTAAGAACATGATTGGTAACATTGCCGGTGTTATTTGCGATGGTGCTAAACCAAGTTGTGCGCTTAAAGTATCGAATGCTGCATCATCAGCAACATTCTCGGCTATGATGGCGATGGATAATAAAGTTATAAGTTCATTGGAGGGGATTGCTGACGAAGATGTTGATAAAACCATAAATAACCTGAATGCTATTGGTTCTGATGGTATGACCGAAACTGACAAAATGGTACTCAATATTATGCTCAATAAAAATTAAAACTGCAGACTGGATCTATTAAAGAAAATCTTGTTCTCATGTATTATTTTAATTCTCGCATTTAAAGCAAGTTAACAGATAGTGGAATCGGTAAATATGGACGCTATTCGCAAAACAAAATTTCAGATACAGAATATGACCTGTTACTGATTGCAAAACCTGATGGAGGCTGGCACCTTTATGATACAGAATTCCCAGATGAGGGACCAACTCAAACCTCATTTTATTTTGAGAAAATGGAAAATACTGAATTATCAGGTGATGTTGCCAGTAAAGAAGCTATCGACAAGTTTGATCCTTGATTTCAGCTTGAAGTAAAATTCGATGAATCGAACCTAAACTTTTTAAATCACAGATTCACAAACAAGCATGATTAAAAAATTTAGGTGAGAGCGGAGCGGTTACATCCGTTGTCAAATTTTAAAGTAATTTATTGGAAACTTGAAAATTTTAAACGGATGAAACAAAGGTAAAAACTAAGACGATCATATCAGCGGAAGACCCCATGACTTTGTATACACGGATTCTGCTGAATTGATTTCCATCCTTAAGTCCCCTTATTAACTCAATTTTTTCCCAACAAATCTTTTCATCTCCATTTACTCAGCATGCTCCCGAACTAACTTTTCCCAGATAGTATCCGCTTGTATTTTCCCGGTATTGAAAACGAAAAAATGCGTCATAAACAAACAGTTTTGTTTCTGACGCATTTTTAATGTTCGTGCAAGTTCCAACTGAACAACGACTGATATTTTTCCTCCGTCCATTTTACATACCCTACCAGGAAGAAAAAACTTAAAATAATGATTTACGCAACTATAGCCATTTTTTCAATATTTTAAGACCTATGTACTTCAATCAATAGTTCACTTTTCAGAATTCACGGCTTCTGTAAACCCATTTTGATTAAGCCATTTACAGCAGGCTTCAGGCCACATAGATTGAGTGCTTCTGCCGGGAGCCATCCCATAACCGTGTCCTCCCGATTCGTAAATATGAAGTTCGCAGGGTACATGGTGTTTCTTCATAGCTAATGCATATTCAATACTGTTTTGAACCGGAACAACATCGTCATCCAACGAGTGAACTACAAATGCCGGCGGGGTTTGCGCATTTACCTGCAGCTCGTTTGAAAAATGCGTCACCTGTTCCGGCGAAGGATTGTTGCCAAGCAAATTCACCCGCGAACCCCAATGGGTAATTGTCGAATCCATCGAGATGACCGGATAGATCAGCAAGGAAAAATCGGGACGGGCGCTGATTGAATCTACAGGGGTATATACCTTCTCATTATAATGCGTTGAAATTGTGGATGCAACGTGTCCCCCCGCAGAAAAACCCATAATACCAATCTTTTCAGGATTAATCCCCCACTCCTTTGCATGGCGGCGAACAAGGCGTATTGCTCGTTGTCCATCCTGCAGGGGGCCGATTGATTTGTCTTCCATGATGGCATCGTCAGGCTGACGGTAGGTTAATACGAAAGCGGTTATACCCACGCTGTTAAACCATTGAGCCACCTGTAAGCCTTCATGCCGGATTGCCAATCCTGAATAGCCGCCTCCCGGACAAATAACCACTGTCGTACCCGTTGCCTTTTCCGCCGGAGCAGGATAAAAATAGAGGTCGGAATTGTCAATAGAATGTTTATCGACCCAACCTGCAGTTGTATCCACATTCTGCTTAAATTCATCACTTTGAGTGGCTCCGGGAGCCTTTCCATTCCAAAGGTCAATTACCTGAACTTGCGCCGAAAGGCTGCCGATTGTGGCAACTACGCACATCAATGCCACAACTAATTTTTTAAAAACTAACATTCTCATTTTGTTTTATAATATTCATTCATAATATACCATGCTTTTTTCATCTCTCCATTTTCCGATATCAAGCCTTTCCGGTTGTAGCCGTTCTGATACAGCTGGTTCATCCGTCCCAACGACCGGTAGTCGAACAACAACCACGGGCACACTCCACACAAATTGGGGATGGTGTTAAACATTTCGATCTGATCTTTATAAATATTCGCCTGATATTCTTCTGTCCAATAAGCGGCCTCGTCAGTCGGACCATCGCTACCATATAATGCCTCGCCGCCAAATTCAGAAATAAAAACCGGTTTGTCGGGGAATGCTATATTCCATTGTGTTTCCGATGGCTTGCCCTGCCATGGAATGTACCACCCGATATATTCATTGAGAGCAATCAAATCGGAATAATTATAGAGTGGATCCCACACCTTAAATGTGTTGTTGTTGTTGTAGCTCTGCGTGTTTGTCACGTGTACAATTAAGCGGGTGGAATCCAATGCCCGGCATTTCTGTGTAAGCTCAATCAGGGATTCGTTGCGGTTTGGTGTTCCGGGATAAGTCTCGTTTGAAAGGCTCCAAACAGCAACCCCACAACGGTTTTTGTCGCGGCGAACCATTTCGTTAAGCATAGTCTCCAGTTTTTGAGGAACAAGGCTATCCGAGAACTGAATATGTTGATAAACGGGTAATTCATCCCCAACCATAATTCCCATTTGTTCGGCCAGTCGAACCATATTTTCACTGTGAGGATAATGAGCCAGCCGTACCAGGTTACATCCCAATTCTTCAGCGGCACTCAACAAAATTTCAGCATCCTCTGTTGAATAAGCTCTTGCAGCTTTTGTAGGGTTTTCCTCGTGTATATTTACCGCCTTAATAAAAAATGGCTGTTTGTTCAGTAACACTTGACTTCCCTTTACTTCAATGCTTCTGAAACCAATTTCGTCGGCAACATTATCGGTTTCAGCCTCAACTACGACTTTGTAAAGTTTGGGATTTTCGGGCGACCAAAGCTTAAATGCCGACTTGAATTTAAGCCCCGCCAAACCGGTCTCATCGGCTTTTGTGTGATATTCCAGTTTTAGTTCAGGAATTTTAACCACCACATTTTGCTTAAGCTTATTCCCGTTCAACTTAACCCATCCCAACACCGTATTCAAACTCCCTTTTTTTAACTGAATGAAGTAGTCTTCAATGAACGTTTCGTTGGTTTCGATCAAATCCACATCTCGGGTAATTCCGCCATAGTTGAACCAGTCGTAGCCGTAGCCCGGTAAACCATTGCCCAAACGCTTGTTATCAACCTTAACAATAATGGTATTACTGCCGGCTTTTACTTTCCCTGTAATTTCAAATTGAAAGGGTGTAAAACCGCCTTCGTGGCTGCCAATTTTTTCACCGTTTAAATAGATGTCAGCTAAATAGTTCACTGCTCCAAAATGCAGGAACAATCGCTTGTCCGCCTTCAGAGTATAGTTGAATTGTTTTTTATACCAGACAGTTCCTTCTAAATAGGTTAACTCACATAGTTGGGAATTGAAATCGCCCGGCACACTAAGTTCCGGCCCGCCTTCGAACGAATATTCCACAAAATCGGTCTTTTTTTGTGGTTTCCTTTCCTGCCACACTTGCCTGTAGTCGCCAGCCCCGGCAGGGTCAAGTATCACCGTCCACTTCCCGTTTAAACTTGTTGTGTTTCTTGCCTGAACATTAATCATGGCTGTTTGGGCATCTACACTGCCTATGAAAAGAATAAAAACCCAAAAGATTGATATCCATTCCCTGATTCCTGGTTTTAAGTATTTTTTCATAAAAAATGTTTGCCGGACGACTGGCCCGATGTTTCAAATAAGTACCCTCCTGATTCTACCTAAACTCAACTTTGAGGACGGTTGCAATTTCATCCATGGATTCTGCGTTAGGTGTTGCTACCCTCAATTTATTACCGCTAACCGACCATTTCAACTCAACGCCGCTTGCAACCACACTAACACGTTTGACCTCCTGGTTCGGATTTGTCTCAAATACATGTTCCAATTCGATTTCTGTATTGGGTTCAGGCAAGCCCAATAAATAAACATACAGGGTATTTCCGTCTTTCGATTTGGTGAACCGGATATCATCCTTAGTGTATTTCATGGTAGCTGATTGTCCTCCAAAATGTCCCTTCTCAAATTCAGCTATTCCGTAGCCAAAATTTGAATGAACACGTGTATTGTAAACGGCTTCTTCGTGGTTCTTAATCCATTCACCAATGCTTATCAAAACGTCTTGCTGTTCTTGCGGAATGATGCCATTGGCCATCGGGGAAACATTTAACAGTACTACTCCCTTTTTACTCCAAACATCAATCATATTTCGGATTATCAAATCGGCTTTTTTGTATTTCAGTCCATTGGTATAGCACCAGCTACCATCACTAATAGTTATATCGGTCAGCCAGTATTTTTCCGAAATATCCGTTTTTCCGCCCTGCTCAATATCAACCAATGCAACACTGTCAGGCAGGTCTTCCTGCTTATAAAAAGTTATCGGTTCCTGGCCCCGGCTTACTGCAGTATTATAATGATGGGCCACCATTTTTTGCCGATATTCTTCTGGGATCATATCCAACCACGAATCGAACCAAATCATATCGGGCGCATATTTGTCAACGACCTCGTTCACTTGTCCCAGCCAACGGTCATAAAACTCATCTGCGGGAATGTTGCCGTACAGGTATTTAAGTTTTTCATCTTTAGTACTGGTAATCCCATTGGGGTCGTATGCAAAATGACTATCAAAACCAACCTGACCGCTATTTGCCCAATGGGCGCTGTCGTTGGCATAACGTTGCAGGTTTCGGGCATGATGGAAGGTCGTGATCGTTTGCATATCGCGCTTTTTCAGCTCAGCGATAAGCTCTCCGGCAACATCCTTTTCAGGCCCCATATCAGCAACATTCCAGGGATTGATATCGCTATCCCACATGGCGAAACCATCGTGATGTTGCGCAACAAGGCCGGCAAATCTGGCCCCCGCTTTTTGAAACAGATCAGCCCACTGTGCAGCATTAAAATGTTCGGCTTTGAACATGGGGATAAAATCATGATAATCAAAATCAAGTCCGTAGGTATTTACATGATGGTCGCGAATAGCAGCACCCCAGTGTCCCTCTTCAAGGTTGGTATAATACATCCATGCCGGATACCATTCGGAACTGTACGCGGGCACTGAATAAATGCCCCAATGGAAATAAATCCCAAGTTTGGCATCTTTAAACCATTCCGGTTCAGTGTTGTGCTGAGCCAACGATTCCCAGGTTGGCTCGTAAGCATTCACATTTTGTTCGGATTTTTTGGGGGCACACATAAGCAAAGTACAGCCTATAGCAGCCAGACTTGCTATTTTTAAAGTTCTTTTAAGTTTATTCATTTATTCAGTCTTTATTGGATGAACCGTTCTATTCCTTCTGTTTTAATTGAATTGAAACTGATTTACCAAACACAAACCTAAAACATTATGGTAAAACTAAATAGTTTTACGTACAGGAATTATTCTGCTATCAGCGTAGCCCTTACTGCCGGAAGTCCTTTACTTCTGGCTGTAATGCTTATTTCTCCTTTCTTGTCGGTTGATTGTATTACAGCAAGGCATTTTCCCAGGTAAGCTTCCATTTCCTCGCCTTTAAACGGGGTGTGACTTTGCTGGTTGCCATTGCCCACGGCTAACAGCTTTCCGGCGCCGCTCACTTCAAACTCGATCAGGTTGTCGGCAAACGGTACAGGCACGTCATTGGCATCGAGCAGTTGAACCGTTACATAGCTCAAATCCTGTTTATTGGCATTAATGGTCTGACGGTCGGGTGTGAGCACTAATTTCGCAGGTTCACCAGCTGTTTGCACAGCAAAAGTTATGGTTTTTCCATCTTTTGTCTTACCTACAGCTTCCAATTTCCCGGGTTCATAAGGCACTTCCCAAAACAGGAAAGCCTCGTTCTTCAGGTCCCAACTGCGGGTGCCCAACGATTTTCCGTTTAGCTTTAATTCCACATCAGGCACATTGGTATATACATGAACGGCCAGCGTATCGCCAATAGTTTCGTGGTTCCAATGGGCCTCAACCCTGGGCCAGTTCCAAAATGAAGACCTATTCCTGTTACGCGCCGATTCATCGGTTTGAACAGCAATGTACACCATCGGCTCATCGTTCCACAACGATTTACGGAACCAATAGCCGGGTTTTGGATTGCCGCACATGTCTATCACTCCGCAATCGGCACCACGCCAGGGCCAGGTTGGCCATGTTTTCCAGAACTCAAAGCCTGTACCCACGTGCCCAATACCGGATTCGCCCAGATAGTCAAAGCCCGTCCACAAAAACTCGCCGGCCACATAATCCTCTAACTGGCCATCGAGCCATTGCCGGTACGATCGCATTTGCCATGCTTTGTGATCGTGGTATGGGTACATCACCGTTTCTGAACCAAAAATCACCCGGTTGGGATACTTCTCGTGGTCTTTCTTATAAAAAGCTTCCTGGTAGTTGTACCCTACAATATCAAACAAATCAAGCACACCAAAAGAGTTGAAGTTTACAATTTCGTTGCAGGCCAATGTGAAAGGACGCGTGCTGTCGTGTTTCCTGGCGGCATCCAGCAGCATGGGAATAATTTTCTGCGCATTTTCCTTGTTGTATTGTTCCCGCAATTCGTTGCCAATGCTCCATGCAATTACCGATGGGTGATTCCGGTCGCGTCGGATCCAGTTTTCCACATCCCGTTGGTACCATTCTTCAAAATGAGGGGCATAACCGTGAGCAGTTTTGCCATCCATCCACTCATCAAAAATCTCGTCGATCACCACAAATCCCAGGCTGTCGGCATAAGCAAGCAGTTCCGGCGACGGCGGATTATGACTCATTCTTAAGGCATTACATCCCATTTCTTTTAAAATAGTCAGCTGCCGTTTATGGGTGTAGTCCAAAACGGCAGCACCCAACGGTCCGCCATCGTGGTGGTTATTTACTCCTTTTAGTTTTACATGCTTACCGTTAAGCGAAAAACCCTTATTGGGGTCGAATTGGAAAGTACGAACACCAAAAGCCGTTGCATAGCTATCCACCACCTCATCACCGCTCCTTACTTCAACTTGCAGCCGGTACAAGTTGGGTTGTTCGATGGACCACAATTCCGGACTGTCGAGCCGAATACTTTGTTCGATCGTTTGCTGCTTACCGGCTTTAACATCAACATCGGTTTCCGATTGGGCAACCTGCTTACCTTCAGAATCGAAAAACCGGGTCACCACTAAACAAGGCTGATCAGCATTGTTATCGTTGTTCACATCTATAGAAATATCAACCGTGGCACTGCTTTCGTCGGCTTCAACAGTGCGGGCAAACACCCCCCACTGGTTGATGTACAGCTTATTTTTTGCCACAAGCCAAACATGCCGATAAATACCCGAGCCCGTATACCAACGCGAATTGGGCTGTTCGGAAGTATTTACTTTTACCGCAATCATGTTGTTTTCGCCTACCGGATTCAAATAGGGTGTGAGATCATAATAAAAGGATGAATAACCATAAGGACGAATTCCGAGGAAATGACCGTTAATCCACACCTCGCTGTTGCGATAGACGCCGTCGAACAAAATCCATAGTTTCTTGTCAGCATACTCCTTTCCCGTAACAAACTGTTTTCGGTACCAGCCAATTCCGCTAAACACGTAGCCGCCACCTGCGCCGGTGGTATAGGTTGAGTCGAAACGATGTTCGATACTAAAATCATGCGGAACATCCAGTACACGCCAGCCCGAATCATCAAAACCGGGCTGCTCGGCACCAGGATGATCGTTTAAGGCAAACTTCCAATCAAAGTCAAAAGGAATCTTGTTTTCAACCACCGTTTGATTGTTTTTACATGATGTGAATGCCAAGAGGCCAATAAATAGGTAAACCAGTACTATTTTGTTCATTGTGTTAATATTATATTGAATTATTCAGAACATCACATCCAATAAATCTACCTCATTTTATTAATTAAACCATTTTCCTTTTTATTCAACCAATTGTCGATCTCGCAGGAAGTGGACATCCTCAGGATTAGCTTCATAATCAAACCAATCGAAATCAGCCGGGTTGGTGTTCGAACTGCCATTTCCTGTTGCGTACATTCCAATAAAAACACCTGTAAAACCGCTAATTTTTTCAGTCGAAATATCCTTGGTTGCTGCTGTTCCAACCAAAATAGGTGTCTTCCCTTTCGGCTGAACCCAAAACTTGTATTTCAATTCGCTTGCACTAATTTTCAGAACAACATCGTTCCTGGGTATTTCAGTATATTCCTCCAAACTTACTTCATCCTGAAGGTATTTTCTAAAAAGAGCCACCCTTTTTCCATCGCGAATGGTAATTGCCAAACTGAGATAATTGGTATCGTTGCCACGTACCACCAAGCCGGCTTCTTCGTTCCCGGCTACAGGGTTGAAACTCACTTTTGCCGAAGCCACCATATTGAAGTCGGGTTGTCTGCGCCCAACAAAGGCAGGTGAATCTTTTTCCTTCAAATTCACTTTTGAACCGTTTAGTCTCAAATAACCTGGTTTCTCAGTCAGCGACCAGTCGGCTTCGTAAGGATTACGGAGGAAATTCCATGGCAAACCAAGCGTTGGGCTGCTAAAATCGTCACGTACCGGGCCTTTTTCCCATTGGTGTTCCGGAAGATTCGGTACAGGAAATTCTTCCAGCATTACGCCGTTATCGCCACCAATGGGCCAGCCATCATCTGTCCATTTTACTGGTGCCAAATAAGTTTCACGACCTAAATGTTGATACCTCCCACCTTTTGGCCTGATTCCCAAACAAACCAGCCACCAGGAACCATCTTGTAATTGTACCAAATCGGCATGGCCAATGGCCTGGAATGGACTTTCGGGATTATTCATATTGGAAATTACCGGGTTGTATGGACTGGATTCGAAAGGACCATAGGGAGATTTGCTTCGCTGAATAACTTCACGATGTTCGTACCCCGTACCACCTTCGGCCGACATCAGGTAATAATATTCACCGATTTTATACATGTGCGGCCCCTCAGGCGACGAACCACCCTGGCCTGTTGCCACTACTTGTAATGGTTTAATAAATTTTTTCTGAACAGGATCGAAAGTCCCGACCATAAAACTTCCATCATTACCAGGACTTACCCAATACATGCTGTCGTTGGCAAACGTTATAGATGGATCAACGTACCAGTTTCCTATCCAAACCGGATCGGACCAGGGGCCTGCCGGATTGCTTGCTGTAACGTAAAAAACGCCCTGTGTTCCCTCACCACCATAATTGGTGCAGGCGATGTAAAAGGTGCCGTTGTTATAGCGTAATGTCGGGGCATAATTACCGCCTGATGCACCGGCTCCCATTAAAGGACAATTTGTCTTATTATCCAATGCGTGGCCTATCAAATCCCAGTGAACCAAATCCTTGCTGTGATATATAGGTATTCCCGGGAAGTATTCAAAAGTAGAAGTTGCCAGATAAAAATCGTCGCCTACCCTGCAAATACTTGGATCAGGGTTCATTCCGGTAATTACCGGATTTTTATAGGTTTTCTGGCCGATAACGTTCCCTGCCCCTGTAGCGAGAAGGAACACAAATAATAGTAATTGTCTTATTTTCATCATCAATTTTATACTTATTGTTAATAACTTATTTTCTAAGAATCATTTTTCGTGTTGTTGCACTGTTTCCAACCTTTAGTTGGTAGAAGTACAGTCCGGCGGGCAGGGAACTTCCATTAAAATCTACAACTACCCCCGTAGCAAGCCAAGGGCAATTATTAATTTAAAACCAAGCTTCTTTTGGCTCTAAAATTTAGTAGCCTCAGGCAATCCAGCCACCTCAAGTACAACCACCGAATCGTAGTCGTTCGGGGCATTCATCGGTAACGAAATCCTTATACTTCCATCTTCAAGCGAATAATCAAGCGTTTTCCCGGGATCATTCATCAGGTAAATTTTTGCGATAGAATTTTTAATTGCCGGGATCGAAAGTATTCCATCCTGAGGCCAGGAAAAAACATGAGCAAACAATTTGCCTTCCTTTTTAGTATAAAAAACCCATTCGGGTTCAGCAGCAAACGGACTGCGCGTTGTGCCGTAAATACTTTCGCCGTAGCTATCCATCCATTTTCCAATTGCTTTTAGGGTGTCCGCCGTTTGCTCCGGGACAGTCCCGTCGCCCTTCGGACCAATGTTAAGCAAGTAATTTCCATCCCGTGAAACCACTTTCACCAATTCCCGAACCAGGTTTTTGGTTGATTTATAGTCGTTGTCGTTTTTATTGTAACCCCACGTTCTGTTCATGGTCTGGCAAGTCTCCCACTGACGGCCGCGTGGCGCATCAGGCACTTCCTGCTCGGGACATTCGTAATCCCCCAGACCAAAACTGCGACAAACCCGTTCGTTAACCACCAGGTTCGAATCAAGTCCGGTTAAGTAATTATACAAATCAACTCCGTCCGTTTTCGTCCACCATTTTTCAGGAGTGGGCTGGCCGGCGTTGTAGGTCCAATCACCATCAAACCACAGTGAGGCGGGATGATAGCGATCAATCAACTCCTTGAGCTGTGCTTTCATATCGCGGATGTAAGCCGACCGCACTGAGTCCGACTTCATCGTCGAATAAGTCGAACCATCCACATGGTTAATCTCCTGCGAAGAATGCCCCCAGTCGAGGATTGAATAATAGAGACAAAATTTGATCCCGGCGACATCACAGGCCTTTTTCAGTTCCATCAGCACGTCCCGTTTCCCAAAGGGTGTGAAACGCTGCAGGCTGTACATTTTTTTACCCGTAACATCCTTAAAGCTTTTCACTTTGGTATCCCACATACTAAATCCTTCATGATGCTTGGCTGTGATTACAATATACTTCATGCCGGCATCTTTTGCCAGTTGAACAATTTCACGGGCATCGAATTTCGATGGGTTAAAATGAGGCGAAACCTGCTGCTGATAATCGGCTTTTACCCAGTTTTCAATACTGAACGCCCATTCGCCATGCGCCAAATACGAATAGCTGCCAAAGTGGATGAACATGCCAAAGCGGTCGTTGTACCACCACTTTAACTTTTGTGGAATTTGATACTGGGCATTTGCCCGGAACGATGGAACAACACCTATCAATATCAACGATGCGAGTATGATCAAACGCTTTTTCATTAGTCTAATTTTAAAAATTTTAATTCCATTTTACTTTTCAGTAATTCCTTTCCAGTCGTCTGTTCTGAACGGGACTGCAGGTAATCCTTCAGAATTTATCAGGTTACATTCAGGATTATCGGCCCAGGCATAGCGCACCGCTACCGGTTCGGCAACTTTATCGGTATAAACAACAATATCATTACCGTCAATTTTGGCCTTTGCCCAATGAAATTTCTTATCGTTCCCTGCAATTGCAAAACCTGTTACTTCTTTTCCATCTTGTGTTGAAAGGGCTGAGCCAATACTCGAAAAACGGATGCGAATACGGTTTCCTTCCTTATGAAAATCTTTGTACATGGGCCCGGATGCCACGCCATCTTGTTGGTACACCATTTTATTGGCAATGAGTGCCAGCCGACGACCTACCTCCTGCTTGTTAACAGGATGAATACTGCCCGCTTCTCCAATATCAATAGCACAAGCCATTCCTGTATTGGGTTGCGAAAGTGTCAGTGTTTGCGCTTCTCTCAGTTCTGCCCATTCACTATCAGATGGAAGCGAATTTCTCTCCATGTAATTAGCCAGTTGAACAAATAAAAACGGAAGATTGCCCTGCTGCCAGCGCTGCCTCCAGTCTTTAATCAGCATGGGAAATAATTCGCGATAATCGTAAGCCGCTGCTGCATTCGATTCGCCCTGGTACCAAATAAATCCTTTAATACCATAAGGAATAAGCGGATTTATCATGGTATTAAAAAGCACAGTGGGATAATACTGGTAGTTGAGTATTTTCGGGAAAGAAGGTTCAAGGTCTTTCTGATACAACCATTTCCCGGCTAAAGAAATGCTGGAATCCCCATCTGTAATATAGAGCTCATCAGCCGGAGGATTTAAACCTCCACCGCCCCAAAGCATGGCAACTCTTACAGCAATCGTATTTTCTCCTGCTTGCTGCACCAGACTGGCCGGAATCGTATAAGAATGAGTGGAATCGGAATACCAAACGTTCTTGCAGATCTCCTTGCCATTAAAATAAAGCGAATAGGTCATCTCCGGATGGCCAAGGCTAATTGTAAGATCTTTTCCTGCAAAGGATTCAGGCAACGTTATCTTTTTCCGCATCCAAACCATCCCCTCATAACTACCGATTCCAAAATCTTTAAGCACATTGGGCATTTCAATTTCTGTCCAGTCGGCATCATCATAATCTGCAGCAGTGAATATTTTGTCGGCATTGTTTTGCGGATTATAGACAATTTCCCAAATGCGTACCCAGCTCAAACTGTCGGCAACAAGGTCTTCCCGATCCAGGGTAAGGGTATCCATCGCGAGTGTACTTTCCCTGGTGATGGGCGATGTTAGCAGCATCTCCCTGCTCGTCCAGGCTTCGATCGGCGTGCCGCCCCAGGTGCTTTGAATAATTCCTACCGGAACATTTTGATCCCGGTGAATTTTGCGGGCAAAAAAGTAAGCAACCGCCGAAAACTCATTCACATTGGCAGAGTCGCAGACTTCCCACTTGCCTGATGAGATATCTGACTGAAGCTTTATTTCTTTACTGTGATCAACAACAAGAAAACGTATTTGCGGGAAGTTGGCGTTAGCAATTTCCTGGTTTGCATCTCTGGCCTGTTGCACCTGCCATTCCATATTCGATTGCCCGGAGGCCAGCCATACATCGCCGATGAGGATTCCTTTTAGCACGATGCCATCTGCCGGTTTTCCCTTTTCATAAATTTTAAGTGTGTAAGGGCCGCCGGCTTTGAACTTCGGTAAACGAACCATCCATTTTCCATCGTTATCTGCTTTTGTGGTCGCTTTGGCATTTTCAAGTTCAGCTACGATAGTTGCTTCTGGAGATGAATTCCCCCAAACCGGAATTTCCAGGTCTCTTTGCAAAACCATGTTGTCCGCAAATACTTTTGGCAAGGATATTTGCGCAGAAACCAACGCAACAAATAAACAAAGTACAATACTTAAAACAATTTTTCTCATGATTGTGATGTATTACAATTTCTCAAATCGTGCCGCCCATCCACCACCGGGTGCAAGGTTCACTTCAATTTTATCGTTTTTGGAAACGATTTTGATTTCATGTTTATAGTCGGTAGCATCGCGGTCAGCATTCACTCCGTCGCTAAATATTATGGCATTGTATTCTCCTTCAGGTAAAAATGAAAGATCAATAGTCAGCGACCGGCTGTCCCAATTGGTCATTGCGCCAACGTACCATGAGTTGCCCTTGCGACGGGCAATGGCGATGTATTCCGATACTTTCGCATCACATACAACGGTCTGGTCGAATACAGTAGGTGTTTTGGCAATAAACCGGGCGCACTCCGATTCTTTCCGGTAGGCTGTAGGATTATCGGCCATCATTTGCAATGGCGCTTCAAACACCACGAACATAGCCAGCTGGTGAACGCGGGTTCCCTGGCTCATTGGCATTGAATTGGAAGGGTAAAAATTGGCCTTTGTTGCATTACGCATGGCACCGGGAGTGTAATCCATAGGGCCGGTCATCATGCGCATAAACGGAAGTGTTACGTCATAAGGCGGAACGTTGTCGGTTGCCCATTTTACGTTTTCCATACCTTTAACGCCCTCGAAATTCAGCACGTTTGGCCATGTGCGTTGTATGCCCGAAGGTTTCATTCCATGATAATCGAGAATCATTTTATAGCGGGCGGCCATTTCGGCCAACTCGTAGCAAGAGTGCATCGCCAGTTGATCGTCGCGGTCAAAAAAATCAAGCTTAAATCCCTTGACACCCATTGCCGAATATTTGGCGAACGCTTGCTCTTTCACCATATTGAATTCGTGCCAGGCTGCCCAAAGAATAATATCCACATGCTTGTTTTTGGCAGAGTCCAGAATTTCCTTCAGGTTTATCTTATCCGAGGGGGTCATCACATCGTGTCCATTGTACCAGCCTTGGTCAAGCACCACATATTCCACACCGTATTCCGACGCAAAGTCAATGTAATATTTATAGGTAGGGGTATTTATCCCTGCCCGGAAATCGACATGTGAAATGTTCCAGTCGTTCCACCAGTCCCACGCCACTTTGCCCGGCTTTATCCACGAGACATCAGCAATGCGGGATGGTGCAGCCAGCCGTTGAACCATATCATTATCGGCCAGTTCTTTGTCGTTATCGCTAAGGAAAACAATCCTCCATGGAAACTGGCGGGGAGCAGTCGTTTTAGCAATAAAATCAGCTCTTTGATCAACCATAAAATTAAGGTCGTCAAATCCACCTACCCGTTCCTTCAAAGGATATTTTGGGAAAATACCATGAACGCCAAATTTTGCAGGGTCATTTATTTTGTAATACATCCCCGGATAATCCTCCAGGTCAGTTTCCATGAGCATGGCTTTTTTCTGGTTCCCTAAATCAACCAAAAGAGGCAGAATCGCCAACGAGTCTGCTTTAAAATGAGACAAAGGAATATGCTCGTACACCGCTTCGAATGCCGATTCAAATGGGTCTCCTTCCCTCAAATCGCGCACGTATGGTATCCAGGCTTTATGATCTGTTTTAAAGTTAAAATTGGCTTCTTCACCGGCAATGACAATGCCTCCCTTTTTTGAAGAAAAGAAACGATAGGCCACTCCATCGTTGTAAGCCCTGAAAATGATACCAAAATCGTCTTTACAGTTTATTGTCAGCTGATTGTAGTTATCGGTGATGCTATCCTTCCGGTAATTAATTGCTTTTAGTTTTTCGTTGACTGAAAGCATTTTGGCTGATTTAACCTGTACATTTCGGCCCAAAGTAGTTCCGTCTGATAATTGAAGCGAAATTGGTGACGGTGCCAGTAGTGTATCGCCGACATTTATCAATGTCCAGGATAAATCGGCACCAGCCTGTATGTACAAAACAATTTGGTTGTCAGGTGATTCCAACTGATATACTTTGGGTTTGGTTATTGCATTACAGTTGAAAGTAAAAAGAACTGTAAGCAAAAAAAAGGCAAGGGAATAGGTTATTTTTTTCATTATATATACTTGTTAATCTATTTCAAAAGTGCAACTTATTTGAATCTTTTGAGCTGAAACTGAAGACTTAAATTCATCAGTTCAGGACTTCATATTGAGAATTCCAATTGCACTTTCTAAGCTCATTTTCAATACTTTGATGATTTATAATCTTGTTTAATTTGATTTCTATTGGTTTGCTCCTGCCATGATAGCATCAAGAGTGCGTTGGTCTTTTATGGTGTAATTTGACCGATCAATGACAACACCTGTATCCCACCAGAATGGAATTAAGCCATTTTCCAATGCTTTACTTGTTACATAAGTAATCCAATGATCCACTGAATTGTTGTGTTTCTCCAATTCTTTAGGCACATTTTGGGTATTACCCCTCCTGTAAGCGCCATACTCACCCATGATTACCGGGATACCCTTATCTACAAACTTGCTTTTTGCCAAACTAAACGATTGGTCTACTTCATCCTCTTCTCCGTATGTCGCATTGCGTTCAGGCTCAATATCAGAATGATAATCCTTGCCCCAGTAATAAGCCATTTTACCCCAACTTACATCTTCATTCAATATGCAGAATTGAGAAGGATTGTAAAAATGCACCTCAGCCATCAAACGGCCCTCAATCTCATCCGAAGGCATGTCCATCAGATCGTTACTTTTTTCAATATTCGTACCTGGCCCCTGAACTACGAGCACCCTATAGCTGTTTCTTCCACCTGTAGAGCGGACTGCATTAATGAACGTTTGATGATAAGAGTGAAGTACCTCCATCTCTTCTACACTATTTACAGCCGGTTCGTTGGCACTGGCAAACATCAGGTGCTCATCGAAATCGCGCATGACTGTTGCAATCTGCTCCCAATAAGCTTTTTGTTTGGCATTTACCAAATCCTTTTTCTCTGGTTTACAGTTATGCTCAAGCCAACCACCATCATAATGAATATTCAGTAGTACGTACATATCGTTATTAACACAATAGCCAACCACCTCTTTTACGCGGTTAAGCCATTCTGATTTAATGCGGGCTGTCTTGTAATCTTCAATATGGATATTATCCCCGGCGTAAGAGTGATCCTCTCTCCAATCCCAGTCCCAGGCACAAGGGATTCGGATAGCATTAAATCCTTGCTCTTTTACAGCTTTCACATAATCCTCCGTGATGACAGGGTTACCCCACGCTGTTACTCCGGGAGCTTCCATGGTGTTGCCGATATTCCAGCCCAGTTTCATTTTGGTTGCAAGTTCTATTGCTGAACTATTCATCCCTGTTGCATCCGGCGCCTGGGGCGACGTATTGTAAGATGGGAATATCTGGCTGGGCTGCGAAACTGTAATCCGGCGAGATTGGCCGTTTGAAGAACTAATAACCAAGGTAGTCGACCGGGTTGCCCCAGTGCTGTTACCAGTGGTCGTTAAATCAATTGAAGTGCTTCCGTCACTCCCTGAAAGTTGACTTAACTGCAACCACGACACAGAATTGCTTGTACTCCAGGAGTCGTTGCATTCTATTATTACCGATAACTGTCCGCCTTCTGCTTCAAAAGTTAGCTCATTGACAGAAACCGTTAGGATGGGATCCACCGGTTCTGTGTCATCGCAGGAAACAAAAAACAGAAGGACAGCGAGAAAAATTAAAGTTTTCTGAAAAAATCTAAACATCATTTTACTATAAAAAATTAATGACCAATTCAAGAATAGAAATCTGTCGGGTAAAAAGCCCCAACAGATTTATAAAAAAAGTTGTGGACAAACAGGAATCTCCTGCCTGTCCACAACAAAAAAAACTATCGTCTTACCACCCTAATGTTATCAAAGGCAGCTTCAAAATTGTCTGTAGTTGAAGTGCGATAGTTATGAAGATAAATTCTAAAGTATGTCTTTCCTGAGTCCCCATTTAACAAATCCGAGACTTTTGAAATAGACTCACCTTCTCCGTCATCAAGACGGAACGCGGATAAGGGAATCGTTACTGTTTGCCATCCGTCAGTAGTAACGGCAACAGTCTTAGTTGCTGATACTTTCCATGGTTCGTATCGTGCAATATAATTACTTGCACTTGCTGTTCTGAAACAAAGCGTACCTCCGCTCCATGGCTTCGCAACATTTATTTCAAATTTTAAGGCCCAATTGTCGCCGGAATCATCCAGATTCTCTGTTGGCACCCACTGACCACCGCCATCATTAATAAGAATCTGATTTCCTCCCCAATCTTCAAGATAACCATCTTCTCCGGCTTCCAGAGGACCACTCTTAAAGACAAGGTACATACCGTAACCAACACCATAATCAGTATTATAGGAAGGCCATTCTGAATTAGGGTCTGAAGCATAAAGATTCACATCGCCATTACCCCAGCCCCAGCCGAAGTAGTCGCTCCACTCCATATTGGCCAAAATGCCTACGCCACCGGAGTTTATTAAGGCAATTTCATTCACATTAAAAACAGTTGTAAACGAACCCGCCAGTGTTGTAATCTCAACCGGACCGCTTTGCGCCAATGCCGGGGAAACAAAGCTAAGAACAGACTCATCTGCCGATACTTCGTAGTCGGTTATTTCTGTACCAGCAAAAGTAAAACTTTGAATTTCGGTAAAGTTATACCCGTATAAATGAACGATATCACCTTCATGGGGCACCTCTAATGAAATGTAAGATATTACCGGAGGACCAACAATTCTGATTGAGAAATTAGTAGACCCGACATCGGTGGTATAAGTAATGGTATTTGCCAATAAAGCATTGGACCCCGATAAATCAGCAGGCACCTGTACAATGGCGCTTGTGTCGGTATAAACTACCTTGCTCAAGTCGGCAGCAATACCCTGAAATGATATTTCTGTGGCATCCTTGAGGTTATATCCGACAATGTTGATCTCATCGCCGGGGTATAATACATTAACAACTGTATCATTTGGAGAAGTTTCATTATTTCTCACATGAGCAATCAATGGCTCACCAATAATATTGATATTAAATGTGGCAATACCCCCTTCACTGATTGCGGTAACAATATTTAATTCGTCGGCCGGAACTGATTCAAACGGGATATCAGGCAATTGCACTACAAGGCTTCCATCGGCAAAAAGCGCTGTGTTAATCGTAGCAGGTACAGAGCCAAAATTCACCTGAGTAACAGTGCTCAGGTTTTGTCCTAACAAAACCACCCATTGGCCGGTTTGTATCGTTGTTACAGCTGTATCATTGGGCGAAGCTGCATAATTAATCACACCAGTAATAACCGGTGGTTCCATTTGTTCCTCCTGGCAGGCTGATCCAAATAAGATCACCGCGGCTAAAAAAATTAGCTGCCAGTAATAGGTGTAGTTATTTAATCTATTTTTCATTGTTGCTATTTTTTTCTTTTATACTAAAAATAAGGTACTGGAGCGTCTAACAACATTGGGTTAGCCGTTATTTCAATTGATGGAATCGGGAGCCTGAATGAATTTGCTGTAGCCGGCGTAATAACGCCAAATGGATTCTCCGGCTCTGCAACTCCGTTATTATACGTGAAGGTCACACGCTCTCCTTCATTCAGAAGACTGATTGCTTTCTGGGGATTGTAGTACGAAAGACTTACCAAGTCGCCCCAATACTGGCTTTCAGCAGCCAATTCAATCCTTCTTTCTTTAAGCAGAATATCGGCATCAATCGAGTTTAGCGGCTGAAGCCCCGCCCTTTCACGAACTTTATTAAAATACATCAAGGCATCAGCATCTGCAGTTGAACTTTTGTTACCCAGAATTGCTTCGGCGTAAACCAGGTAAACATCAGCAAGTCGCAGCAAGGCATTATGCTCGGCAGAAGAAAACAAGGTCATGATAGGGACATTGTTGTCTTTTTTCGTACCAATGATGTGTTTCTTCATTCCGGATTCGCCTGTAAAAGTATATCCGCCGGCGGCAGCGTTTAACTCCGGATAAAAATCGCCCTTTAGCATAAAGGTTGCTTTGCGCCGGATAGTATCTTCCACCGAATATTGTTGAAACATGTCGTAGCTGGGGCGTATTCCAAACCATCCGGCCTGTCCGTCGGCAGAAATTTCAGACCCACCCGGAGAATATATTTGCAACATATTCCCCTGAAGCCAATCACTGGTGGTGGGATCCCAACGCAATGCAAACAGCGCTTCGTCGTTGTAATTGTTCTCCGTTTTGAACAGGTCGGCATAGTTGTCCATCAATTCCAGTCCACTGTTTTTACACACATTACCCGCGTATAATTTGGCACTATTCAAAAGCTCCTGGTCACGGTTGCCGATACTTTGTGGATCTAAACCTGACCATGATAAATAAACTTTGGCCAGTAAGCCTTGTGCCGACCACGTGGTAACCCTTCCGCGCTCCCAGTCCGAACCTACTGCCTCAGGAAGATTTTGGGCGGCAAATGTCAGGTCGTTTACAATAAACTGGTACACATCATTCACCAGGTTACGGGGAACCAAAGGTGAACTAATCAGTTCAGTATTGTCTTCGATGATAGGAACGTCGCCCCATAGCAAGCCCAGATTGTAATAAGCATATGCACGAATAAATCTGGCTTCGGCAAGAGCCGCATTTTTATCTGCTTCGGGAACAGATTCCGGTGTTTTTGCATTTATTGCGTTAATAGTGGCATTACAATGGGCAATTACCTTGTACATGCCTCTCCAGTTGGCAACTACGGTTCCGTTTAAACCAGTAACCGAAAATGTATTGAGCTGAACAGCATCATCATTATATCCCAGCACCATGTTTCCACTCATCACATCGCCTATGGTTAAATAACTGGTATACGTATATTCGGCCCAGGGCGCACCGGCATATAAGGCAGCGGTTGCCAGTTTCAAATCAGAAGTAGTTTGATAGAAATTTTCCGTACTGATCTCTGATAGTGGAGGTCGATCGAGAAAGTCCTTACTGCAGGAGGCCAGTAATCCGGCAACAAGAAGTGCCAGATAAAATATTTTTGATTTCAATTTCATAGCATTCGTTTTATTATTTCGACAATGTGATGTTTAGACCCAATGTAAACCTCCGGGCCTGAGGATAGTACCCGTTATCAATACCGGCATTAATTGGATCCCACGATCCAACTTCGGGGTCCATCCCTGAATATTTTGTGATAGTAAAAGCATTGGTCACGTTTCCATAAACCCGCAACGCATCGATGTGGATCCGTTTCAGCAGGTTCTCGGAGAAAGTATACCCCAATGAAATGTTTTTGCACCTTAAGAAAGACCCGTCTTCTATAAATTTGTCCGAGAACCTCACGTTGTCGTTTGTATTGTCATTTCGAACTCCCGGAATATCTGTGTCGGGATTGGTAACAATAACATTGTAAGGATCTGTATCTGATCCTTCCGGATCGATCAGTTCAAGTTTGGCATAATTGCTTAACTCACGGAAATAACCATAACTCGAACGCGGATTTTCAGCGGTTACACGCAATTCATTAAATACTTTGTTGCCAATGCTTGCACTTAAGAACACATTTAAATCGAAGTTTCTATAATTAAAGGTGTTGTTTAAACCCATTTGTACTTTCGGAATTGGCGAACCCAGATACGTTTGGTCGTTCTCATCAATTATTCCGTCACCATTCAAATCTTTAAACTTAAGGTCGCCATACCAAATACTTCCTGAGGCATTTGCAAATGGAAGTATTTCGCCATTCTTTGATGGCCTGGCGTGGGGTTTAACGCCATTTTCTTCATCACCAAAAACATCAATGGCAGAGGCAAATACGCCGCCATCAACCATATACCCGTAAAATTCGCCGATCGATCTCCCAACCACCGTCTTACTGAATCGGCCCATAATAGGTGCCCCATCTGCATTAAGTTTTACAACTTTATTTATGTTGCGCGATACTGTCAGGTCTGTTTTCCAGGTGAAATTCCTTTTCATGATATTGGTGGAGCTGATCCTGAAATCAAATCCTTTATTTTCCATAGCCCCCACGTTTACCCATGGTGCGTCCAATGAGCCGGGACTATAGCCAGTAGTTGTTCCGGAGTACATAGGCAACGATGTTCTCATGGCCAGTCCATCTGTTTTCTTCAGGTAAAAATCAACTGCAAAATTCAGCCGCCAGTTAAAGAATGTCCCGTCGAGCCCAATGTTGGAGCTTTTCGTTTGTTCCCATTCCAAATCGGGATTCCCAATGTTTTGGGTAAGTTGCGATACGGTACTTACACCTGTTGGCACGGTAGCCAGCGTTGATGTGTAAGCGTAATCGCGCCCCGCCTGCCTGTTGGTTAAGCCATAGCCCAGGCGAAGTTTCAATACGTTAACCCCATTTACTCCTTTTAAAAAATTCTCGTTATTGATTTTCCACGCCAGGGCGCCGGAATACGACATAATCCATCGCTTATCTTCGGCATATATAGAAGCCCCATCCTCGCGAATGTTTCCGGTAAACAAGTATTTATCATTTAACCCAAAATTCAAGCGGCCAAAAAACGCTTCGTTGGAGCGATGGCCTTTCGTTCCTTTGTTTGTTGCCGTTGTGGGGTCGCCACCATTTATAACCTGCACATTGTTCGACGGGTAGTTTTTACGTGAAGCTTCCAACATTCTTGATTTATCCAGAGATGCTTCATGTCCGGCCATTACCTTTAAACTGTATATATCGGCAAACTGGTGGGAGTAGGTAAGGTAATTTTTTAAAGACGTATAAACACCTTCATTAAAGCGGGATATCCCTTCGCTTATCAATCGCTCCAAATTCCCCATTTTGTAACTTGGGTTAAAAATATCTGTAGTGGCTATGGTAAAGTTCCCTGAAGCTTCGTTGCGTAACACTAGGTCTTTGGTAAAGGTAATTTCGGCATAAAGGTTACCAAAAACCTGCTTCCGGTTGGCCTCATTTTTATTGATTAACGCAATGGCGTAAGGATTAACTTTTTGAGCGACCCAACCAGCTGTACTGGCAGAACCTCCCCAGCTGCCATCGTTATTCTGCACAGCTATATCAGGGGTTTGCTCCAAAGCTGCCCTAATAACACTGGAGTTGGTGCTGTTAATATTTTCATCAATATTCACCAGTTGCAGGCTGGTACCTATTTTTAGCCAATTAGTTGTTTTATTGTCAAGGTTTAAACGCAAAGAAATCCGTTCAAAATCCGACCCCAATGCAATACCTTCCTCGCTCTGGTACGCTCCCGATAGCATATATTGGGTTCGTGTATCGCCCCCACTTACAGTGAGTGTATGCGATGATGTAGGTGCGTTTCGAAAAAGAACATCCTGCCAATCGGTACCTTCGCCAAGGTATTCAGGATTAGCCAGCTCAGGCCTTTCGTCGAATCCCCAGCCAATACCGGCATTTCGCTCGTTTACAAAAGTCGCAAATTCTCTTAGGTTCATCACTGGTAGTTTTTCTGCTAGTTGTTGGGTACCGGCGGAAAATTCGTAGGTAATTTTAGGGGGGGCTATCCGGCCTCTTTTAGTTGTAATGATAATAACCCCATCGGTACCTTTTGAACCGTAAATGGCTGTGGCAGACGCATCTTTTAAAACGTCAACCGATTCAATATCCGAAGGATTTATACCGGCCAGCGGGTTAGTGCCGCCTCCAACCCCGGCAATTCCTTGTAGTTGCACTCCATCCAGTACATACAAGGGGCCAGAACTACCAAAACCCGTAATCCCGCGAATTTGCACGTTGGCACCTCCCCCGGGCTGTCCTGATGATTGTGTTACCATCATCCCCGGGATACGCCCCTGAAGCGACTGCTCAAGAGTTACCGACTGCGATTGGCTGATTTCCTCAGCGTTAACAGATGATACTGCCCCGGTAACGTTTTTGCGTTTTTCCCAACCGTAGCCAACAGAAACAACTACTTCTTCCAGTCCGATAGCCTCATCTTCCAGTGTAACATCAATTTTACTTCTTCCATCAACCTCTATTTCGGTCTTTTTCATCCCCACGAAAGAAAAAATGAGAACACCATCTCCGGGAACATCTCCCAATGAATATTTTCCATCAGCATCAGTGATTGTTCCCCGGTCAGTACCCTTAAGAACAATGCTAACACCAGGCAAAAACTCTCCATCGCGCTGAGATTTTACCACCCCGGAAATTGCACTATTTTGTCCGAAGGTGGGAACACCCCATATTACCATTAATAAAATGACATAAAGACTCCTAATTATAGCCCCATGCCATATTAAAAAACTACGCGTTTTTTTCATACATCATAAATTTAGATTAGTAAAATTAGCTCAATATCAGCGGCTAAATTAGGGGGAACAAGATCTACAGAGGGTCTGTCATGTATTTTATGAGGGATGCTTATGTCTTATTTGGAAGTGCATTCTCACTATAGTTTTTAACTCGCTTTTAGGCTCAAAACATATCCCCCTGATTTTTAAACCTGCTAAAGGTTTATGCCTGGCACCTCTCCTAATAAAAACGTTTGAAAAAACATCAAGGTTCTGATTGCTACCTTGTCGGGTTTCGCAGCTTCGCTTTGCCTTATTGACTAAAAAAAGGGCAACTTGTTTTCACGATAAAAACAAGCCGCCCCCGTATTCAAATCCGAAGAACTACCAATTAATGTGAGTCGTAATAGTCTTTCGTGATGTAGTTATAGATCAGCCACTCGTTTGGATTAATATAACATATCAGCTGCATTTGATCAGCAGTAAGCATCTTTATTTTCATCACTGCATTCCAGTTTGCAATCCGTTCTCCTTGCGCTTTGTCATGGATAACCTCGGCGCCGTATGTGATCAATTCACTTGTTTCCGGGAACAACATAAATGTTCCGGTACCTGACAAATCAGGAAACATTTTATTATCACAAGAGAAATTTGCATTTCCAATCAAATCAAAGGTCATGGTTCCATAATCTCCGGCACTAACTCCAGCCCAGGGAATATCTGAAAAAGCAGGATCCCATTCCCATCCGGTGCCACCAAAATAAAATGGCCCCAAGAAGTATTTGCTCACAGCGTCGGCATCCAAATCCAGCACCCAGGTTTTTGATTGTCCAATCCCGCCGGTAAGGTTTGTCCACATCGGATCGCTTACAAAATCTTCGTCTACAGTGGTTATTGTAAACGTGTATGGATCAGCAGTTACAAGTCCGCCGGGCGTTTCAACAGTATAAGTTATGGTGTAATCACCAGGGAATGGGATGGTTATGGCATCATCCAATTTAATAGAAGTACCTACGGGTGTTACCCAATATGGCTGAGCCCCCGGAGTTTCACTTTTCAGATAGAGTTTATTTGGATTCTGAGTATCAACTGTCACAGAGAATTTCAAAGCACTTTTGTCCCATGGCTCCTGCAATTCATATTCGTCGGGCATACATGCTGAGAACATGATTGCCACCAATGACAATACCGAAAATATTCTTAATATCTTGTTCATAATAATCGTAATTTTAAGTTCATTTATTCCCATCCTGGATTTTGTGTCAACGTTCCGTTTGAGAGCGTAATCTGCGTATTAGGAATCTGCATAAATCCTTTTGTAGCCATAAATTTGGAAACATCATAAGTAACCTGTTCCTCAACGCCGCCACTCACAACAGTTTGCGAAGCCGCCGCAATTGCGTCAGCCGCATTGTCTACTCCAGTACGCAGCAAGTCCCAGTAACGAAGCCCTTCAAAGGCAAACTCAAACTTGCGTTCGTTCATGATATCGCTTTCAGAAACCGATGAAACGGCTTCAAGTCCTGCACGGGTGTGAACCTGATTAAAGTAATCCAAGGCATTGGAAGAACCCAGCTCAGCAGCCATGAGTAATACATCGGCATAACGAATAAGAATGTAATCCTGATCCTGCGAAATCTGGAAATCTTTCGCACCACCGGTATCCGATGTTCCGTCAGGTAAGGCTGTAGGCGTGTATTTCTTGACCGTATATCCGGTATATTCACGCTGGTCATCCATATTGAATGAGCTTTCAATACCTTCGCCAACCAAGTCGATAACAGAAGCAGTTATACGTTCATCTCCGGCAGCATAACTTTCAACAAACTGAGAATTGACCGTACAAGCTCCCCAGCCTTTTCCGTAGGGAGAGAAATTTGTACCCCGCATTCCCATCATCACCAACCATCGGTTTCCATCGGTGTTCCCGTTATAGTCTGATGTGCTGTTGAATTTTTGAGCAAATACAACTTCTTCGTTCCCTTTGCCGGCGTAGGCTGATTTGTCCAACGAATTATCATCGGCATTTGGAACATAACTTGCAGCTGGCCAGAGTGTTTTAAAATCCTCAACAATACTAAACTCGTTGCTGGAGATAACATCTTCAAGACCAGCCAACACTTCCTGTTTGCTAACCCCAAGATCATCCTTTCCATAGTAGCCTGTATAAAACAGGTAAACACGGGCCAACAAGGCCTCTGCGGCATAACGCGTTGCACGCCCGTCGTTTGTAGCCGACTGGGCTTTCGGATAAGCATCTGCCGGGATGTTTTCAATCGCGAATTTAAGATCCTCAACGATTAACTTATACGCATCTGCAGGGTCTGCCTGTGGAACGTAGTCCGTGGTAGGCACAGTCAACAATGGAACACGTTCGAAAAGACGAACCAATTCAAAGTATTCCAACGCCCGTATGAAACGCGCTTCACCTTCAATGCGGTTCTTTGCTATCGAATCCGTAGCAGCTTCTCCGGAATCCCATTCCACAACTTCAGGAAGCTTTTTCAACAAGGTGTTACACCGGTAGATACCAGCGTAATACAACTTCCATCCGTCGTTGAAAATATCAACATCTGCCGGTGACTGGCTCTTGTCAAACCGATCCATTAATTGTAAGCCTCTGCCGTCATTTGCACCACCACCACCGAGGCATTCGTCAGATGCAACTACTGAAGTTAAATAGAACGAAAATGCAGTAACAGTAATTTGATAACCATCATAACATCCCACCAATGCCATCTCAGCATCGGCCTGTGTTTTGTAAAAGTTTGCATCCAGAAGCTGAGTTTTTGGCTCTACGTTCAGAAAACTGTCTGTACATGATGATAAAAGGCCCAGAGTTATTACCCCGGCTATCACGATATATAATCTTAATCTCTTCATAATAATTTTCATTTAATTGATTTAAAATTTAAGATTAACTCCAACCAGTACCGTTCTGGGACGTGGATAATATCCTAAATCAATACCGGAAACCCAGGATTCAACACCATATCCGATTTCAGGATCCATACCATTGTACTTGGTAAATGTAAAGGCATTCTGTACAGAAGTATACAAACGACATTGGCTGATCGCTTTCAGATTAATCAGTTTTGAAAAGTCATAACCAAGGCTAAGATTGCTAATACGTAAATAATCTCCATCGTGCACGTACAGATCAGAGAATATCCAGTTCCTATTATTAACCGTTACGCGTGGAATACGATTTGATGTACCTTCGCCGGTCCAACGCTGTAAGATAGCAGTGGTGTAATTTGATTGCTGCCCAACCTGTCCATATGATTGAACGATTTTGTTGCCCATCGCAAAACTGGCATCTACACCAAAATCGAAGTTTTTATATTGAAAGCCGAAGTTAAATCCACCACTTACTTTTGGAATACCGTTGCCCAAATCGACTTTATCTTCGTTGTCAATGACACCATCCATATTCTGATCAATAAATTTCACATCACCAGCCATCGCACCACCGGGCTGTAAAATTCCCTTTCCGGCAGCCATCCATGCATCAATATCTTCCTGATTCTGGAAAAGTCCATCAGTTTCGTATCCCCAGAAATAACCAATGGCATGTCCGTTTTCAGTCCTGTAGAATTCTTCTGAGTTTGCGTAAAGCATATTGGTCAAGCCATGAACAATTCCATCTGCGGTTGGTATTAGCCCCACTGAATTTTTATTATAAGCGCCATTCACCCCGATGAAATAGTTGAAATCATTAATATTGTCGTTCCAGTTGATTGACAATTCAACCCCTTTGTTTTTCACACTACCGCCATTAATCCACGGAGCTTTTGCACCGGCAGTTGCTGGCACTGGTGCTTGTACCAACCAGTCTTTGGTAGTTTTAACATAGAAGTCTCCGCTAACGGCTAAACGCCCCTTCAAAAAGCGGGAATCAAAACCGATGTCAGTCTGTTCCGATGTTTCCCAACGCAAGCTTTCGTTTGACAACTGTCCCTGATAAGCTCCCGCCGTGTTTACTCCTGCGTTTCCAAAGTTGTAAAATGCTGCCGGGTTGTTGGCGCTAACTGCAGTTGAAGTACTGATCAGTGAAGCGTATTTAAAATCAGGAATACTCTGATTACCAACCTGCCCCCAGCTTGCACGTAGTTTCAGTTGTTCGAGCCAGCCTCTTGATGAACTCATAAAAGACTCTTCGCTGATTGTCCAACCGGCAGAAACCGACGGGAAATACCCCCAATGGTTACCTGGAGCAAACTTTGAAGATCCATCAGCTCTCAATGTCGCGTTTAAAATATATTTCTCCTTGTAGTTGTATCCGATTCTTCCAAAGTAAGAAAGACGGCGATAATCAACCGAAGGGGCACCTCCAACAGATTTTGTTTTAATAACCGTTGTTCCGTCATCACCGAGATGAGCTTCTCCTGTTGTATTATCCAGATAGGCATGTCCAAAATCATCCAATTGCGGTACCAGGTTCCAGTTACTGCCCGACACTCCAATACCTTGATATCTTACTGATTCAGTTCCGAGCAATACACTGAAAGCATGATCTTCATTAATATCGAAGTTGTAGCCGACTGTGTTCGTCCAGGTTAGCGTAAATCCGCTGCTCATACCCTGATTAACAGTTTCATGGTCTTCGTTGTACGAATAAATCGAAAACCGATAATAGGGAGTGAAACCGCGGTAATTGGAAGAATAATAGTTAAGTCCAAAAACGGTTTTTACCTTCAGGTTTTTAATAGGTTCCAATTCGGCATAAACATCTCCCAAAAGCCTTTGGCTTCTGTTTATGCTATGGTTGGTCAGCATGGCACCGTAGGGGTTGCCATCGGCCTTATTCCATTTAGAATCATAGGTATCGTTAAAAGGACTACCGTAAATATTATTGTCGCTATATACCGGCGCTAAAGGTGAAGTATTGAATGCACTACGCAATGTATTATTGTATTGATTTCCATCGCTAATGCCTTTAGTGTCAATAAAGTTCAGGTTTAAATGCTGCCCCACAACAAGCACATCTTTGTACACTTTGTGTTCGGTGTTCAACCTGAATCCATACCGGTCGTAGTTAGACACTTCGGAACCGCCAACCACTCCTTCTTGCGAAGTATAATTGAGCGACATTGCATAAATTGAAGTTTCAGAACCACCACTAATATTTAGCGAATAATTTTCGGTTTTAGCATCTTCCTTAAGCATCTCCCCCATCCAGTCTGTATCGGCGAGATAGCCATCCTTCGCTTCCCAGTCGAAAGGATTGAGACCAGAGTTAATCTGTTGCTCATCCATAATCATCCGGTATTCCTGTGCATTCAACAACGGAACTTTCCTTTCCACATTTTGAATGCCGCGGTATGCATCGAATGAAACCTGACCTTTTCCTTTCTGACCTTGTTTTGTTGTTATAAGAATAACGCCATTAGCTGCCTGCGATCCATAAATCGCGGCCGAAGCAGCATCCTTTAACACATCAATAGATTCGATATCTGCAGCATTCAGGGTGGTAATATCACCTTCTACTCCATCAACAATATACAATGGCTGTGAACTACCAATGGTACCTAAACCGCGGATGGTTACTTTCATGCCGGCTCCCGGTTGCCCGGAAGTAGATGAAATGTTCACACCAGGTGTTTTTCCCTGTAAAGCCTGCAATGGGTTTGTCGTGTTCATTTTCGCCAACTCCTCACCTTTCACCTGAACGGTAGCACCGGTTACCAGCTTTTTCTTTTGAACGCCGTAACCAACAGCAACAATTTCTTCCAGTCCGATAGCGTTTTCTTCCATTGTAACATCTATCGTACTTCTTCCTGCGACCTCAATTTCGGTCTTTTTCATCCCCACAAAAGAAAAGACGAGGACTCCATCTCCGGGCACATCCTGCAATGCATATTTTCCATCAACATCAGTGATTGTTCCCCTGCTTGTTCCCTTTACAACAATGCTAACACCGGGCAAAAATTCTCCATCGCGTTGAGATTTTACCTCTCCGGAAACTGCAATGTTTTGTCCGAAAGTAGGAACGCCCCATATTACCATTAATAAAATGACATAAAGACTCCTAATTGTAGCCCCGCGCCATATTAAAAAACTACACGTTTTTTTCATGTAACATAAATTTTGATTAGTAAATTAGCTTTTAATCAGCTCAGTATCAGGGGCAAAATTAGAGCCAACAACACTGGCACAGGGTATGCCATGTAACTAATATAGGACAATTATGTCTTATTTGGGATTATTTAATCCGCGCAGATAGTCGGAAGGAGAAATACCAAATTCATTTTTGAAGTTAACAGAGAATCTTTTAGGGGAGTTGAAACCAACTGCGTAGGCAATTTCGGATATGTGCAGCTGACTTTTCTCCAAAAGCTGGCGTCCGCGTTTTAAACGAATTGTACGGATAAACTCAGCGGGCCCTTTACCTGTAATACTCATTAATTTTTTATACAAGTGTCCCCTGCTGAGGCCTACCAAACTTCCAAGATCCTCAACCGAAAATTCAGGATCATCAATGTGTTCTTCAACTGCCTTAATAGCATCCTCTATCAGTTGTTCATCCAGCGAAGTGATTGTAATCTCGGAAGGAGAAACATCCATTTTCTGGCTAAAGGAAAGGTGGCTCTTCTCTGTCCATTCAATAAATTTTCGAATACGCAGTTTTAATAAATTGAAATTAAAAGGTTTGGTGAGATAATCATCGGCACCCAGTTTCAGTCCTTCCAACTGATATTCTTCTGCGGTGCGGGCGGTCAACAAAATTACGGGAATATGTGACCATTGGATATTGGTTTTTATTTTTTCACAAAGTTCAGTTCCGCTCATTACAGGCATCATTACGTCGCTCACCACTATCGATACATCATTCTCCTGTAGTTTTTCCAGAGCTTCTTGTCCGTTATAGGCCAGTATTACTGTATATTCATCAGAAAGGCTGTCGGCCATAAACTCACAAAAATCTCTGTTATCATCCACAAACAGAAGTACCGGGTTGGTTGGAGTCCTTTGTAGCTGTTCCTGTTCAAACTGCTCTTCATTCTCCGTTGTATCAAGGGAGAGCTCATCCTGGAGATCTTCATTCGAAACCGGAAGTCTGACTATAAATCTACTCCCCCGAGGTTGGTTATCCTCAACAGTGATACTACCGTCGTGCATCCTGACATATTCGTTCACAATATGCAACCCAATTCCGCTTCCCGTTTTTTCCGGGTGCCGTGAAGACTGGAAAAACCGGTCAAAGACATGGGGCTTTTCACTGTCCAAAATTCCCTCTCCCGAGTCTGCCACAGACAAACAGACATCATCATCTTCCACGTAAATACGTACTGTTACAACTCCACCATCAGGAGTAAATTTAAAAGCATTGGAAAGCAAATTCAACATTACCTTCCTTATTTTGTCCGGATCGAATTGGGTTGTCAGCACTTCTACTTTGCTGTCAAATGAAAACTCAATCCGGCGTTCGGCGGCAGTACCTTGAAATGTAAAACACAACTCCCTGACAAAGCTCACCAAATCGCCTTGTTTACTCCGCAAAACCTCACCTCCGGCATCCAGTTTACGGAAATCAAGCAAGGTGTTAATGATGTGCAATAGTTGCTCGGCACTTTTGTTAATCATTTCAAGCTTTTTACGCATACCGGCATCCATTGAACCATTTAATAATGTTTGCAAGGGTGTGAGTATAAGCGTAAGCGGTGTACGAATATCGTGACTTATATTTGTAAAGAACCGAAGTTTCATTTCATAAAGATTGGTTTCCTGCTCTCGAACGAGTTGCATTCTTTGTGCTTCAAGCTTTATTTTCTGCCTCCTTCGGCTTCGGTATATACTATAAACCACAAGAGTAATTACTGACAAGATGTACAGCGCCCAAGCCAACCGCGACAAATAAAATGGCGGTGTTACAGTAATGTTTAAATAAGAAACCTCATTGCTCCATTCTCCATCACTATTGCATGCTTTTATTTCAAGCTCGTAATCGCCTGGTGCTAAAGAAGAAAACACAATCCGGTTTTCCGAAGTGTTTTGCCACTGTTCCTGTAGTCCTTTCATCCGGTAGGCGTATCTTACCTTATTGGGATATAACAAATCGCCTGTTGTATATTTTAACTGAATTAACTTATCGGTGTACCGAAATGTCAGCGAACGGGTCAGCTCCATCGGACGTTCCAGCAATTTGCGTCCTTTATAAAGTGAATCGACCACTATCTGATCAATTCCCACACTCAACCCTGTAAACGTAACTTTAGCCGGAGGTTGGTTCTTCTCCAGCATTTTATTCGGATTGACAATTGAATATCCTTCAGTCCCTCCAACAAGGATATCTCCACTACGAACCTTACAAATTGCACGATTATTAAAATAGTTATCAATAAGACCGTCTTCATCCGTGAAGTTTTTGCAGGTAATCATCAAATTTCCTTGCTTGTCCTGCTCTGCAGTAATTACAGAAAGTCCGTTACTCGTGGTTACCCATAGGTTTTGATGATCATCTTCAACAATACCGCGAATGATGTTGTCTCGCAGGCCATTTGTTTTATCGATATAATAAATGGTATCTTTTTTTACATTCCACAAGCTCAATCCTTCTGCGTGCCCCAACCACAGGTTGTCGTTGCTGTCTTTATATACACAACTTATTAAACCTTGTTTGAAATTCTGTGTGCCGGATTTATTTCCCAGATAGCTGCTGCAGTCGTTTGTTTTTATGTCAACAATATAAAGGCCGTAAACAGTTGCAACATACAATTTATCGCCTCCATCGTAATACATATCCATTGAAGGCTGCATTTCTTCGCACTGGATCTCCAATGAGTTTAAACTTTCTTCCCCATTGCGTAAAAGTTGAATGGCTCCTCCCAAAGTACCTATCCATAAATTTCCATACCGGTCTTCTTCCAAACTCCAGATATTATTGCCTGCCAGGTTGCTGTTTTCAGTTGTAAACCTGTCAAACTTTCCGTTTTCATAACGATAAAGACCATCTAAATACGTTCCGATCCATATTCGTCCTTTCCTGTCTTCCAGAAGCGATACTATCGGACTTTTCGGGAGAGGAAGCTGCCTGATACCATATTCTTTGTCTTTTACAAATAATCCATTTCCATCAGTGCCCAGCCATATCCGACCAGCCCGATCTTCATAAATTACGCTTACATCCTCACAATCTGCCTGCTCAACATTTACAATACTCTGCAGACTATTGTGATAGTAAGAAATACCGTTTTTATTGTGCCCTATCCAGATTATCCCGTTATCATCCTGGTACAAGTATTCAGCATGATTGGAGGCAATGGATGAACTTGTCTTTTGATCTTCCAGTAAGTTTAGCACCTCCCCGCTGGCGACATTATAAATGAGTAGCCCGTTATGATCGGTGCCAATCCAGATATGTCCATTTCTGTCATCCATAAAACGTAACATCCGTTTGGATTGACTTCCTGAATATATCTGCAATTCAACCCAGGCAACCGTTGGATTTTTCCGGTAAAAAACCACGTCTGTACTTCCGGACCAAAGCCATAAGCCGCCCTTATAATCTGCATATAGTCTGTTATATAATTCGGAATTGAAATTATCGGGCAATTCAAGCACTTGCTGCCTGCCGGTTTGTTTGTTTATTTGCCACAAATGGCCTGGCTTTAAAAAACCATATAAGTTATTCCCGTCATCACTTAGTTCGACTGTTGCAACCTCATCTATATTCAGATTCAAGCTGAAGGTTTTCAATTCATTTTTTTGCGTATCATAAAAATAAAGTTGTTGCCCACTCCAAACCCATAAGTCTTTCTCCTTATCGATGTATATTCTGTAATTGCTGTCAACAATAATCCCAAATTTTTGCAAAACCCCGGGCACATCGATTATGAAATTATCTTTATCGCGGTTATACACCGTATAAGTGGTGGTACCGATCCAAATGTTACCCAAGCCATCTTCCTGTATTCCCTGGATATTATTCGTCGGTATGGAATTCGACAAATTGGCTTCTGTGGTATATGTTTTAAACTCGTAACCATCGTAACGGTTCAGTCCGTATTCTGTGCCAATCCACAAAAAACCATAACTGTCTTTTAGAATTGAGGTAACATTTCCGTTAGAAAGCCCATCCTTTGTTGTAAGGTGAAGAAAAACATAAGACGGTTGCGCTGTTGACTGAACAACCACCGAAATAAACAAAATAAGTAAGCCAAATACGCCTCCTATCCTTTTCATATGTCTTCCACTCTTCATGCTAACTTATTGAACTCACTAAGATATGGAAAATGCTTTGTATAGCAGCCGGACAACAATCGATTTGGGGGCTATATTGTATCAAATAGGGTATCACAATGTTTCATACTGCTTAATTATTCCCGCAGATGAAAGAAGAAAGAGAATCTGGCAGATGTATACACATCGCACAATGGCATTATTTTTTCAATAGCCTGATCTATGATATAAATAATGTTCTTTAAAAGTAACTGATAAGGTGACCTACAAAATTCATAATAAAGTAAATAATTGATACAAGGATACAAAAGAGATGACATTCAAATTCTGGCATCCCGCCGATTCCCAGGATTATTTGATCGGAACCACTTCCCCATTTTCATTGTAATTTATTCTTAGTAAATTTGAAGAGAGAGCGTTTTTGCCAAAACAATTTCACCCGGAATTCGAAATAACACCGAATTCTGCAGGAAATTTAAATCTTATTAAACCAACTGCAATGAAAGCGAAAATCGAATTTACTTTAAACGGAAAGGATGTTTCAGTTGAACTGGAAGAATCGAAAAAACTTCTTTGGGTTTTGCGAACACATTTTAACCTGACAGGCACAAAATATGGTTGCGGCGAGGGATATTGCGGCGCCTGCACCGTACTCATCAACAACTCGGCAACCCGGTCGTGTGCAACCACCATTGGCGAAGTTGCCGGCAAAAATGTGATCACGATTGAAGGACTGGCACAAGGCGAAAAGCTGCATCCGGTGCAGCAGGCATTTGCCGACCATGATGCGCTTCAATGTGGCTACTGCACTCCGGGCATGATTATGAATGCCGTGGGATTACTAAACGACCAGCCAAAGCCGAGCCGGGAAGATATTATTTTGGGAATGGAAGACAACCTTTGCCGTTGTGGTGCGCACAACAGAATCCTGGATGCGATTGAAGCCGCTGCAAACGAAATGCAAAACGGCAAGTGATTCAGCTTTTAAGTATTCAAAACCTAAAAAAAGAACAACATGGATAAGTCAAAAGATATTCAGGATTATATAGAAGGACACACTCCAACCAACACCATAAAACGCCGGAACTTTATTCGTTTACTTGGCGGAGGCATTTATGTTTTCTTCCATGCAGGTGCAGCGCTTGAACTTATGGCGGCGGAAGCAGATCAGCGCCGGTTGCCGGATGATTTTAATGCATTTCTACGCATTCACGAAAATGGGAAAGTATCGTGTTATACCGGAAAGATTGAAATGGGGCAGGGAGCAAACACCGGTCTGGCCATGATGCTGGCCGATGAGCTGGATGTAGCCTACGAAAATGTTGAAATGGTAATGGGCGACACCGACCTCTGTCCCTGGGATATGGGAACTTTTGGTTCGCTGACCACACGGATGTTCGGGCCATCGATGTTGGCAGCAGCGGCAGAAGCCCGGACAGTATTGCTGGAGTTGGCTGCCGAAAAACTGGGTACGGACGTCGATAATCTGGATGTTAAAAAAGGAGTGGTTTTTAATCGTCAGGATCAAAGTGAAAAGATTACATATGCTCAACTTTCCAATGGCCAGCGTATCGAACGTGTTGCTAAAAACGAATCTACCGTTAAAGATTATTCGAAATACAAAATAATGGGTAAGCCGAAATTCCGTGCCGACAGCCTGGAAAAAGTTACCGGAAAAGCCAAATATTCCGGCGACATGCGTTTGCCGGGAATGCTTTATGCCCGTTTGTTACGTCCGCCATCACACGGGGCAAAATTGATTTCATTGGATACGGCGGAGGCTGAAAAAGTAGAAGGAGTTCAAATTGTTAAAGATGGCGATCTGGTAGCCGCTTTGCATGAAGATCCGGAAATGGCGGAAAAAGCACGAGGTTTGTTCCGTGCCAAATTTGAAGAGGCAAACAAACCGGTGAACAACGATAACCTTTTCGACTACCTGAATGAACGTGCTCCGGAAGGAAATGTAAATATTAACGAGGGAGACTTATCGAAAGGAGAAGAACTGGCAACTTCGGTTTTTAACACTGAATTCCATGACGGATATGTTGCTCACTCGCCCATGGAACCACACACTGCAATGGCTTATTTCAACGGCGATAAAATGACCGTTTGGGCCGGAACACAAACACCGTTTCCGGCACAATCAAATATTGCACGGATACTGGGAATGGAAGAGGATAAAGTTAGAGTAAAACCTCCGTATCTGGGAGGTGGTTTTGGTGGGAAATCAGCCCATGGGCAAGCCGTTGAGGCGGCAAAACTAGCCAAACTAACCGGCAAACCAATTATGGTAGACTGGAGCCGCGAGGAAGAGTTTTTCTATGATACATTTCGTCCGGCAGCTATCGTAAAAATAAACTCGGGAATCGATGATGCCGGTAAAATTAACTTCTGGGATTACCACGTTTATTATGCCGGCGACCGCGGCTCGGAAACCCTGTACGACGTGCCTCATCAGAAAAGAACGGTTTACGGACGTGGATGGACGGCCCCGGGAATACATCCCTTCGACACCGGAGCGTGGCGCGGACCGGGAAACAGTACCAATACCTTTGCCCGCGAAACACAGGTGGATATTATGGCAGCCAAAGCCGGAATCGATCCGGTTGAGTTCAGGCTAAAAAACCTGAAGGACCAACGTGCCATTGATGTGCTGGAAGCGGTGGCAGAAATGGCTGACTGGAAACCGGGACAATCACCATCGGGAAGAGGTTTCGGCGTTGCCATTGGTTCCGATGCCGGAACTTATGTAGCACATATTGCCAAAGTGGATGTTAACAAAGAAACCGGTGAGGTAAAAGTGCTAAAAGTTTGGGTGGCACAGGAAATGGGATTTTGTGTAAATCCGCAGGGCGCAACCATTCAGATGGAAGGCTGCATAAACATGGGGCTGGGTTATTCCCTGAAAGAGTTTATTGACTTTGCAGGCGGAAAAGTAAAAACCAAAAATTTCGATACTTATGAAATTCCGCGGTTTTCGTGGATACCGGAAATGGAAACTAAAATTTTGCAAAGAAACGCGCCTCCTCAAGGAGGTGGAGAACCTGCAATAGTTTGTATGGGGGCCGTAATTGGAAATGCCATTTATGATCAGACGGGAGCCCGGTTACTCGAAATGGCGATGACTCCTGCAAAATTAATTCAGGCTTTAAAGAATGTATAAACATCAAGTATTACTATCTCCCGGATAGTGCTTTGATACTTTTAAATAAAATCAACCACAAGACATGGATTCCAGTTCTTTAAAACCTGGAATCCTTTTTTTATCCGTATTGCTTCTTTTCGCATATTTGTAATCATTAAAAATGTTGTTGTGATTCGGTCCAGCTAAAAAATCCGAAACACCTGCAATTAAAACAGACATCGTTTCAATGAAGATCGCTCGCATAATTCTATTCTCGCCGCTCGCTTTCATCAGGCTTTTGCTGGTACTTTTTATGAGTGCCTACGTTACCATAATCGGTTGGTTTTGGCTAAAAACAAAAGGTTTTAGCCGACGTATGCAACACTGGGTAGCCGGCACATGGGGGCGTACCATTCTTTTTGTTTGCGGAATAAAAGTGGATAGAAATGAAATTCCCCAGTCGGGTAATTATATTCTGATGCCCAATCACCGGAGTTACATCGATATTTTTATTGTTGCGGCAATGACACCCGCTGCCATGGTTGGAAAAGCGGAAATAGCAAAATGGCCTTTTGTGGCTTTGGGAGCACGGGTTACCAACTCCATTCTTGTTGACCGAAAAAACCAGAAAAGCCTCCTGCTAACGATGAAAAAAATAAAAGAATCGGTTGACGGCGGAATTCCGGTAATTCTTTTTCCTGAAGGAACAACTTACAAGGGGCCGCTAACCAAAAAGTTTAAAAACGGGAGCTTCAAAATTGCTGCCGATGGGAACATTCCTGTTATTCCGATGGCAATTGACTTTAATGATGTAAATGATGCCTGGGTTGACAAAGACACTTTTGTGGGGCATTTTTTCCGGCAACTGGGGAAACCAATTACCCATGTCACCATTCGTTATGGAGAACCGATTTTAGATGACGATCACAAACAGTTGCAGGAAAAGACAAAAGAGCAAATTGAATCGATGCTAAAAGCTATTCAGTCTTCTTAACCTTTTTTCTCTGAAACCAGTAATATACAGGAATACCCGAAAGAGCTGTTAAAACAGCAATACTCGACTCGACTGGACGCTCCAGGTACGCAAGAACTAAAATGGCCGTACTCACCAAAATAAAAAATACCTGAACATACGGATAACCCGGCAAACGCAGCCCCTGGTATTTTGATCGTCGAAGTTTAATATTTCCCGCCACCGCAATAATCGGAAATATTCCCAAAGAAAATCCCATGTATGTCAAAATCTGTTCGAAAGTGCCCGAAAGAACCAACACAATAGCAATTGCCGCTTGAAGCAAAATGGCGTTAGTCGGCACTTTATGCTTTCTGTGAATACGGGCAATTGCCTCAAAAAACAAACCATCGCTGGCCATCTTATAATAGACCCGCGGCCCCAGAATAATAAATGCACTTAACGAAGAAAAAAGCGCAAATGAAATAAGCAACGAAATAATTGTTTCGGCAGTTGCACCAAAAGCCAGCCCGGCCGCCAAACCACCAATTTCTGGTTCATTCCGCATTTGAGATGCCGGCACAGCATACACAAAAAACAGGTTCAGCAGAATGTATAAAACAGTTACCGTTAAGGTTGAAATGAGTAAAGAGCGCGGAATAACTTTGCGAGGCTCCCGAATTTCGGAACCAATGTAAGTTGCCGAATTCCAGCCACTGTAGGCAAACATTATAAACATTAGCGACAGTCCAAGCGCTTTCCAGTTATCAAACGAAAACTGAAATGGGATGTCCGATCGTACATTTTGTATACTTCCCTCGCCCAGCAGCAAACCGGCAATTATTAATCCTACCACCAATAGTAATTTTAGCAAGGTAAGCCAGTTTTGCACCCGGGCACCCAGCACAATTCCACGCGAATGCAGAAAACTAAAACCAACAATAACCAGAATTGCTATACAACGGCTAAAATTATCTACGCTGAGTATTTCATTTAGCATCAGCCAGTTTTGCAACTGTGGAAACGCCCAGGTAAAATATTTTGCAAAGCCAATGGCCGATGCTGCAATTGGCGCTGAGAAACCAACAATCAGCGATAGCCAGCCACTTAAAAAGCCCAGCATTGGCGAGTACAGTTTTGAGATAAATACATATTCGCCACCCGCTTCGGGAAAAGCAGCTCCCAATTCGCCAAACGAAATGGCTCCGCATAAAGCTATCAAACCGCCAATTCCCCACAAAATCAACATAACAACAGGATTCTGCAAAAATCCCATTAAATAGCCGGTAGTCGTAAAAATTCCGGCACCAATAATATTGGCAATAACGATATTTGTTACAGGAAATAAGCCAAGTCGGCGTTCAAGATTCTTTTGCAGATTATGCAAGATGAGTCAGTTTATTTTTTAAAACTTTTTGATATTCCGGAACGACTCGATCGGTCGATAGTGGTATCATAAGTTTCCAGATTTTCAATATAGCGAAGAAACTCACCAATGCCATTCACCATTGTTGAAGTGTTGTGAGCAGTAAAACATCCACCTTTTTTTAATTTTGGATCCATCGCAATAAAGTAGTTTTTGTACCAGTATTTATCCGCATCGCAGAAAACAAAATCGTACTCTCCACTTAACGCAGGCACCAACTCGTGTGCATCGGCCAGTCTAACATCGATATATTTTGAAACACCGGCTTTACGGAAATTTGCCTTGGCCTGCAAGTATCGGGTTTTATCAATTTCAATCGTTATTAGCTTTCCTCCGGTTTTGCTCAATGCCCACGCAATCCAAATGGCAGAGTGACCGGTTGACGTTCCGATTTCAACGGCCGAAGTGTAGCCATTTTCAACAATAATATCGTAAAGAATTTTCCCATCTGTTAAAGGAACATTCATATCGCGCCATTCGCTCGCGTTTTTCTCAAGAAAAGCTTTAACCTTTTTGTCGAGCGAATTTTCGGTTTCAGGATATTGGCCACATGCGGTAAATGCAGCCAGAACTCCCAATAAGCATAGCATAAATAGTCGGTACTTCATTATCGTAAATTGAAATCAGTATTGGCTTTAAAGCAACCAAGATAATAAATTCTCGAAGAAAATATTAACGTTTTAGGATTTCGCCGTACACTAAGATCGTTCTGTGGATGTAAAATACTACCCTATTCGGTGTGACACTTAAAATGTAGAACATAATTTTTATGTATCTTATTACAAACATATCAAATCATCTAAATCCATAGATAAAAGGATAAATTAATTTGTAATTGCTTTTTTTTGGATGGAGAAAAACATATATTTGTAATGCATTTGGGATTCATCCCATATTGTGTGTTTGGGGGTTAACATTTAGGAAGGAGACTGTTGAGTCTCCTTCTTTCTTTTTATACTTTCTGTAAACACCGCTACTCTTCAAGCTTTTAGCATATCTCAAACGCCCAGCTAACCCAATTACATTCAGTGTCTTGTAAGAGGTCATTATGAAAATTGTTCTTTTTTTCTACATTTGTGCCGAATTAAAATAATTTAGAATGAAAACAGCTGAAATACATACTTCAAAAGGAGTAATGAAAGTTAAGTTTTACGAAGAAGATGCCCCGGGAACTGTTGCTAATTTTATCAAGCTTGCCGAATCGGGCTTTTATGACGGGCTGACTTTTCACCGAGTGATCCCTAACTTTGTTATCCAGGGAGGATGCCCGGACGGAACCGGAGCCGGTGGACCAGGCTATTCAATTGATTGCGAAACCGATGGAAACAACCAATACCACGACAAAGGTGTTTTATCAATGGCTCATGCAGGAAGAAATACCGGTGGATCGCAGTTTTTTATCTGTCATAACCGCGAAAACACTCAGCATCTCGATCGCCATCATACTTGTTTCGGACGCGTTTTTGAAGGGCTTGATGTTATTGACGACATCAGACAAGGTGATGAAATTGAAAAAATAATAATCTCGGAAGAATAATTTCACCAAAAATAAGATCAGGGGAGCCATTTACAGGCTCCCTTTTTTATGCGCAATTTTTCAAATTATTTTGTACCGGGTTTATTAGAATCACCAACAAAATCCGGTGGATTAAAAATATTATAGACATCAAGAGAAGAACTCTAACTTTCTGCCTGCCGGCGGCTTTCATCTTTGCCTTGAAGCAAAGACGAAACAGAAAATTCAAGGCTGCTTTTGCTCCTTCCCCTACGTTTTCATAAAACCTAAGTTCGGACGGGTGATCTCCTCGCCCACTCGGAGCTTCCCGCTCTCACTAAGGTTTCATTTCAACTCCAGGCAACGACCAAAAGAGGCCGTTCCACTGATGCAACGTCAGCGACATCAGAGCGTGGCTCGTCCGGTGAGCCGGAAAACAAGCGGTGACGGCGTTAAAAAATTACTGATGCCCGCAGGCCCGCAGTCAGGCCGGTAGGCATGGCTTTTCCGAGGGAAGCGGGCGCAGCCTTGGGTTTTGTGTTTACCATTTGGACCAAGCCAAATAGTAAAATCTGTCCAATAGGACAAAAGCATGTTCTTATGGTTAATGGCTTATTTGAATTGATTCGGAAATTTTCCTCCGCCAGAAATTTCAGGTGAGCCCTTTATTATAATCTTAAATTAATCCCTTCTTTTCTCGTTTCTAACCGTCTCAAATTACAAGGTTCTGTTTTTTTTCTTGTAACTGCTCTACTCAGACAAAATCCAAAAAGAAGAATACCCACGCCCAAAACACTCACTAACTGAATTTTAAGCAGTAGCAAAACATTACAACACACCATTGTTACACATTAAAAACAATGGCAATTCAACGCTTCACTAATATTCAACTATTTGACTCGAAAAGTTTAGTTATTAAAATTGCAAAATTTATTATTTAGCTATTGCAAATGTCGTTTTCATCCTATTTATTTGTTCGTGTAATGTAAAAGTAAACTCTAACTATAGCGAAGATTAAAACCAGTAATCTTTTGTCCTATTAAATTTTATTTTCACAAACTTAACTGGTATAAAAATGGCAAATAATAAACCGAAGGTAATTAAGGATTACAGCAAACTTGATAAGGATTTACAGGAGCAGATTAAGCTAATATATGCGGATGGTTTTGCTGACAACCTTATCCATTTTTTTGATAAAACCGGACAGAAAATAACGGTTTTACCATTTGAAACGGAAGACAAGTATTACATGTTAAGAATGACCGAAAACGAAGCCGTTGCGCTTGTTGATGAGGACGACGATTACGATGATGACGGATTCTTAAAAGACGAGGTTAAACAAGATTACGAAGATAAATATTCGGACCTCGACCACGTTGCGGATCAATTGGAAGATTAAAACATAAAAAAGCAGGTATGTATGTACAAACCTGCTTTCTTATTTTCGTATTGAACGTTTCGTTTGCTATGCTAATAAAGCTTTAACTTTATCGGCAACATCTTTGCCGTCGGCCTGACCGGCGAGTTTCTTCGAAGCAATTCCCATTACTTTCCCCATGTCTTTCATGCTGCTTGCACCAACTTGCTCGATTACGGCTTTAACAGCTGCCGTTAACTCTTCGTCCGACATTTTCGCGGGCAGATAACTTTCAAATATAGCCACCTGTTTCATTTCCTGTTCGTACAGATCCTCGCGTCCCTGCTCTTTGTAAATATTTGCCGAATCGGAACCTTGTTTTGCCAGTTTTGCGATAATTTTCAGCGCATCATCATCAGCCAAAACGTCGCTGGCACCTTTTGCTGTTTGTGCCTCAAGCATTACCTTTTTAATGCCGCGCAAAGCTTCCAGCCTTTCCTTTTCACGGGCTTTCATGGCCGCTTTTATGTCATCGTTAATTTGATCAAATATTGCCATAACTCTTAGTTTTTTTATTAATCTACGTTATCGTGAAGATAACTGTTTCTGTCTGAAATACGGTTGTCGCGGTTCACGGAATAACCTGAACGGTCGCGTTTGTATTTTGGGTCGTTAATGCGAATATTGCGGCGTTTAAATGCCGGTACATTCTCCAATTCGTCTACATCGTCGTCGCTGAGATTAGCGTAATCATTAACGTCAATTTCCTTGTCAGCACTATGCCGTTCGCGCGATGTTATCGGGTACAACGATTCAAATTCATCGTCGTCGTTTACACCTTTGTTCTCCACATTAAATTCAAAAGTCGACTGGCTTCTGCTATCCTCGTTTTTCTGTTCCGAAAAATTTTCATTTTTTGTTACCGATACCGATTCCTTTTGAAGCGTATGCGAAACCACTTTTCGCTGGCTTTGCTCCGATAACTCGGATATGATACTGGTTGGAAATCCGGTTGCAATAACCGTTACCGACAATTTATCACCTAAACTTTCATCGGTACCATTTCCCCAAATTAAATCGGCATCAAAACCAGCCATGTTTTGCACATAATCGGTAATCCGGCCAACTTCATCCATGGTAACTTCCTTAGTTCCTGAGTTGATATTTACCAGGATATTTCGTGCTCCGCGAATTTCATTATCGTTCAGTAACGGAGAATTTAACGCTTTTCTAACGGCATCCTCGGCGCGGTCTTCTTCGTCACTTACGCCGGTTCCCATCACCGCCATTCCGCTTTTCCGCATTACGGTTTCAACATCGGCAAAGTCAACATTTATATATCCGGGTACGGTAATTATTTCAGCAATTCCTTTTGCGGCGGTCGATAAAACGTTATCGGCTTTGGCAAAGGCCTCCGATATTCCAAAATCGCCAAACATTTCGCGAATACGCTCATTATTGATCACCAGCAACGAATCGACATAAGTTGCCAGTTCTTTGATGCCTTCGTAGGCTTGTTTTATGCGTCTTTTCCCTTCGTTTCGAAATGGAATGGTAACAATGGCCACAGTTAAGTATCCCTGCTCTTTACAGCACTGTGCAATTACAGGAGCGGCTCCGGTTCCGGTTCCTCCGCCCATACCGGCAGTTACAAATACCATTTTTGTATTTTCCGACAAGGTCTTTTTTACATCCTCGATGTTTTCAATAGCCGCCTGCCTGCCCACTTCCGGTTTATTACCGGCTCCACGGCCTTCGGTTAGTGACGCCCCAAGCTGCACCCTGGTTCGAATAGCACTTGCCTCCATAGCTTGCGCATCGGTGTTGCAGATAACAAAATCCACATCGCGAATACCGTGCTTAAACATATGGTTGACGGCATTTCCGCCACCGCCACCAACACCAATTACCTTAATTGCGGCGCCAGGTGTTTTTTCCATTACAAAATCAGCCATATCTTCCATTTTCTTCACCCTGTTTTGTCGTTATTAATCAAGAGGTTGATCTTCATCACCATCATTAAAAATCTTGCTGCCAAAATTTTTATAAAACCAGTTATCGATGTTCGATTCAGTAACAGGCTCATCTTTCTTTTTTTCGGCCTTTTCCCTGGTTTTGGTCTTTTCTTTTGACTTCCAGCCAAAACCCGTTGATTTGGATTTTGGCTTCGCTTTTGGTTTTGGTTGCGGAGGAACAAACATTATTGTTTCTTCCTCTTCCGGCTCTGGCTCGTATGGTTTTTCTTCGTAAAAATCATAATTGATTGTCTCTGCCGCCTCGTTTATCGGTTCCTGTTCGGCAACAGCATCTTCAAAATCGTCGTCGAGATTAAAGTTTTGCACCACTTTTTCGGGTTGCAATTCTTTGTTTGGATTGGTATCGAAACCGGTGGCCAAAATGGTCACACTAATTTTGTCGCCAAGACGCTCATCATAGCCATTACCCCAGATAATATCGGCATCCTGACCAGCTTTCTCCTGCAGCGACTCAATAATTTCACCAATTTCACCAATCCTGATCTCCTCACTTCCGGAGATAATATTCAGCAGTATATTTTTTGTTCCGAAAATATCGTTACTATCCAACAGCGGCGACTCCAGTGCGGCATTCACGGCATCCATGGCACGGCCTTCGCCTGTGGCAAAACCGGTACCCATAATAAATACTTCGCTTTTTTGCATCACTGTTTCCACATCGGTGTAGTCGATGTTTACATTTCCGTGAACGGTAATGATTTCGGCAACTCCTTTAACAGCCGTTGACACAATATTGTCGGCCATTTTAAAAGCCTGACTAGCCGGTAAATCGCCGTAAATATGGTGCAGCCTGTCGTTGCTGATCACCAGCATGCTGTCTACAAATTCGGCCATCTTATCAATACCTTCCTGTGCTTGAGCACGGCGTTTGTTTCCTTCGGCCGGCGACGGAATGGTTACCACCGCAATGGTTAAAATGTCGAGTTCGCGAGCCAGACTTGCAATTACAGGAGCAGCTCCGGTTCCGGTTCCGCCACCCATTCCTGCCGCGATAAACAACATTTTTGTATTATCACCCAGCACTTTTTTCAGGTCTTCGTAATTTTCGCGGGCGGCTTCGGCACCTCTTTCAGGTTTATTTCCGGCACCCCGTCCTTCAGTTAATGTGGTTCCAAGCTGAATTTTAATCGGCACAGGACTGTTGTCCATGGCTTGCGAATCGGTATTACAAATGATATAATCAACACCTGTTATTCCCTCTTCGAACATGTGATTGACCGCATTGCAACCACCACCGCCAACTCCAATTACTTTAATAATTGATGATGCTGCCTTCGGAAATTGAAAATTTGCTAATTCTTCGGTCATATCTTTTTGTTTTAATTGAATTCAAGATCTTCGTTGTCGTCGCCAAAAAAGTTGATCGCACTTTGTAAAGCTCCTTTTACGTTGGTCATTAAACCACGTCCGCTCCGGTGTACTTTTGGCTCGGGCAATGTTCTTTCTTCTCCAACATTTTGTGCTATGGAAAGTTTTAAGGCTCCCAATGCAGTTAGCAATGCCGGATTTTTTGCTTCCTCTCGACGATTTGCAGGAAGAATTACGGGATGTGCCCTGCGTGCATCTAAACCGGTATGAAATTTCACCAGCGTAATAATGTGCCCCAGATTTGAGGTTCCGCCGGACAAAACAATTCCGGTTCCCAAACGATCGGCAACTCCCGATCTTTCGATCTCGGCAACTACACAATCCACAATCTCTTCCAAACGCGCCTGTATAATGTAAGCCAGACTTCGGATAGTGATTTCTTTGGGTTCCCAGCCATTATTTTTGGCTATGGTAACGGTATCTTCGGTTTTAATCTGATCGCCCAAAGCCTGTCCGTAACGCACTTTTAGCAACTCCGCCTTTTCAAGAAATGTAGAACAGCCAACTTTTAAGTCGTTGGTAATAACTTCACCGGCAAACGGAATAACAGCCGTGTGCACCAATGCATTTTCGTAGTATATGGCCAGATTTGTAGTACCGGCACCAATATCGAGCACCACACCACCCATTTCCTTTTCAGGTTTTGAGAGCGCGGCCTCTGCCAGTGCCAGCGACGAGTGGAAAACTTCGCCCAGTTCAACACCAACACTTGCCAAAACGCGGTTCAGTATCTGGTATTCCTGATCAGGCATAATCACCAGCTTGTAACGGGCTTCAATCTTTTTCCCTGTGGCTCCAACAGGTTTCAACTCCTCCGTTTCCTCATCGATGATAAAAGAAGTTGGAATAACTTTCAGAATACGGTAATCATTTTTAATCTTCAGGTTTTTCGCTTCATTGTACAGCTCGTCAATATCGAGACTGGTTACCACGCCACCTTCGCCCGTAAAACGCGAAGCCTTATAGTCGATGGTTCGCATACGTTTTCCGGCGTACGCCACATCAACAACCGTGATTTCGTCTTCGAGCTGCGCATCCAACTGTTCCAGCACTGCCGTGATGGACTCGGTTGCATCAGCAAGATTAAAAATCATACCTCGTTTAATGCCTTTCGACGGCACCTGGGCTGTCCCCAGAATTTCCATTTTCCCCTCGGCTGTTGCCTGTCCTGCAAGCGCAACCATTTTTGAGGTTCCCATGTCGATAACAACTGAAAGATTTGTTCTTGAAGCCATATTTATCTTCTTTTTGCTATTACCTGATCTTTATATTTCAAACTGATCGTTTTGTATTTATTCCAATTATTCTTTGCCATAATCTGCTTGTAAAAAGCTTTCATATTGCGCAATTTCTCCGGGTAATTTTCCAGTGTTCCAAACTCGATGGTATGATCGCCAACCAATGGAATTAACAGCACATCGCCATCCTTTTGCACATGAATCTGCTCGATTTGTGCATTCCAGAATTCGTCGTTTTCTATCCATAAAACACATGGCAAAAGTGTTTCTTTTGCAAACTCTTCACTGATATCTCCGGTAGCCACCAACACATTTGCCGCATAATTTGTCGACACCGGAATTCTACCACCAAACTCATCGAGGTAGTAATTTCCTTTGTCAGAAAAAACACGTACCACCGGTTTCCGGTGTTTCAGATTGATGGCCAGCACGCCTTTAAAAGTAGCGCTATCGGTACGGGTAACAACTTTATAAACCTCGGCTTTTAAAATTGCTTCGTGTTTTTCGACCGCCTGCTCAATCTCCACCGTATTTATACTGTCAAAATCCTTCCCTAGTATATCTTTATCTATCGACTTCACCAGGTTTACCAGCTCAGCGCGATTTACTTTTATAACTTCCTCCGGATTATAATTAACCTGAATATCGTTGCAATTGACGTGATTATACTTCAATGAAGTAAATGCCAGTGTTACCAGCAGAAACACCAGCAACACCAACAAACCACCTATTTTTGCAAACTTCTTTATCATTTCTCTTTACTTTCCAACAGTTCAATTATACTTTCCACCATCCGGTCGATATCGCCGGCCCCCATTGTTAGCACAATTTCGTTCGGGTCTGATTTTAGTATTTTCAATACCTCATCACGCTCGGCCAGCATCCTGTTCTCCAGCTTCATTTCTTTGTAAATGATTGCTGATGAAACACCGGGAATTGGCTCTTCGCGAGCCGGGTAAAGCGGAATAAGAATAGCTTTATCCAGCAAATCCAGACTTTGTGCAAACTCAGGCGCAAAATCTTTGGTGCGCGAAAACAGGTGAGGCTGAAAAATTCCTGTTACTTTTTTATCGGGGAACAAGGCCTTAACCGAAGTTATAAACGCCTCTAATTCTGCCGGGTGATGTGCGTAATCGTCGATGTAAATCCGATTCTCCGAACGGTAGCGTATATCAAAACGACGGGCAACACCTTCGTAATCTTCAATACCGGCTTTTATAGCGTTTGCCGAAGCTCCGGCCAGCCAGGCCAAAGCACTGGCTCCAACAGTATTTTCTACGTTCACCAGCCCCGGATAATTCATTTTGCAGTTGGCAATTATTCCGTCCGGAGTTTTTAAATCGAAGGAATAAAATCCCGTTTCTGAATTCAATTGCAGATTTAGTGCGGCAAAATCAGTTTTACCTTTTAATGAATAAGAATAAACTTTTGCTTCGGTTTTCGAAGTGTCCAGTTCTACTCCTTCTTTTAGCACCAAACTTCCATCGGGCCGGATCTGCGAAATAAATTTTTCAAACGACTCAACGATCTTTTCCTTTTCACCATAAATATCCAAATGATCAGCATCAACAGAAGTTACCAATGCCAATTGTGGTTTTAGGTGCAAAAACGAACGATCGAACTCATCGGCTTCTGCAACAATCCATGGCGAATCGTTTTCAGGAAGTACCAAATTACTCCTGAAATTCTTTGAAATGCCGCCTAAAAATGCGCCGCATCCTTGTTCTGTTTTACTTAGGATATTGGTAACGATAGTACTTGTTGTGGTTTTTCCGTGAGTACCGGAAACACCAATTCCTTTTCGCTCGTTGCAAATCATCCCGAGCACTTTCGCCCGCTTAAACAAACCAATTGGCTGGCTTTTAAACCAGTTCAGCTCCTTATGCTCGTCGGGCAAGGCCGGAGTATAAACAGCAATGGTTTCCGCCGGATTCCATTTCGACGGAATATTCCGGATATCATCATCAAAATGCACATCGATTCCCTCTTTCTGAAGAGCGTCCGTCAATGCTGTTGGCGTACGATCGTATCCTGCCACATTGCGCCCCGAAAATTTAAAATAACGGGCCAGCGCACTCATCCCTATTCCTCCGATCCCAAGGAAATATACATTCTTTATTTTCTGAATGTTGTCCATTCTATTGTCTCACTAATTTTTCTACTTCATCAACTATTTGTTTGGTAGCATCAGGTTTGGCCAACTCTTTACTTTTTGCTGCCAACGCGCTGCAACGATCTTCATCGTTCACCACTTCAAAAGCCAGTGGAAATAATTTCTCGTTAATCTCATCATCGCGTACCATTAATGCCGCATCCTGCTCAACCAAAGCCATCGCATTTTTTGTTTGATGGTCTTCCGAAACATTTGGCGACGGCACCAGTACCGATGCTTTTCCTACCAAACACAACTCCGAAATTGTTCCTGCTCCTGCTCTCGAAATCACCAGATCGGCCACTTCATAGGCCAGATCCATACGAGTTATAAACTTGTGGATCTGCAGATTTTTCGATTTTGTTTCTTTTAGTTCTTCCTGAATTTTATCGTAATAATACGCCCCGGTCTGCCAGATTACCTGAATTCCCGAAGCTTCAATTTCCTTCATATTTTTCAGCACAGCCTGGTTTACCGAACGTGCACCAAGACTACCGCCAACAATTAATACAATCTTATCTTCCTCACTTACTTTAAAAAACTCAAACGCTTCTTTTCTATTTTGTTTTTCGGTCAAATTTTCACGAACAGGATTTCCAGTAAAAATCAGTTTTTCTGCCGGGAAGAACCGCTCCATTTTATCGTAAGCCACACAAATGGAATTAACTTTTTTGCTTAGTAGTTTATTGGTGATTCCGGCATATGAATTCTGCTCCTGAATTAAACAAGGCACCTTATCTTTTGCAGCTGCCCTTAACAGCGGACCGCTTGCATAACCGCCCACTCCAATAGCTACTTCCGGGTGAAAATCGGCCACAATCTTTTTAGCCAACTTCGAACTTTGGCGCAACTTTTTAAAGAACGTAAATACTTTCATGCTGGGTTTCCGCGGAAATCCCATCACAGGCAAGCCAATAATTTTATAACCGGCGGCCGGCACTTTCTCCATTTCCATCCGGTCTTCGGCACCAACAAATAAAATGTCAGCGTCAGGATTGCGCTTTTTAATTTCGTTGGCAATGGCAAGCGCCGGAAAAATATGTCCTCCGGTACCACCTCCGCTAATTATGGCTTTATTTATCTTTTGTTTCATCTATCGCAATCTTTATATTCCCCTATCCTGGGTGAGATAAAAATTCATTTATGCTCCAATGTTACTCACTTATTATTTCAGTCATTGACTGCATCGTTTTCTATTTCGTAATCTTCATCGGGAGCTTTAATCATAATCGGTTGCTCCTCAACTTCTTTATTCTGCTGATTTTGGTGACTAACACTAAGTATCAATCCAAAAGCCAGCGAAGTAAACAGCAGCGATGTTCCTCCCAGGCTAATCCATGGCAGTGGCTGACCGGTAACCGGCAAAGCACCGCTTGAAACACCTATATTTATCATGGCCTGGAATACCAGAACCAGCGTTAATCCAATAACCATAAAAGCCGGGAATGTTCGGGTGGCCCGCCGAACAATCACCACTCCCCTGAAAAAGAAAATCAGGAAAAGCATGATTACCGCAATACCTCCCAACAAACCATATTCTTCAACGATTATGGCAAAAATAAAATCGTTATATGCAGCGGCCATATAATTACTTACATCAGAATGGCCGGGGCCTTTCCCAATAATTCCGCCGGAATAAATGGCCAGTTTTGCATAGTCGGCCTGTGTAATTCCCTGTGATGCTTCCGGTGGCGGTGGATTTATAAACCGTTCAATTCGACCCTTTATGGTATGAACACGGCCAATACTATCCGGCAAAAGATCGGCAGTAAAGTAAATCGTTACCACCAAAGCAATTCCAATACCTACAAGCGAAAACAAATATTTTAACGGAATCCGGCCACAAAACATCATCGTCATAATTGTTGCGAAAAGCAATGCCGAGGTTGAGAAATCGGATATAAAAATCAAACCACAGACAATAGCCGTATAAAATATTATCTTCTTAAATGCTTCCCACAAATCGCCTTTTGTTTTTTGGCGTTTCCCTAAAATTTTGGCTGAGAATAAGACCAGTGAAATCTTGGCCATTTCGGCCGGTTGAAATGTTGCTCCCCAGAAATTAAGTGTACGCCCGCTGGAAGAAACAAATGATGTTCCGCGCATCACAATGGAAAAAAGTAAAAAGCCGATACTTGCCAGCAAAGCCCACCACGCCAGTTTTGAGTACAACTTTATGGGCAGCACGTTTACCATGAGCAGAATTACCCCAATTCCGGTACCCAGAAATACTACCTGACGGAAAAGGTATTTCATGGTGTTTCCCTGAGCCACACGATAGGCCAATGCACCCGTTGAACTGTACACAATAAGCAGCGACAACACCGATAACAGCATCAGCACCATCCAAAGCACGCGGTCGCCCTTAAATAATTTCAGAATGGAATGTTGCATTACAAATTCCTTACTTCTTTTTTAAATTGATTTCCTCTGTCTTCGTAATTCTCAAATAGATCAAAACTTGCACACGCCGGTGACAACAGCACTGTATCGCCATTTCGGGCCAGGTAGTAGGCAGCTTTTACAGCCTCTTCCATGCTTGATGCATCCACAATATCTGCCACACAATCGCCAAAAGCTTCATGCAACTTGGCATTGTTTTTACCCAAACAAACAATAGCTTTTACCTTGTTGGTTACAAGCCCCTGCAGCATGGTGTAATCATTGCCTTTGTCCACTCCTCCGGCAATCCAGATCACCGGTTTGTGTACACTTTCCAACGCATACCACGATGAATTTACGTTCGTCGCTTTCGAGTCGTTGATAAACTCGATGCCATGAACCTTAAGAAAGCGCTCCAAACGGTGCTCAACACCTGTAAAATCCGAAAGGCTTTCCCTCAATTGTTCATCCCTGATTTTTAATACCATGCTTGCAATGCCTGCGGCCATGCTGTTGTAGGTATTGTGTTTCCCCTGTAGTGATAAATCCAGTATCGACATGCTGAATTGATTTTGATTAAAGTTGATAATTATCCGATTGTCTCTCACACCTGCTCCAGGCCCGGCAGCCTCTCCCAACCCAAAAGGAAGTTGAACAGGTTTTATCTCTCTTTTATTTATTTCTTTTTGAATTACTTCGTCGTCGGCACAATACACGAAGTAGTCATCTGCTGTTTGATTTTGAAGTATCCTGAATTTTGAGTCGGTGTAGTTTTGCATATCGTAGCCGTAACGATCGAGATGATCGGGTGTGATGTTCATCAACACTGCTACATCTGCTTTAAAATCATACATCCCATCAAGCTGAAAACTACTTAGCTCAATTACATACACATCAAAATTTTCTTCGGCCACCTGCCAGGCAAAGCTTTTTCCCACATTTCCTGCCAGGCCAACATTTAATCCTGCTTTTTGCAGAATATGGTAAGTCAGCAAAGTGGTAGTGGTTTTACCGTTGCTTCCGGTAATACAAATGGTTTTGGCCGTTGAAAAACGACCGCCAAATTCAATCTCCGAAATCACCGGAGTGCCCTGCTCTTTTAATTGCTTTACCAGTGGTGCAGTTTCGGGAATTCCCGGGCTTTTTACTACCAGTTCGGCGCTCAGAATTTTCTCTTCCGAGTGATGGCCTTCTTCAAAATCGATCTTATAATCTGAAAGAACGTCTTTGTACTTTTCCTTGATTTTTCCAAGGTCGGATACAAACACATCGTATCCCTTTTTTTGTGCAAGAATGGCTGCTCCAACTCCGCTTTCGCCTCCTCCTAATATGGCTACCAATCCTTTCAATCTATCTCATTTTTAATGTTGCAATTGTTATTACTGCCAGAATAATTCCGACAATCCAAAAGCGTGTTACAATTTTTGGTTCCGGGAAACCTTTTTTCTGAAAATGGTGGTGAATCGGACTCATCAGAAATACTCTGCGTCCTTCGCCATATTTGCGTTTGGTGTATTTAAACCAAAACACCTGAATAACCACCGACAGGTTTTCGATCAGGAAGATTCCACACAACAGTGGGATCAAAATTTCTTTGCGGATGATCACGGCAAAAACAGCCAATATTCCTCCCAGGGCCAAACTTCCTGTGTCGCCCATAAAAACCTGTGCAGGAAAAGAGTTGTACCACAGAAATCCAACAGTAGCCCCGATGAAAGCTGCAATAAATACTGTCAGTTCACCAATATTCGGGATGTACATGATATTGAGGTAATCGGCATAAATTATGTTACCACTCACATAAGCCAAAATCCCAAATGTCGCACCGCTAATAGCTGAAGTTCCGGTTGCCAGTCCGTCAATTCCGTCGGTAAGGTTTGCTGCATTCGAAACGGCTGTAATGATCAGAATTATGGCAACAGCATAAACCAGCCACTTCAACCAACCTGCGGCATTACCTGCAAAGGCCACCAGCCAGGCATAATCAAATTCATTCTTCTTAATAAACGGAATGGTGGTTTTGGTCGATTTTACATCTTCCATTACAAACTGCTTTGTGCTCTCGCCTGTAACGGGATCAACAACTACTTCCGTCAGAAATTCTCCATTTTCGTCGCTTACATGCTCACGAACCTTTACATCTTCGCTGATAAAAAGCGTGGCAGCCACAATAAGCCCCAAACTTACCTGCCCCAGTATTTTAAATTTACCGGCCAGCCCTTCTTTATTCTTCTTGAATACTTTTATATAATCATCGATAAAACCGATCATCCCTAAAAATGCGGTGGTAATGAGCATTAAAAGGATATAAACATTGTCGAGGCGGGCAAAAAGCAGCGTCGGGATAATAATGGCCATCAGAATGATAATTCCGCCCATTGTTGGCGTTCCCTGCTTTTGCATTTGTCCTTCAAGGCCAAGGTCGCGTACCTCGTCGCCAATTTGCTTACGCTGCAAAATGCGGATCAGCTTTTTCCCGAAAATCGTTGTAATAAACAACGAAAGGATAATTGCTGCTGCCGAGCGAAATGTAATACCCGGGAGCATTCCAATTCCGGGAATATCGTATCCTGCTAAAAGTTCGTATAGCCAATAAAACATATCTTGTTGTTAATTTTTTAGTCCAAAACAGTTTCTTACTTCTTCTCTGTCGTCGAAATGATGTTTTACACCATTTACTTCCTGGTAGTCTTCGTGCCCTTTTCCGGCAATAAGAATAATATCGCCCGGTTGGGCCAGCATCACCGCCGTTTTAATGGCATCGCGGCGGCTAACTATCGACACTACTTTATTTTTATATTGCGGCTCAACGCCGGCTTCCATATCTTTTATAATCGCCTCCGGATCTTCGCTTCGTGGATTATCCGAAGTTAAAATCACCTTATCGCTGGCGGCTAAAGCTTCCTGTGTCATCTCCGGTCGTTTCGTTTTATCACGGTCGCCACCGGCGCCAACTACAGTTATCACCTGTTCGTTTCTTGTTCTGATTTCGGAGATTGCTTCCAACACATTTTTTAATGCATCGGGCGTGTGTGCATAATCCACAATGGCATATTTGCCATCTTCACTGCGGATAGTTTCAAAACGGCCCTGCACCGATTGTAAATTGCTGATAATGGTTAACACTTCGTTTTTATCCTGTTCCAACTCTACTGCTGTGGCATAAACCGCCAGCAAGTTTGAAGCATTAAAAAGACCAACGAATCGTGTCCAGATTTCCTGCCCGTCCATACTTAGCAGCATGCCGTCAAAATGACTTTCAATTACTTTACAGCGGTAATCAGCCATCGTACGGTTGGAATAAGTCAGCTTTCGGGCTTTTGTATTTTGCAGCATCACCAAACCATTTTTATCGTCGGCGTTAACCAATGCAAAAGCATCTTTTGGCAAACCGTCGAAAAAGGCTTTTTTAGCTTTTATATATTCAGCGAAAGTTTTGTGGTAATCGAGGTGATCGTGGGTAATATTGGTAAAAATTCCGCCTGCAAACTCGATACCCGCAATGCGCTGCTGATGAATAGCATGCGAACTCACTTCCATAAAACAGTACTCGCAACCGGCTTCCACCATCTCAGCCATTAACTTCTGAATCTTCAATGAATCAGGCGTGGTATGCGAGGCAACTTCCTCTTTCTCGTTTATTTTGTATGAAATTGTAGAAAGCAAACCAACATTGTAGCCCTGCATTCTGAAAAGTTTGTGCAACAAGCTGGCAATACTGGTTTTTCCATTTGTTCCGGTAACGCCAACTACTTTCATTTTTGATGATGGCGAACCATAAAACGCAGCTGCAATTTCACCCAAAACCTTATTGGAGTCTTCAACCTGCACATAAGTAACACCTGGTTTTGTTGCTTCAGGAAGATCTTCACATACAATTGTTGTTGCGCCCTTCTCTATTGCAGTATCAATAAAACGATGCCCGTCAACAGAAACGCCTTTTTGCGCCACAAACAAATTATCTTCGGTGATTTTCCTAGAGTCGAATTGAATGCCTGCAACCTCCTTATCGGTTTCACCAATACAATCAACAATTCCTATATGTTCCAATAACTCCGCTAGCTTCATCTTAACTTAATGAGAGATATACTGTTTGACCCGGGCGATATGAGCTACCGGGTTTCAACGATTGTTTTTTAACTTTTCCTATTCCGTTTATTTTCACTTTCAAGCCTGCATTCTCCAACAGGAAAACGGCGTTGCTGGCACCCATTCCAACTACATCAGGTACTGCATTTACCGGCACCACATTCTCTTCCAGCACAATTGTACTGTCCTGTGTATTCAGCGAAACCATCCTTGAATCGGGTAATCCACGCACATTTTTCAACTCCAGCTCTTCAGCCAAACGAAGGATGTCGTCGCGCTGCCCGCTTTTTATCTGAGGAATATCCTCTCCTTCCCGATTATCATCTTCGGGAGTGGCATTCATAATCTGACTGGCATATACTTTTTCGGAAATCTCTTTAAAAACAGGACCGGCAACGGCTGCTCCGTAAATCGAGTTCCGTGGCTTTTTAAAGGTCACAATCAATGAATACATCGGATTGTCTGCCGGGAAATACCCCACAAACGATGCGTAATAAGCTCCGTATTCGTAACCTTTACCGTCCGATCGGGCAACTCGCGCTGTTCCGGTTTTACCAGCCACTTTAAAATGTTCTCCCTGAACACCGCGCCCGGTTCCGTTCTGACAAACACCCTCCAACATGGCCTGCGCTTTTCCAATGGTCTCTTTCGACACAATCATCGGATTCAACAATTCAGGTTTAAATGTTTTTACCAGAGCTCCGTTATTTCGAATTTCTTTTACCAAACGTGGTTTTACCATGGCGCCGTCGTTGGCAACAGCGTTATAGAAATTCAAAATTTGCAGTGGAGTAAGTCGCAAATCGTAACCATACGACATACGACCTAAAGTGGTAGTCCCCCACCAATCGGCATTTCCGGGGTACTTTATATAAGGTTGTCCTTCACCGGCCAGTTCCAGTCCCAAAGGTTTTTGAATGCCAAATCCATAAATCCGGTCAACATAGTCTTTTGGATTGTTTGTATACTTCGACAATATCACTTTTGCCGTTCCGATATTCGATGACTGCTCCAGAATTTGTTTCACATTCACTTTACCACAAGCGTGGTCATCGGTAATATTTTCCTGTGCCCAGTAACCATTTCCGGTATCAAACACATCGCTGGTGTCCACCACTCCGTCTTCCAGCGCCACCATCAGCGAAACCAGTTTAAAAGTGGACCCCGGCTCGTAACACCCACGATGTCCCAGTGCGTAATTATCTTTTTCGTAGAAACCTTCTTTTGTTTTTCCCAGGTTCGCAATCGCTTTGATCTCCCCTGTTTTCACTTCCATTAAAACTGCAGTTGCCCATTCCGGATTCGATTTCAACGCCTGTTTATATAAAGCACTTTCGGCAATGTCCTGCATCTTTACATTAATGGTGGTAATAATATCCATCCCGTTTTGCGGCTCAATTTCGGTTCGAGTTACCCAACGACCTGAAAGATTTTGTTTGTAACTGATACCATTTTCACCACGCAGGTACATTTCATACGAACGTTCCAGACCGTTGTAACCTACCGGAACCGGAGTTAGGGCATTTTCTTTATTCAAACTTCCGATGGTTCGCTGAGCCAGCATACCCAAAGGATTCAGACGCTTATTCTCCTGTTCGATGATCAGTCCGCCACCAAATCGTCCGCGGCGCAGAATCGGGAAATTTTTAAATTCCTGTAATTGATTGTAATCTATTTTTTCCGGAGTGAGCAGATAGCCACGATTCCTGTTCTTGTAAGCCGAACGCAATCGCCTCGCATATTCTTTTTTTGAAGCATCTTTATAAAAACCCGACAAATACCAGGCTAATGAATCCACCTCGTTATCGAATACTTTTTTAACTCCTTCGGCCGCCAAATCGATGCGAATTTTATACCCCGGAACCGACGTAGCCAAAACACTGCCGTCATCAGCACAAATGGTTCCCCGTACCGGTGGAATAATAACTGTATTATTGCTCAGGTTTTTCTCAATTTGCTGCCAGCGCTCATTTTTTATCTGCTGAACAGAAACAAGCTTAAACACAACCACAACTCCGAACAACGTCAACACGAAGTATACAATTGCAATACGCGACAATATGGTTTTCCTGATCCCCACTTCTAATCTTCTTTTTCAACCGTTATTTTTTGCGGAGGACGCATTGGTTCCTGCAAACCAATTCCGGCCTCTTCAACTCGTTTTGCTACTTCCGACGGACGGCTGGCGTCCATCAATTTGGCAGAAAGTGTTACCGATTCTGATCGCAACTCTTCCAACTCCTCCTGCAACACCACAATCTCGCGCAGTGTGCTTTCCGACCAGTTACGATTGGTAATCAGCAGCAAGCCCAGAACCGCCAGAAAACCTACAAACGGCATCTGCTTCAGAGTGCGCTCATCGGTAAGAATGGTCCCCCCGATAAAGGATTTCATCCCCGTACGTTTTCTTGTATTTTTATTTTGCTCTGCCATCGTTAAATTCGTTCTGCTATTCTCAGTTTAGCACTTCTTGATCGCGGATTTGACTTTAACTCCTCTTCCCCGGCGATAATCACTTTTCGGTTTATGATTTTGAAAGGCGACTGCACATTGCCGTAAAAGTCCTTTTCGATCTTTCCTTCGAAATTTCCCGACTTCATAAAATTCTTACACAGGCGATCTTCCAGACTGTGATAAGTAAGAATTACCAGGCGACCGCCGGGTTTTAGAATATCGAGCGAAGTAGCCAGAAATTCGCGCAAGGCTTCCATCTCTTCATTCACCTCAATACGAAGTGCCTGAAAAACCTGTGCTAAATATTTATTCTCGATTGCTTTTGGAGCGCACGACGACGCAATCTCTTTTAAGCGTGTAGTGGTTTTTATCGGAGCTTCACTTCTGGCTTTAACGATTTGCGCAACCAACTTCCGCGCGTTTTTAACTTCGCCGTACATCCGAAAAATCATCTGAAGTTTTTCTTCGTCGTACTCATTCACAACTTTCGCGGCATCAAGTCCGGCTTCCCGATTCATGCGCATGTCGAGCGGAGCATCAAAACGAAATGAAAAACCACGATCGGCTTCATCAAACTCGTGCGACGAAACGCCAAGATCTGCAAAAACCGCATCCACTTGCTCTACATCATGGTAGCGCAGAAAATTACGTACGTAACGAAAATTATGACGAATAAAAAAAAGCCGGTCATCCTTTATGGCATTCCCGGCAGCGTCTTCGTCCTGATCGAAAGCGAACAAACGACCACCACTGTCAAGTGCATTCAATATCATTGCCGAATGACCGCCACCTCCAAAAGTAGCGTCGACAACACTGGCCCCGGGATGCAGATTCATCCCCTCGATACTTTCGGCTGCCAGAACCGGTATGTGATAAACATCAGACATCTTCCCTACAAATCAAATTCTCTCAACATGTCCAGATAAGCATCATCAGATATATCGTCGGCTTCTGCCACGATTTCGTTGCTCAGGCTAATAGAGGCGCCCATTCCCAGGAATGTCACCTTGCCCTCCAGGTTCGCGTACTTTAAATATTCATCAGGAATATTTATCCGACCGTTTGCGGCGAGGCTTACCGGAGCAAAATTCCGGAAATACTGACGCAAAGCTGCAAAATGCGCAGGATTGGTACTGGCGCGTACTTTCGCCTGAAACTTCTCCACTTTTTCCTGCCACACTTCCATCGGATGAATATCGAGGCATTTCCCCAGTCGGTTCTTCTCCAGAACAACCTGGTCAGGAATATTCTCGCCCATCGCCTTCTTAAAAGCCGACGGAAGAACCACACGCCCTTTGTCGTCGATGGTAGCCTGATATGTTCCTGCAAAAAATGCCATAAATTCCTAAATGTCTTTTTATCAAGTGTAAAAATACAATTTTATTCCATTTCATGCCATATTATTCCATTTCATTCCACTTCACATTTCACGCTTTTTGTTAATAACCCGATTACAAAATGTTTAAAACCTGTTCAATTCTGTTAAAAACCCAATCCCCACTATTGATTAACAGCATTTTACAAACCTCCAAATCCAATCAACACATCGTTAATAACTCGCTTTTCGGCAATATTTATTTTATCGGAGAAGACTTCATTATGAGAACATCAGCCATATAAAAGACAAATGAAGGGAAAGGCCAGACAAAAGATCTGTGTGATGACATTTTTCAGATTAAGCAATTTTTAGTTAATTGCCGCTGCAAATGAACCAGAAATGACCACAGAGAATAGCACAAAAAGCTACAAGCCAATTCGGATAAGAGAGGTATTTGCCGCCAAAAGTCCGGGACTGGCAAAATTCATCCCGGGATTTGTATATCGATGGTTAAACAACATCCTGCATCTCGACGAAGTGAACACGTTCCTTAAAAAGTACGGACACCTCGAGGGAATTGAATTTGTAGACAAAGTTGTTGAAGAATTTAATGTTCATGAATTCGTTCACAACCTGGGAAACATTCCGGAATCAGGGCGTTACATCATTGCCAGCAACCACCCACTGGGCGGTTTTGACGGTATGTTGCTGATGAAAAATGTAGAAGCACGTTTGGGATCTTTCAAGTTTTTAGCCAACGATATTTTACTCAATATTCCACAACTTAGTCCTGTTTTTGTTCCGGTAAACAAACATGGCGGACATGTGCGCAAGGCTGCGAAAAAGCTCTCGGAATGTTACAACTCGGATGATCAGATTTTAATATTCCCATCAGGTCTGGCATCCCGAAAAATTAATGGACAGATTATGGATCTGGAGTGGAAAAAACATTTCATCAGCAAATCAATAAAACACAAACGAGATATTATTCCCGTTTTTATCAGCGGAAGAAATTCAAACCGATTCTATCGCCTGGCTAAATTCAGGAAGTTTTTCAGAATAAAATGGAACCTCGAAATGTTTTTTCTGCCCGACGAGACCATGAAACACCAAAATACCGATGTACATCTTTATTTTGGCGAACCCATTCCTTACACCACTTTCGACCACACAAAAACGCACCAGGAATGGGCCGAATGGGTAAAACAAAAAGTTTATGAACTAAAAGAAAGTTCTGATTCAGTAAATTAAACAGCATTATCGAACTGCATTCTCATGATTTTTTTAATTTTGTATTCCAATTTTCAAATGAATAGGGAACTCGAAACAAGTAAAGAGAATTAGCGTAATGTCAATGAGACACATATTTCCGCACTCTGTTTCGGGAGTTTGGGGACACAGACAGATAAAAAGATTCAAATGAAGGACATAATAGCACCTATAGCAAGAGAAGAAATTTACGCTGAGCTAACGCCTGAAAAATTACTTCGCAAAACCAACAAAGGTGGTAACGAAATATATATTGTAACAGCACACGACTCACCTGCAATTATGCACGAGCTGGGTCGTTTACGCGAAATCACTTTCAGGGATGCAGGTGGTGGCACCGGTAAAGAAACCGACATCGATGCATACGACACCGCAAAAAATCCTTACAAGCAATTGATTGTTTGGGATCCGGATGCAAAAGAGATTTTAGGCGGTTACCGTTATGTGTTGTGCGCCGATGCGCCTCGCGACGAAGAAGGCAACATTAAACTGGCCACTTCGCGGGTTTTTCACTTTTCGAAAGAATTTGAAGAGAACTACCTGCCCTACACACTGGAGTTGGGTCGCTCGTTTGTTCAACCGGCTTATCAGTCGAGTAAAGCCGGAGCCAAAGCTCTTTTTGCACTCGACAACCTTTGGGACGGATTGGGAGCGCTTACCGTTGACCATCCGGAGATAAAATATTTCTTTGGAAAAATTACAATGTACGAGCACTTCCATAATGAAGCGCGTAACCTGATTCAGTATTTCTTTAAAAAATATTTCCGCGACAAGGAAAATCTTGTATACCCGTATAATCCTGTTGAATTCAACATCGACATGGATGCCATGAAGAAACTTTTTGTTGGCCCGGAATACAAGGATGACTACAAAATTCTGGTACAAAACGTACGGACATTTGGCGAGAATATTCCTCCGCTGGTAAATGCCTACATGAACCTTTCACCATCGATGAAAACTTTTGGAACCATTAAAAACGAGGTGTTTGGAAACGTACTTGAAACCGGAATTATTTTAACAATCAAAGATATTTACGAGGTTAAAGTCGACCGTCACATTGAAACTTACATAAAAGGTAAGGAAGATGATGAATGGCCAACGGTTGAATAAAATATTTCTTACCAAAAAAAATGGCCCGATACTTTTTTAAGTACCGGGCCATTTTTTATCTCTAAATCCATATCTAGTAGGCTCTGGCGTCTTTTCCTTCAATATAATTAATGAATGATCCGTTAACCACCCGGTTTCCTCCAGGAGTTGGGTAATTACCTGTAAAGTACCAGTCGCCCAAATCGTTCGGACAAGCCTTGTGCAGATTTTCGATTGACTGATAAACAATCTCCACCTCCGCATTACAATCTTCCGGCTTAAGCAATTCAGCAATTTTTGCCGAAACCTCTTCAGCTGTAAATGGCTGATAAATTTCGCGCACGTAGTTTACCATTTCTTCTTTTGGCAAATTCTCCTGCTCTTTACATTTTTTATAAACCTGCTGAATCAGCGATTCTTTACCATGATCTTTCAACAATTCGATAGCCGCGTTAAAAGCAATAAATTTATCGAGACGCGCCATGTCGATTCCATAACAATCAGGATAACGAATTTGTGGTGCCGACGAAACAACAATGATCTTTTTCGGCTTCAGTCGGTCGAGTATTTTAAGGATACTCTTTTTCAAGGTTGTACCACGCACAATCGAATCGTCGATAATTACCAGCGTATCCTTGTCTTTCTGAATCACGCCATAGGTAACATCGTAAACGTGCGCTACCAAATCATCACGACTGGCATCGTCGGCGATAAAGGTGCGCAGCTTCACATCTTTAATGGCAATTTTCTCTACCCGCGGTTCAAACGATAGAATTCGTTTTATATCCTTGTCGGATAATGAACCGTTCTTCTTTTGAATCTGATCGATTTTCCAATCTACCAAATGGCTGCGAACACCATCAACCAAACCATAAAAAGCGGTTTCTGCAGTGTTCGGGATATACGAGAATACGGTATTTTCGTAATCGTAATCAACAGCTTCCAAAACAATCGGAGTTAGTAAACGCCCCAGCTGCTTTCTTTCCTGGTAAATTGCCTTATCGCTACCACGCGAGAAATAAATTCGCTCGAACGAACAAGACTTTCTTTTATGAGGCACACGGATCATTTCTCTCGAAATCTTTCCGTTCTTTTTAACAATCAGTCCTTCGCCGGGGCCAATTTCCTGCACATCATCTTCCTGCAAATTCATTACAGTTTGAATTACAGGGCGCTCAGAAGCTACCACCACAATTTCATCGTCGGCATAATAATGTGCCGGACGAATACCCCACGGATCGCGAACTACGAATGCATCGCCATGCCCAATCAATCCGGCCATAGCATAACCACCATCCCAGTCTTTCGACGCACGCTCCAGAATATTCTGGATATCGAGGTTTTGCTCAATCAACGGCGAAATCTCGTTATTATCGTAGCCTTCGTTTTTATATTTTCTGAAAAGATATTGGTTTTCCTCATCAAGGAAATGACCAACTTTTTCGAGTGCAGTTACCGTATCGGTGTAAGCTTTTGGGTGCTGCCCCAGGTTAAGCAGAACATTAAAAAGCTCGTCGGTATTGGTAAGGTTAAAGTTACCCGCCAACACCAGGTTACGCGATTTCCAGTTGTTCTGGCGCATCACCGGATGCGTAAAATCGATGCTGTTTTTACCAAAAGTACCATAGCGTAGGTGCCCAAGGTAAAGCGTTCCGGCAAACGGAAAATTGTTTTCTGCCCATTCCGGGTCATTAATGTCGAAGTTGTTACGTTTTGCTTTTTTCAAAGGTTTGTTCACCTTATCAAAAACATCTTTTATTGGATTTGGCTCAACCGAGCGGAACCGACTTATGTACGGATTTCCCGGATCGAGTTCTGATTTTACACAGCAAATTCCGGCGCCGTCCTGTCCGCGGTTATGCTGTTTTTCCATTAAAAGGTACAACTTATTCAGACCGTACTTCCAGGTACCATACTTTTTATGGTAGTAAGAAAGCGGTTTTAACAAACGAATTAAAGCAATGCCACACTCGTGTTTAATCTGGTCACTCATACTGATTTTGTTTCAACAATGGAAATTCGATTACATCAGGAACAATAAAAGCTGCGGGATAATTTTTTTGAATTTGCTTATACAACTTCAAAGCCTCATTTTTCGTTCTAAAATCGCCTACACGAACCCGAAAGTTTGGTGCAATAAATTTTATATGAACGGGAAAATCCGGGTAGTTTGTCAGAAATTCAGTTTTTAGGTTAAGGGCTTGTTCTTTAGCGTCCAAACTAGAACTAAAAAAGATCTCAACCCTGTATCCATCCATCCCCTCTCTTTTTTGGTTCTTTTCAATATGCCATTTTAGCATTTTGTCGAGCCGCGCATCTCTATTCACCTCCAGCCGGTCTAAAATAGCAATGTTGCTTGTATCAGCAGGCATTTCTTCATAAAGATCAACTTGGGCGAACGAGAAATTTGTGGCCAACAGACCAACTAAAACCAGCAAAAAAGTCCTCATTATTCCTTTTTTATTGAGTGGGCAAATATAATTTAAAAACATCTAAAACACGAACGGTTTTTATCCACATAACATTGCCTTTAATCTTTAAGTAATATGAGAGCGACAAAACAAGGCTTTTGGCAGTTGATATTTTTATTGTGAGTCTTCCAGAATTTAAAACTTAGCCTAACTTTGTTGCCACAATAATAAAAATGACGTTATGGGAAATCCAGTGGAAGAATTTGGCAGCTACCGGGCAAAAATGAATGAAAAAATCCTGGCTTCGGACAACAAAGTGATGAAGCGCATTTTTAGTCTCGACACATTAACTTATAAGGAAGGTGCACTGGGTGCCAACGTAAAAGAAATGCTGGGGCTGGCAACATCGCTGGTGCTGCGTTGCGACGATTGCGTAAAATACCACCTCGAGAAATGCCACGAGCTAAATGTAACCACCGACGAAGTTTTTGAGGTTTTTAGCGTAGCTAATGTAGTTGGCGGAACCATTTGTATTCCGCACACCCGAAGAGCCGTTGAATACTGGGAAGAACTGAACAAATTAAAAAAAGATTAAACATTTTGGGATATAATTGTTATTATTAAAATCTAAAAGAGTTAAACTATGAGTAAAATATTTGCGATTACATCCTCGGGCAAAACAGAAAAGTCATTTCTCGACCTGCGTTTTGGAAAGTGTGAATACATTGTACTGTTTGATGTGGATAAAAACCAGTATTCCATCGAGGAGAATAAATTTATTGAAGAATCGCACAGTGGAATTAAATTAGTTGATTTTTTAAAAGAGCAGGGAGTAACCACCATTGTAACCGGTGAAGTTGGGCCAATGGTTAGTGAGCGTTTAGAAAAAGAAAAACTACAATTAGTGCTTTTGCACGAAGAGCGCATCCGTGTTGACGAAATTATGGACCGAATTGAAAGCTAATATAAACCGGGGTTTAAAAATGGCACCAACGCCAGCTGTACCGCCTGTTTGTAAAGGGCGGTCCGGTTAATTTTATTCCCCGTTAACAACCCCACTGCACCGGTTTTTTGTTTCGAGTTTTCTTGTTTAAACAAAATATCGTTGGCCTCGCCCAACTCATAACCTTCGGCAATTAACGCTGCCACCTTACGCGGCAACTGAAAACTTGTTGTTCGTGCCTTACCGGTTTTTTCTCCCGATGTGATAACGATCCAGGCAAAAGCTTCAACTTCCGAACAATTCACCGAAAGTCCACCTTCAATACCCACCCAATAGTCGGCATCACTAAATTCTTTTCGGGCATTCTCTACACGGTTTAACGCCCCTTTTAAAGTTTCCTCATCGCTTTTTGGCTGATCCGAAACACCCGACTCAACCGAAACACCCTGCACTTCAACACCTTCAAAATAGGTACTAAATCCTGCATCGGTGGCATTTATCTTTACCGGATTTTTTGAGGCTACAACTATCTTCATCTGTTTGATTTTTTTTGATTGATAAATATTCAAAAAACTTAAATACGTTCAGGAACTCACATAAATTAACTTTGGCGAAAATTAATGATTTCCGTGGAATTACTATTTTCGTTGTTTTCAAACTCAAAACATGATAATACGACAAGCAACTTTAAAAGACCACAAAACTTTAGTAGAATTTCAGTTGGCAATGGCGCACGAAACAGAGGGCATCGAACTGCACGCACCAACAGTAGAGAAAGGTGTTGAAGCCGTTTTAAACGACAGCAACAAAGGCCACTATTACGTTGCCGAAATTAACGGACAGGTAGTAAGTTCGCTGCTAACCACTTTCGAATGGAGCGACTGGCGCAACGGAACAATTTTGTGGATACAATCGGTTTATGTGAAGTCCGATTTCAGACGAAAAGGTGTTTACCGCAAAATGTATGCACACATTAAAGATATGGTAATGGAAGCCGACAACCTTAACGGAATTCGCCTTTACGCCGACAAAACAAATGTGGCAGCACAAAAAACATACGAAAATCTGGGAATGAACCAGGACCACTATGTTACGTTTGAATGGATGAAGTAGTGTTTAGTTTTTATTGAATGGCCCAAAAACAATTAACGCATGAGCAGTTATATCTATAAACTTATTGCAGAGGGAGAGCATCAGCAGCAGGATTTTAAGTTTTGTATTAACGACTCGAAAAAAATTGCCAAATCGCTGGTGGCCTTTGCCAACACCGATGGCGGGCGTTTGCTTATTGGCGTAAAAGACAATGGCAAAATTGCCGGCATTAGCAGCGACGAAGAATTCTACATGATTGAATCGGCGGCAAAAATATACAGCAAACCTCAAATTGATTTCACTACAAAACAATGGACAATCGAGGGCAAAACAGTTTTGGAAATCGGAATTGAAGCCAGCGATAAAAAACCACATTTTGCGAAAGACGAAAACGGGAAATGGCTGGCCTACATCCGCCAGAAAGACGAAAATATATTGGCCCACAAAATACAGATCGAAGTGTGGCGAAAGGAAAAAAGTTCGAAAGGCGTTTACTTAAGCTACTCCGACGACGAGCGTTTTCTGATCGACTACTTACGAAAAAATGAATCCATCACCTTTTCAAAATTTATACGACAAGCACATTTATCGCGCAAAAAAGCGGAAGAAATACTAAGCAATTTTGTGATAATCGACATTATAAAAATGAATACCACGCTTGATGGAACTTATTTTACGCTGAATACCGAGTTTGATAAAGAAGAAATTGAAAAGTTCAGCTGACTTTACAAAACTATTCACAGTTTTTTATTGTTAATTTAAAGTTCAATAATCAAAATGCTATATTTTTACAGCTACTAAATAAAGAAAAGACATGTCACAAAAATTATTTTTATTATTTGCCTTTTGTGCCCTCACTTTCGGGACATTTGCGCAAGATGCATATTTGAATGCAGAATCAGAAGATACAGATAAGATCTACCAGGGCAGCGACCCATACAAGGTAAAAATGTATCCCCAAAAGTTTAAGGCCGAGAAACCAAAAAACATTATTTTCCTTATTGGCGACGGTATGGGAGTAAGCCAGGTTTTCTCCGGAATTACAGCTAACCGGGGACATCTGTTTATTGAAAATCTCCGTCACATTGGTTTTTCAAAAACCCAATCGGCCGACAATTACATTACCGATTCTGCAGCCGGCGGAACAGCCCTGTCATGCGGAGTAAAAACATACAACGGTGCTATTGGCGTTGATACTGACACCGCTAAAGTAAAATCAATACTTGAGGAAGCCGAAGCTAAAGGTTTGGCTACAGGACTGGTTTCAACATCGGCAATTACACACGCCACTCCGGCATCGTTTATTGCGCATCAGCCCAGCAGGAATATGTACGAAGCCATCGCTGCAGATTTCCTGAACACCGATATCGACGTGTTTATCGGCGGAGGAAACGATCATTTTACAAAACGTAAAGACGGTCGTAACCTGGCAAACGAATTAAAGGAAAAAGGCTACACTGTTGAAACCGACATTAAAAAAATAGCCAAAGTTAAAAGTGGTAAACTGGCCGGTTTAACTGCCGGAGTTCACAACGGCAGAATGGAGGAGCGTGGCGATATGTTGCCTGTTGCAACATCTACAGCACTTAACATTCTCGACAATAACGACAAAGGATTCTTCCTGATGGTTGAAGGTTCACAAATCGACTGGGGTGGACACGCCAGCAGTACCGTTTACATTGTGGAAGACATGCTTGATTTTGACCAGACCATTGGCAAAGCACTTGAGTTTGCAGCAAAAGACGGCGAAACACTGGTATTGGTTACTGCCGACCACGAAACCGGAGGAATGGCTCTGACAGGTGGCGACATGAGCAAAGGAATTGTAAAAGCCGACTACCCAACAACCGGACACTCGGCGGTTATGGTGCCGGTATTTGCCTATGGCCCGGGTGCCGAAGAATTTATAGGTATTATGGAAAACACCGACATTCACCACAAAATGAAAAAGCTACTACTTGGCAAATAGGAAGTACCTTATATTTCATAAAACCGGCATTGACAAATCAAGTTCAATGCCGGTTTTTTTATGAAATATCAGCATTGTTTACTATTTTGCCGCTTCAAAACTAATCATATGAAAGAAGCACTGGAAGTTCTCGACAATGTCAGGCTCAATTTTTCTCCAACAGGTTTATTAGCCCTTAATATCACCATTGCATTTATAATGTTTGGCGTTGCTCTCGACATTAAAATCGAGCATTTCAAACAACTTATAATGCGCCCGAAATCGGTTATTGTTGGTGTTTTTTCGCAATTTGTGCTTCTTCCGGCGGTAACTTTTTTGTTTGTTATATTGCTTAATCCTACGCCAACCGTAGCACTTGGCATGTTGTTAATTGCATCATGCCCGGGTGGTAATATCTCAAATTTTATGAGTGCCCTGGCAAAAGGCAACCTCGCACTATCGGTGAGTCTAACTGCCATTGCAACGATTTCGGCCACTTTTATGACCCCTATAAACTTTGCATTTTGGGGCGATCTGTTTATTCGCTTTTACAACAACCAGGGCGCGGGAGACTATCTTGTTCCCATAAAAATCGATTTCTTCCAGATGGTGCAAACCGTAGTAATATTGTTGGGTATTCCGGTTATTGCCGGATTGCTGATCGCACAGTATTTTCCGGTGTTAACGCATAGAATTAAGAAACCCATTCGCAAAATTTCAATTGTTATTTTTATCGGTTTTGTAATCGCTTTGCTAAGCGCCAACTTCGAACATTTCATGAAGTTTATACACCTGGTATTTCTTATTGTACTGGTTCATAACGGCCTGGCACTTTTGGCCGGTTTCAGCATTAGCAGCATTTTCCGCCTACCAAGAATTGACAAACGAACGATTACAATAGAAACCGGCATCCAAAATTCCGGTCTAGCGCTGGTACTCATGTTTAATCCCAAAATATTCCCTCCCGAACTGGAGCTTGGCGGCATGACAATTATTGCAGCCTGGTGGGGCGTTTGGCATATTTTAAGTGGATTTGCCGTATCTTCGTTTATGGCACGTTTTAAATTAACCAGATAATTAGTTTTAAGAAATGAAACGACCACGGTTAAATTCTTAACACATAAATAGAAATATTAAAATCATGAACATTCCCTGTCTGCCAAAAGCAGGCATCTTATAACATAGAGAACAAACAATTTTGATAAGATGAAATACGAAAAGTGGTCATTGGGATACTGGCTGTTAAAACAGTATGTCCGTTTTGTCGACTGGATCATACATAAGAAAATTATCTTAAACGGGACAGAAAACATCCCCCGGAATAAACCAATACTTATTGCCCCCAACCATCAGAATGCTTTAAGCGACCCGATGGCTATACTACTACACACCCGTTTTCAGCCGGTGTGGCTGGCCCGTGCCGATATTTTTAAACCCGGCATTATTACGCTGGCATTACGTTTTCTGAAAATCATGCCCGTTTACCGCATGCGCGACGGGAAAGATCAGCTCGCAAAAAATGAAAAAACTTTTGCCGACTCGATAAAAGTACTGGAAAATAATTGTGCACTGGCGCTTTTTCCTGAGGCTGCTCACTCGGCAAAACGACAAATGTTATCGCACAAAAAAGCGGTTCCGCGTATTGTTTTTCAGGCAGAGGAAAAAGCCGAAAATAACCTCGACATCCATATTGTGCCAACCGGAATTTATTACAGCAGTTACTGGAAATTTAACCGCAGTGTGATGGTTAATTTTGGCAAGCCGTTGTTGGTGAATGATTTTCTGGAAGCCTATAATGAAAACCCCAGCGCTGCGACGCTGACTTTACGCGATGCGCTTGAAAAAGCGATTGAACCACTTACAATAAACATTAAAAGCAAAGAGAATTACGAAATTTTCGAGCTTATCCGGGCGATTTACGGAAAAGCTTTTGCCCGAAAAACAGGCCAGCAAAATGGATTTGTTCAGCGCTTTAAAAGCGATCAGCAACTGGTAAAAAAGCTCGATGAGCTGGAACCCAACAATAAAGAAAAAACGGAAAAGATTTGCAACGCCGCAAAACGATTCGACGCACAAGTGCGGAAATATGGTTTGCGCTCGTGGCTGGTTGAAAATCCCGAAAATAACTTCTGGAAACTTGGCTTCAATAAACTGCTTTTGCTGATCACCCTGCCGGTTTTTGCTTATGGATTTCTATTCAACGCCATACCCTTTATTGCCATCGATACCATTGTGCGAAAAAAGATAAAAGACTTTGCCTTTTGGAGTTCGTTTTCACTGGTTTTGGGTTTTACCCTCTTCCCTATTGTTTATTTACTCGAGCTCTGGGCGGTAGCTGCGTGGCTTCCTTTATGGTGGCACAAATTGTTGTTTATTGTTTCGCTGCCATTTGCCGGAAAACTGGCTTTTCGCTGGTACATTCTTTTGCTAAAAACAATTGGCAGAGGCCGGCTTTTCATTCTAAAGGCATTCAGAAAACAACAGTGGCAAAGCTTAAAAAATCAGCAGGAAAAACTTTTTGATGAACTGGACAAAATAGTCTGAACATATAACTCACAACCAAAACAATAAAACTACTACCATGGCCGACAAACTTAAAGACATCCTGTTCCCGTTGGAGAAAGTACAACTTTTCGCAACCGTTTTAAAAGAAGTGTATCCGCCGTTTCAGTCGGAAGAATTTGTTGCCGCAGTGTGCGATCAAGACTGGCCGGAGCGCGAGTTGAAAGAAAAGATGCGGCATACCACTTTATGCCTGCATCAATTTCTTCCACAGGATTTTGAAAAAGCTGTTGAAATTCTGGTGGCCATTGTACCAAAAGTTACCGGTTTCGAGGCCATTGTTTTACCCGACTATGTTGAGGTTTACGGCCAGGAACACTGGGATATTGCACTGCCGGCGTTGGGTAAATTGACCATATGCGGAAGTTCTGAATTTGGTATCCGACCGTTTCTAAATAAGGACTTAGAAGGCGCCATGAAATATATGCTGGCCTGGGCCGACAGCGATGATTTTAAAGTAAGACGCTTTGCCAGCGAAGGATGTCGTCCCCGCCTGCCATGGGCTTCGGGAGTGCCGGCTTTGAAAAAAGATCCGTCGTTGATCCTGCCAATTCTGGAGAAACTAAAAGACGACCCGGAGGAATTTGTGCGAAAAAGTGTGGCGAATAACCTGAACGACATTTCGAAAGACCACCCCGAACTGGTGCTTGAGATTTGCGAGCGCTGGCAGGGAAAATCAAAGAATACCGACTGGATTATAAAACATGCCTGCCGCACCCTGCTCAAACAAGGAAACAAAAGAGCGATGCTGCTGTTTGGCTTTGCCAATCCGGAGTTAATGAAAGTGGAGGATTTTCAGCTTTCAAATACTTCGCCGGCAATTGGCGACGATATTTCGTTTAGTTTCAATCTCGCCCTCAATATAAAACAAAAGCAAAAAGTGCGGATCGAGTACATCGTTCACTTTGTAAAGACTAACGGCAAAACATCGCCAAAAGTTTTTCAGATAAAAGAAGTGGAAATGAAACCGGGCAAACACGCGATCAGCAAAAAACATACATTCAAAAATATGAGCACCCGCAAACATTACCCCGGCGAACACACCTTCGAAATTGTAATAAACGGCGAAGTAAAAGCTTCAGCCCAACTTCAACTTAGTTAAATTTTATTCATGGATATTAATATAAGAAAAGCGACAGAGAAAGATTTCCCGGCAATATTCGGGCTGATTACGGAACTGGCAGAATATGAAGAAAGCCTTGACAAGGTGAGTAATTCGCTGGAACTAATGTACGAGCAGAAAGACTACTTTAATTGTTATGTGGCCGAAACTGAAGAAAAGGAAATCATTGGAATGGCACTTTACTATTTCTCGTACTATACCTGGGTAGGAAAAACCTTGTACCTCGACGACCTGTATGTAAAGGAGGCCTGGCGTGGCAACGGATTGGGCACGCGTTTAATGGATAAAATGTTTGAAGTAGCCAAAGCCGAAAAGTGCAATCGCTTCCGTCTGCAAGTACTGAATTGGAATGAGCCCGCAATCAAACTCTACGAAAAAAGCGGTTTTACCGTAGACAAAACGTGGTATAATTGTGACTTTGAAAATTTGTAAGATTTCCGCCTGCTTTACATAAACAAGTGGCACTATTCTTGCGATTCTACCTCAAACAACAAATTTTAAATTCATGAAAACAATTCAGAAAGCCATTGGTGGAGCTCTGTTGCTGGGATTTACAGCCTGCTCGGGAGTTCAGAAACTGCCTGTTTCAACGAATAAATCGGACAACAACGATACCTATTTTGTTTCTTACTTGTTTGAATACGACGGCTGCAAGGTGTATCGATTCTATGATCGTGGGGAATACATTTATTTTACTAATTGCCAAGGTGATGTAACCAGCTTCGTCAGCGATTCAACACATACGAGAATTGAAAACCATATTCGCATTGAAGCTCAGGAATAACCGGTAACAGGCTTTTTTAAAAGCACAAAAAGAAACAGATTTGTTCCTGGTGGAAACTGTAAAAGCTCATAAGTTTTTCGTAATATTATGACTCTTTTAATCAAACTAAAATGATTATCAAATTGCTGAATAAATGATACAAATCAGAGAAGCCCAAACAGAAGATGCCGGAATTATTTTAGAATGTATTAAAGGCCTTGCCGTTCACGTTGACCAGCTTGAAATGGTTACGGCCACCGAGCAGGATATTCGTAACACCATTTTTGCCTCTGATACGCATGTGAAGGTTTTTGTGGCCGAAAACGAAGACAAAAAAGTTTGTGGATTTACGCTTGTTTTTAAATCGTTCTCCACATTTAAAGCGACTACCAATTACCACATCGAAGACCTATTTGTTTTTCCGGAATACCGTAAACTGGGCATTGGCGCCATGCTGATGAAACACCTGAAAACCTTTGCCAAAAACGAAGGCGCAAAGGTGATTGACTGGTATGTTAACAACCGAAACCATAGTGCCATGGACTTTTACGACCAGATTGGCGCGAAAAAACTCGATTACAAATCGATTTATTATTTCGAGGTTTAAAATCCACCTAAGGATGTCATCTTTTCGAAAAGATGACATCCTTAGAGATACCGGCAGGCAGGCAGGTAGGCTCTTCGAAATCCGCCCCGACAACATGTACCAAACGTTAACGGCAAGTTTGAATTTGCAATCAATTTGACACATAAACAAAACTTAAACAGAATGAAAAAATTTCGAATTGGATTAATCATCGGAGCTTTTATACTTATTCTGGCTGAATTGATTATAACTGATTATGATAGTTTTTGGGGCTCAAAAAACATAGGAAATTATCTCGTAATATTAAGTATGATATTGATAATATTCAGTCTCATTGTAGCTATTAAAACAGACAAAAAATAATGAAAATAGTAAGCCTGAACCAGGATAATCTTTTTTGTGCTCACAGATAGAAGCAAAGAATTTTAAAAATGGTTTGACAAGTTTTCCAGTTGAGCTCCCATGTATGTTATATTATCAAACACAAAAAACAAGCTACGAATCAAACGAATGTCAAAATGGAAATTCTTAGGTGGTAAAATAGTTTTTTTTTATCTTTAGTAGCGTGGTAAAACGGTAAATCATAACTTATGAAAGATTCTGAAAAATCAAGAGAACAGCTTATTGAAGAATTGAATAAGTTAAGGGGAGCCTACAATGAACTTAAAAACAAGAATAACAATCAAACCACCACTACCGAAAATTCACTTTTAGCTGATATAGATTTTTCAAGTAAGGTTATGGAATCCTTACCCGGAATTTTTTATATATACACTTATCCGGAATTAAGATTGGTGTTATGGAATAAAAACCACGAACATCTTTTAGGATACAAACATAATGAAATTGGTAACCGCTATATCATGGATTGGCATGTGCCCGGTGCAGAATCGGCAGTGCAGGAAGCTATCGATTATGTAATGAAGCATGGACAAAATACAATAGAAGCTCCATTGGTACATAAAAATGGTGAAATTATTCCGTTTTTATTAAACGGAATACGATTCGAATCGGCAAATCAGCAATATTTACTGGGCTTTGGTATTAAAATTACCGAACAGAAAAAACTTGAACAAGAGCTTAAAGAAAGTGAAGCTTTGTTCAGGCTCATGGCTGAAAATTCAACCGACATGATTGCCCGTCATGATAAAAATGGTGTCTTTATTTACGCATCCCCTTCGTGCAGAACTTTGCTCGGATTTACACCGGAAGAGTTAGTTGGCCGTTCTGCCTTCGAATTTATACACCCCGATGATCTTAAACTGGTTGAAGACTCACTTCAGAGTATTTCTAAAGAATCCTACATTTCAACAACCACTTTCAGAATAAGATGTAAAGATGGTAACTATACATGGTTTGAAACCAAAAGCAAAGCGATTTTTGATGATGAAACCCATGAGGTCGTTGAAATTCACGCATCAAGCAGAGATGTTACGGCACGCGTGCTTGCCAAGCAAAAATTAAAAGAAAATGAACAAAAATTAAATGCTTTATTTACCTCGATGACTGAAATGGTTGTATTGCACGATTTAGTTTTTGATGAAAACAAAACACCCGTCAACTATCGCATAATTGATTGCAATGACGCATTTACTAAAATCACCGGGATACCAAAAGAGCAAGCTGTAGGCAAGTTAAGTACCGAGGTATATCAAACTCAGGAAGCCCCCTATTTAAAAGAATTTTCTGGTGTTGCTATAAGTGGAAAAAGCTATGAATATGAGTCCTATTTTGCTCCAATGGACAAATACTTTATGATATCGGTAGTTTCTCCAGCAAAAAATAAATTTGCCACCATTACCTCCGATATAACACAAATGAAACTCATACAGGAATCAATTAAATCGAATGAAGAAAAGCAGCGATCGATGATCGCTAATATTTCTGATGTTATTGCCATTGTCGATAAAAATGGCAACAATGCTTATAAAAGCCCAAATATTGAACGAATTTTTGGTTGGAAACCAGAAGAACTTATTGGTAAAAGCACCTTTGATTTGGTACATCCCGATGATCTGTTGATAGCACAAGATTTTTTTACGGACTTACTTGCCGGTTCCGAGTCATCATCCAATAATTTTGAATTTCGGTACAGATGCAAAGACAACTCTTACAAGTGGGTAGCTTTAACAGCCACAAACCAACTTGATAATCCCGTAATTAATGGAATATTATTAAATTATCGTGATATAAATCCCAAAAAAGAAGCCGAAACCGAATTAATTCTCGCCAAAGAAAAAGCGGAAGAAGCCAATAAGCTTAAAACGGAATTTCTAAATAATATGTCGCATGAAATCCGTACACCTATGAATGGCATTATCGGATTTTCCGAAATGCTGGATGAACCTAATATATCTGACGAAAAGAGAAGATATTATTCAAAAATAGTACAAAACAGCAGTCATCAGCTTTTGAGGATAATAGACGATATTCTGGAGATTTCAACACTGGAAACCAAACAAGAAAAATTAAATGAAACGGAGTTTAGTTTGAATGATTTAATAATGGAATTATTTTCAATATTTGATTTAAACTCAAAAGAAAGAAATATCCCTATTTATGTAAAAAAAGCATTGCCGGATGAGCAAAGCAACATAACAACAGATAGAACAAAACTTAATAAGATATTGAGCAACCTCCTGGAAAATGCATTAAAATACACCAATGAAGGAATGATCGAAATGGGTTATTTTATCGAAAATGATTTGTTAAAGCTCTATGTTAAAGACACCGGAATTGGTATTTCTCCTAAAAACCACCAGCTTATTTTCGAACGTTTTTCACAGGAAAACAAAGAAATGTCGCGTAAACATGGAGGATTAGGATTAGGTTTATCAATATCGAAAGAAAATGCACAGCTTTTGGGAGGAGATATTACGCTTACATCGGAGAAAGATAAAGGTTCAACTTTTTACGTAACCATACCCTATAAACCTGCCCAAACCGGGAATGATAAAACAACAGAAATTTCCATTACCCCTAAAGAGGCCGATAGTAAGTACACCATTCTTATTGCAGAAGATGAAGAAGTGAACTATTTGTATCTGGAGGCTTTATTGAGAAATGAAATCAAAGGGAATATCGAATTAATACATGCTAAAAACGGAAAGGAGGCGGTTGACATTTGCGCCCGGAACAAAACTATTGACCTCGTTTTAATGGATATTAAAATGCCAATAATGAACGGATATGAAGCCTCTGAAAGAATAAAATCTCAGTTTCCCGATTTGCCGATAATTGCCCAAACAGCCTATTCCACAGATTCCGACAGGGAATTGGCCATAAAACATGGATATGTCGACTTTATTTCAAAACCAATAAACAAAGAAAAATTATTTGGAATGATAAATAAATTCCAGAATAAGAAATAAATACCGGCGCTAACACTTTGTATAAGCAACCGTTCTAAATTAAATCAAAACAATTTTGACAAAAACGATGGATAGTATATCCATTTCACCAACAACGGAGATTTAATAAGCGGCTTTAATGTACAGGGAAGGAAGGCATCGAAAATTGAATAGAAAAATCAGTTGATATAGACTAAGAAAGGCCTGGACAAATTAATATGTCGTGTAAATGTCGTGCGCGTGCAGTTGTAAGTTAACGGAATCAGTGAGACATTTGAAGTTGTAAAAAATATCGAAATGGAAACAGGAAAACTCATAAAAGAATTACGGATAAAAAAAGGCATGACCCAGGAAGAGCTGGCCGAAAAAACAGAAGTGAGCAGCCGAACTATTCAGCGTATCGAAAACGGGCAGGTAGATCCGCGCTCTTATACACTTCAGATGATCGCAAAAGCACTGGAAGTCGATTTTAGTTTGTTCACAGCCAACGAAACCGGGGAAAGTGAGGAATGGGAACACGACAACAACACCTGGTTAGGATTTCTACATTTGAGTGGTATCCTTCCGCTTGTGTTTCCTACGGTGCTGATGTGGCGGACAAAAAAGCACAAAACAAAAGCGATGTCCCTCCATTATCGTTCCATTATTAGCCTGCAACTTTTGATTTGTGGCGTTCTTGTGGGCTGCCTGTGGGTTTACTGGAAAGCCAACATAACAACTCCTCTTGTTGGAATACTTTTAATAAACACACTGCTTTCCATTACAAATACTGTAAAAGTGCTGAATGGCGAACCCTATATTCCTTCGCCATTTAGAAAAAACGAAACCCCGGATTATTAGTCGGTCAAGTTTTCCCTGTCTGCTCCTTCCCCTTTTTAATACAGTAATACAACTGCAAACACGTTAACATCTCATTAAATACTTTCAGGTATTCTATATGGACTAAATTTCCTATATTGTAAAAAGCAGATAATACCGATGTGAGATCAGAATGAGCCTTATCTATGACAATTCCCCACTTCAATCGGCATTAACCATTGTAATTTCACCGTTTCGCTTAAGGCTCACACTGAAAAACAATTGGTATAACTTAAAAACAGCGCTATGGAAGAGTTTCATATTAATATTCTGAATATTTCGGCGGTATTACTGGCGGCATATCTTGGAGGAGTTGCCATACGAAAAATTGGGTATCCGGCCATTCTTGGCGAATTGCTAATCGGAATTGTACTGGGACCTGCCGTGTTGGGCTGGCTCGAATATTCCGAGGCCGTTAAAGTGCTCGCCGAAATCGGTATTATCCTGCTGATGGTTTACATCGGTATGGAAATCGATTTTCGCGACCTGAAAAAGGCTTCGTGGCCGGGACTGCTGGCGGCCATCGGTGGATTTTTTGTCCCATTTGTTTTGGGTTATTTTGCCATTGTCTGGACGGGCGGAACTCCTATTTCCGGATTGTTTGTTGCCATAGCCATTGGGGTAACTTCGCTGGCAACCAAAAGCCGTATTCTCATCGACCTGAAACTGCTGAATACGCGCATTGCCTATGTGTTAATGGCCGGTGCACTGATCTCCGATACACTGGCTCTGGTTATCTTTTCGGGTATCACCAACTTTGCCGAAACCAACGTAGTAAACATCAGCGAACTGCTGTTAATTGGCGGAAAAATAGTGGTATTCTTTGGGCTAACTATTTCAATTGGCGTTTTCCTTTTACCTCGCCTGGGGAAGTATATTTCGCGTTCAGGCATGAAAAACAGCACAGCCTACTTTACACTTATTCTGATTGTAACTTTTGGTTATTGCGAGTTGGCTGAACTGGCCGGAATGCACAGCATTTTAGGAGCTTTTATGGCCGGTTTGTTTATTAAAGACAACCTGTTTCCCAAAAAGATTTCGAAAGAACTTAACAAAGCATTTTACGATGTCTCCATCGGATTTATGGCACCGATTTTCTTTGTAACCGCCGGTTTTTTTGTTGATATTACCGTTTTTCAAACCGACCTGGGTTTGTTGATATTAGTTACATCACTGGCGATAGTAGGTAAAATAGTGGGAACTGCCTTGTTTTACCTCCCCTCGCGAAATGGCTGGCGCGAAGGAATTACCATTGGAACGGGGATGAACGGCCGGGGAGCTGTTGAAATTATTATTGCTGAAATTGGCCTTGGCATGGGCATCATCGATAAAACCATTTTCTCCATACTGGTGTTTATGGCCATTTTTACAACCCTTACCGTACCTGTGCTTTTAAGCTGGACCACCAAGTGGCTGCGCAAGCGGGGCGAACTGGTTTATATGGACGAACGCCGTGGAATTGTATTCCTCGGAGTAAATCCGCTGAGTCTTATTCTGGCGAAATATTTTAAAGATCAGGAGCCGGTTACGCTTATTGATAATAACCCGGAACTGGCTGCCAAGGCTGAAAAATCAGGCTTCAACAGTCTGTTTGGCAATGCGCTAAATGAAACCACCTGGGAAGATATTCATGCCGATAATGTATTAACAGTTGTTGGAATGACAACCAATAACCGGGTAAATACGCTTGCCGCAAAAATGGCAAAAGAGAAGTTCCTTGTGCCTGAAATTGCTGTAGCTCAATCTCCGTCAGAGGAATTTATTGAAACAACAGAAACTGAGAATACAAATCTGTTATTTGCTTCGCCGGTTAGCCTTGATGAATGGATGCATAAAATGCAACATGATGAAGCAGAAGAAAGCAGCGTGCCCGTTGAAAGCGACATGTCGTGCAAACAATGGATCGATGAAAATAAAATTGATCTGCTGGAAACTTTGCCTATTCTGATTGAGGATAATAAAGGCAAGTTCAGATTGTTTGGCTCAGAGGATAGAGTGCAGACCGGTGATAAAGTTGTGATTTTGAAGGTTGAGAAATAAAGTTTGGATTGATTGGAAAAATTATCAACTAATTTACCCTCTCTCCTGTCTCTCACTTCCTCGAAGGGAAGGATAAGAGGATGGGTACTACAGCATTATGAAACTTAAATTGTTATAAAAAAAGGAGCCCAAAAGCTCCTTTATATTTTATATTCTCATCAAAGTACACCCGATTAGTGATAGCCTCACCTTTAAGAGAAACCATCAATGCCGGATACACTAATTCAATTGCTCATCAATAGCTTGTGCAGCAGTTTTTCCGGCACCCATTGCCAGAATTACGGTTGCTGCACCGGTAACCACATCACCTCCGGCATATACATTTTTCATACTTGTTTTCATGGTCTGCTCGTCAACAATAATTCCGCCCCACGAATGCAAATCCAGCCCTTTGGTACTTTGCGTAATTAAAGGGTTTGGCGACTGCCCCACTGCAATAACAACCTTATTCACATCGAGTTTAAAAGTTTCTCCTTCAACCGGAACCGGCCTTCTTCGTCCCGAGGCATCAGGTTCGCCTAATTCCATTTGCTGATTTTCGATGGCTCCTACCCAACCCGAACCGTTATCATGAATTTTTATAGGATTCGCCAGTAATTTAAACTGAATACCCTCTTCTTTGGCATGTTCAATTTCTTCAGCTCGCGCAGGCAGTTCATCTTCTCCACGTCGGTAAATAATATAAACCTCTCCTGCTCCCAGACGCAATGCAGTTCGGCAGGCATCCATAGCAACGTTTCCACCACCAACTACTGCAACTTTATCGCCTTTCTGCACCGGGCTTGGTGTTTCACGCTTAAAAGATTCCATTAAGTTTACACGAGTCAGAAATTCGTTGGCCGAATACACCCCATTCAGGTTTTCGCCTTCAATATTCAGGAATCGTGGTAATCCGGCA